>MBAA01000111.1:6421-11160 GCA_001940655.1 Promethearchaeota archaeon CR_4
TCCGAGAATGATCACGTCCCTCCAAAGAAACCCCCAACCCAGCGTGCCTCCAGGGATCTTTTTTACACAATTACTTGGTTTAGCTCTAGGCTCTTCGTTTAAGGACGTCGGTCTTGAATTTCATCCAGATCGGAACCAGATCTGGAAAGTTTTTTCAGAGTGGATCCAATAAAAAAAATGATTCATTTACAAATAATTAAGTACCCCTTCTCAAAGGGGAGATCAAAGGCAGACTCGTATTGAAAAGTGTTCTTAATGATGGAAAATCCGGATAATACAGAATTGCAATAAAGTAAAAGAACATTTTTATTTTATTATCCCACAGAAATTTTTATGGCAGATTTGATCATAAAACCAGTTGGAGTGGTCAATAGTGACGTGGATGAAGTAATGCTAAAATGCACAAATAAAGACCTAAAATTGGATCATAATTTGGTATCAATTCATCACAACAATCAAAAAACACAGAAGATCCTAATCTATTCAGATTTTATCGAATGCTTGGAAGGGATTGAGGATTTTTCGTATATTATCGTGTTCTTCTGGACACATAAAAATACGGGCGAATCACGACAAATCAAAAAGGTGCATCCCGCTGGAATGTATCACATACCCATTAAAGGGATTTTTGCAACACGATCGCCAGTGAGACCAAACCCGATTATGGATGAATTCAAGAAATTGAATGAAAACTCAGATACGAGCAAATCAACCAAAGATGATACATCTAATATGCGTAAACATCCTTGCTTAAGCCCTAAGCAAAGAGAACTGTAAAATTAAGGTTTTTCATTTAATGCCGCCGACGGGAAATATTTCTCTTGATCTATTTTCCTTTTCTCCAAGTTGGGGGGAGAAATGGGGGATCCATTTGGTTACCGGTTTCTGGTACGCTAAATATTCTTTGTTAAATATTGACTCAAGTTTCTTCTCTTCATAACTCGCCATTTTATCCTAAAAAAGGAAGATTCCTACGAAATAAAGGAGTCCAATTAAAGAGGACGTCATTATCAAGACGGCAATATAGATAAGGAGAATACCAAGATACATCGGGTTCATCACGTGCCGAAAATTCCAGTCTTAATCATCTGTGTGGGAGGCGCGTGGGTTGGTTCAAAGAGGAGTTTATGGGAAATTATATTTAAGGTGAATGCACACGCGAGGAAGACGCCTCCGGTTATAAATCGAACCCAATCTGGAATAAAAACCTTAATTATTGTTGAAATTTCAAGTTGATCATCAATAAAGACGAGTAGTACAAAAGTTATTGGAAGAAACGCGTGAAAGAAGTGGGAATGCGGTGGGAATGCGGTCTCGTTGCCTCGTTAGCAGTTAGATGTAATTTTTTCAAAGGATTGTTAGCAGTTTATTTCATAGATAAACAGTATGACCTGCTACCAGAAAATTGCATTAAAAAAGGATTGTTAGCACTTTATTTCATAGATGGACAGTATGAATATAAAATTGATTTATGACGAGTAAATAGCTTTAATCTTAAAGATTAAAACTCGGTTTAATGAGTTGTTTTTTCGTAATTGAGGATAAAATCAACGAGATTTGCAATAGTATCTTTAGACATTTTTATGCTATTGAACTTCATATTTACATCTTTAGCTGAGTCTTCAATCCATTGTTCAATATTCACTTTTGATAGCGAATCGCGATTCGCATGATCATCAAATCCGATTGACTCGTAAATTCTCAAGAATTCGTCGTAGCTGGGATCCATTGAAATGTTTTTAGACCATACCATCAAGGGCTTAATTATAGATATGATATGATTGCTATGTGACCCTCCGAGCTGCTTTTCCAAAGTATGCGATAAAGCATGGCAAGCACCTACATACGCATTTCCCAAAACAATACCCCCTAAATAGCCCGCACAATAGATATCTTCAAGAGCTTTTAACTCGTTAGGAGTTTCTTTGAGTTTATGGAAACCAGATTCTAATAGAGACAAGCAAGTAGTACCAAGTGCTTTAAGAAAGGGCGTGCGAGCTATTGACGTCATGCCTTCAACCGCATGCGTAAAAATGTCTGCGGCGAGAGTATATAACGAATCTATACTCAACGTTTGCAAGAACGAGTAATCAAGAACTGCCATATCTGGAATGAATCCATCGTTAAAATAGGGAACTTTCGCACCGTCTTCGAAAGTGATGACAGCAACGGCATTTGCTTCTGAACCCGTACTTGGGGTTGTCGGTACGGCAATTAATTTTATATCATTATTTTCACTGAATTGAACCTTGTGCAGAACTGAAAACTCCACGGTTGGATTGTTTAACATGAACCTCAAGCATTTCGCAGTATCGATAACCTTTCCTCCTCCAATTGCTACAATGACATCGGGTATGTCGTTCAAGTATTTATCTTTCAACGCAGTAACTAGCTCTCGATTAGGATGAGGAATAATTTCCTCCTTGACAGACTTCTTTGTAAAATACGATTGAACGGTCTTGTAATATTCTGAATCTTTAACGGTCTTTGAAAGTAAGATCAAGAGTTTTTCTTGAGAAATGTTATTTAAACAAGATACAGCTCCTTGCCCGTAATAAATTTCAGGATTAAAGTAAATTCTGCTTAATTTCATTAATTTTTTAATCATTTTATATCAGCTATCTTATTTGTAATCGCGTTTTTTTTTTCTTTTAAAAACCATCTTTTCACAATTTTCCTATTACAAAATCCATGCCTAATTTTTTAAGCGTTTCCTCTGTGGGGATACCAGTTTCAGGATCCCATCCTCTTACGGTATAATATCCACTAAGCATTGATTGAAATCCCTCTTCACTTAGAAGGAACCCCTTTGTAGGACCAATAGTATGAGGTTGCTTAAAAAATCTCTCAGGAGGGTGATCATCCGCTCGAGTCCAACCTTCTCGAATATTAAAACACTTGGATAAGGTCAAAATTGCTTTAGCTCTCGTAAAAAGGTATTTTGCGTCAACTTCGAGGCCAGTTACTAAACTGTACAATTTTGCTAAGTCGTCAAATTCGTAAACACCGCGAGCGAATTTGCACATTATTAGCGAATCAGTTAAGGTGGAGTCGTCTTCTAAAGTAACAATCGCTTTACCTCTTCCAACAGGATCGTTGTATTCAAATCGGTTATAATTCCCACGGAGGTCCAGCCCATAAGCAGTATTTCGCAAGTGACAAGCACCTCGGATCGATACGCTCATACCAACGGCAAAATTAGTCATCCCGTGAAGATCAAACGCCGGAAGCTCTAAACCCTTAATATGTATAGCGTAATAACTTGCATTTTTGCGCCCCATTTCCTCTAACCTTCTTCCCGCTTCCCGAGTGCCGTCACCAAATATTTTCCCCGCAAAATTCTTTCTGAGGCATATTTCTTCAGTGAATCTAACGAGATTCTTCGTCGACCCAAAGGGAAGTGCATAGCCCAACTCATCTTCTGTAATTAGACCAATATCGAACAATTCGCAAGCCATTGCTGCCGTAGCACCTCCAGAGATAGCATCTATTCCGTAATCATCGCAAAGTTGGATACATTTCAAAATGGTTGGCCAATCTACGCAACCAGTCGACGATCCAAAGCTATAAAGCATTTCGTGGTCAACACTCACGACTAGATTGGGATAATCTGGATGAGATTTTGGTACTTTTGCCAAGTGATCGCAAGCAACCGTGCATTGGGAACATGCTACTTTTTTAACTAACCACTCGTTGTTTAATACTTCAGCGTTAAGTAAATCAATTTTGTCAAAAACGCCTTCTCGAAAATTGTAGGAAGGCAACATTCCGAGGTTACTATATTTATCCATACCCGCAGCGGTTCCTAACCCACTGTATTTGCTTGTTCGCGGCCCTTTAGTGTCTTTTATGATTTTTTTGGCAAATTGATAAAATTCCGCATTTTTACTAACTTTAATGCCTTTTATACCTCTAAAAGCGATTGCTTTCAAGTTTTTTGAGCCCATTACACCACCTATTCCCGTTCTTCCTGCTTGCCTGTTACGATCGTTTGTAATGCACCCAAATCTCGATGTCATTTCACCCGAAGGTCCTATGCTCATAACGGCTAATCGCTGGTCTCTAAATTTTTCTCTTAAGATCTCCTCTGTTGCCCAACAACCCTTTCCCCATAAAGATTCCTTACAAGGCACTAAATATCGATTATCATCATCAATTACCAAGTAAACGGGCTCAGGTGATTTACCCTTGATAACAATCAAATCAAGACCTGCTCTCTTTGCTTGAGCAGCTACTGATCCAGAAGAGATGGCGTATCCAAAAAAGTTTGTGAGGGGAGACTTCGCAAATACCCCATACTTAGACGATGCAGGGGTTATCGTTCCTGCAATAGGCCCTGTTGCCCATACTAGAACATTATCGGGGCCTAACGGATCTATGCCCGGTTTGAGCTCGTCCCATAACACTTTCGCTCCAAATCCATAGCATCCTATCCAATCGCGACAAAAATCGCTAGAAATAGGGACCTCCTCTATTTTTCCTTCAGTTAAATCAACATTAAGTCTTTTTTGCGAATATCCAAAAAGTATGTTTGATTCTCCCATTTTAGTAACAAACCTTAATACCAATTTTTCTTAGTATAAATCTTGTTTTCCCATTTAAAGAGGTTATTAGAGAATAATGAACACTGTTCATTTGTTTGAGCTAATTTAATACATGAAGCAATGAACTGTATAACAAAATAAATATTTTAATTCTTGACTTTATGAGTTAGGAAACATAAGACCTTTTTCCTCAAT
>MBAA01000209.1:0-335 GCA_001940655.1 Promethearchaeota archaeon CR_4
ATTTAAGGGGATTTAATCGAACTCATTAAGTGAATATCCGGCTATTACAAATCTCCCAAACTATGGGTTGAGGATAATGAATTTTAACGAGCTTCTCAAGATTGACGATGTAGATAAGAAAATCATCATGCTATTACAGGAAAATCCTGACATGACCCACAGCGACATTGCGGACAAGGTGGGAAAGAGTCAACCCGCAGTAGGGGCGAGGATCATCAAATTAAAACGTAAGTTCATGATTGCCACGCAAGTAGGGTTGAATTTCAAGAAAGTCGATTTAAAATTAGCTTGGGTTACCTTCACTCTGAAAAACCCCCAAGAGGTCCTCGCTCAGC
>MBAA01000209.1:352-1676 GCA_001940655.1 Promethearchaeota archaeon CR_4
ATCATCCACGCGTTTAAGACCAGCGGTTCCACGAACGTGAGCGTGCTGATCGGGGCTGCAGACATGTCAGACATTGACTACATCATTGACGTGTGCTTCCGTTCCGACCAGAATATTTCGAACATTACAGTCAATTTCATCCTTCAATCCGTCAAGGATCTTGTTCTCCCACTCAATTTCGACATCGAAAATGCGGAAAAAATGGGGTGTGGGCCGAAATGCGCCCTTTCCAAGCGATCAAACATTCGAGAAATCAAGGACGTTTTAGCTCACGATAAACCGAATCCGAATAACGTTGATTAAGGGATATATAGATTGATCTTTAGTTTGATTCACGTTTTTTAGGATCTTACTTATTTTCCTTCATTTTTGCCGCTAATTCATTATGATAATCGCGATGATTTGCTTTCCATTTTTTAAGCATTATTCGAAAGCTTATATTACGCCCAAAATTGTTTCCCATCTTTTGGACAATATAAAGAAAGGTTCGCTGCTTGTTTCGGAATATGTCTATGAAATCATACCCGAACTGCCGGAGTATATTGCGAACACTGTAAAATTTTTCATGCGCGTATAATAAACCCATTACTAATTGATATTCTGTCATAAGATTGGGTTTTAGCACAACATGAAAGTTATCGTAATAATCTGTATCGAAAGTTAAAAAGCGAGATTTCTCCGTTTTTTCAAACAATTCGGTGCCAGGAAATGGCGTGATAGCGAAAAATTGGATCGCTTCCATATGATTAGAGAGGCAAAAATCCACCGTGCGGTCGAACACACCGGGATCATCTTGATCCGTGCCAAAAATAAACATCCCGTGTATAGTAATTCCGTATTTATGAAAAACTCGAATCCCATTTTCGAAAACTGCTTTACTTGCGTGCTTATTCATATCCTTTAGGGTCGCATCGCTAATAGATTCAAACCCCACGTAAACCCTGCGACACCCTGCTTCCGCCATCCGAGCAATAAATGCTTCATCATTTGTTAGATCCGCTCGAACCTGGCACAACCATAAAAAATGTAACTTTTCCGCTTTCATTTTATCAAAAAGCTCTATACTCCGCTTTTTGTCAGCACACAAATTGTCATCAAAAAAGAACACTCTCTTTCTCCTGAGTTGTCGGGAATAACTCTTCAATTCTGCAATAGTCTTATCTGCGCTTTGCGAGCGATATTCACGCCCGTACATGCGTGTCACGCAACAGAAATTGCACCCAAAAGGGCATCCCAAGGAAGTCATTATTGGAATTATTTTCAATTTCTGATAGTTTACTAATACGCTGAAGTCAATTATGGGATGCTCGTCCAGAGAATCTAC
>MBAA01000209.1:1687-7335 GCA_001940655.1 Promethearchaeota archaeon CR_4
AGATGATGCGATCTTGAATTTTTCCATCAACCAAATCTTGGATGATTCTTACACCTTCTCCGACCACCACTTGGTCGTAGTATTGCAGCGATTCCTCTGGATTTAGCGAGATGTGGATGCCCCCTGCAATGACTTTACCGGAAGGATGCAATTGTTTGAACTGTCTGGCAACTTCAATCGCTCTTTTCGCAAAAATAGTCAATACCGTTAAGATTAAGAGATCCGCTTCGGCGAGAGCAGCATTGAATTCACCTTTTTCTACAAGATTTTCTTTGACAACTTTCACGTCATACCCCAATTGTTTCAATTTGGTTGCCATCCATAACGAACCCAACAGTGGATGTCGCATTACTTGAGCAAAGAAATGAATTTTACTGCCCGGCGACTCAACAAATAAAATCTTTGGCGACATATCCTCCGTAGCGACCTGAAAAAAAGTTTTTCACAGAGATTTATTATTGTTTAATTTTTAATTCTTATTTATTCTTATTACTTTCTTTTTATTATTTTCTTGCAATTGGTCCTATTTTTGTCGTCTAAATAGTTCCCGTGTGATATGCAAATGTACTTCACCAATGATACACCCCGAGCGGTTTAATGTTTGGCAAATGTATAACATTATGGCATAAGATAAATCTGAAAATAGAAGGGAAAAGTGATTTTCGTTATTTTGTGTAATTTTCATTCTTTCGCTTCATACGTTACTTTTAATAAGCTGAAATTGGAATGTAAAACAAGTTATTAATGGTGATGGTTGAATATGATTTTCGTTACTCCTATGCGATTAATGACAATTGGTATCATGTACTCGTTAGCAGTTGTCCTTTTCCTTTTCCTCGCGCTTAAGGTTCTAAAAAGAGGGAAAGCCATAACAAACAAATATATGGGGATTTATTTTCTTTGGATGGGAATCACAATGTCCTTGAATGTGGTGTATGTAATATGGGACGACGAGGTTGTAATTGCAGGTCTTGCAAACGTCGTGGCAGCATCAATGCTCTTTGCCCAAGTGTTTCTCCTCCTCTTCGTTCTAATCATCCGGTATTCCCAAGCGCAAATAAATAAACAAAAGCAGGTGATGTGGACTGCAATAGCCGGTTTGTTGGGTCTCGGTTTGTTTCTGGTCGGGTGGTTTGGAGGTGCTGTTTTTGGAACTGCGCCAACGACTGGAGATAAGGTTCCGGTTTGGGAATGGTACTATTCGTTATATTTCTTTATTGTTGCTGGTGTTTTCATCCTTTTAACGATGATTAACGCATATCTCGCTCGAAAAAGCTTTTCAGATGTCACAATGCGTAAACGGTTTACTTATTTCTTGATTGGAATGGGTTTTCTATTTTGGCTCTTAGGGGGAAATCCTTGGGCAAATTTATATGCGGAATGGACATTCCGGACAATTTTTGGTTATTCCGCATTAGTAATACTCCCCGCCGCATTCCTCTTATACTCGAGTTTGGGCAAAGAAGTAGCTAAATAAGAGTAATCTTAAATTATTCTACCCCTTTTTCATCTTTTCCTCTCTTCCCATTCTTCACATCATATTCAATTTTAGTTGAAGTAACAATCTAAGCAAAGGCGCTTTAACTTCAAGAATTTTTCCAAGGCAAATCTCAAAAATGGGGAATAGGAATAGTAAATGAGAATGTCTATGATGGTCAAATATGCGACTAAAATTGACATGGAGGACGAATTTCTCCGGATCAGTCCCGATATGTCAATAGAAACCATAATTAAGGAGATATTACCCCAAAAACCACATCGGGAGTCCGGGGGAATGGGGGAGAACATCATCACGCCTATTCTTGCCGCATATGT
Organism: Promethearchaeota archaeon CR_4; assembly: GCA_001940655.1. Classification (GTDB taxonomy): domain Archaea; phylum Asgardarchaeota; class Lokiarchaeia; order Sigyniarchaeales; family CR-4; genus CR-4. The sequence goes on from MBAA01000209.1 coordinate 3,503, forward strand.
AATGGAGGGAGATAAACCTGTAGGCATCATCGATAGGGACACGCTCTTGGAAGCAATTGCGGTTCAAAACCGAGACCTAAAAGAAACCCGCGCTAAGGATATTATGAAACCCCCCGTTTTATTTAACGAAAACACTCCCGTTCAAGATGTCCTCAATACCATTATTGATAATGGTTTGTTGACGGTTGCAATTGTCGAGGATGAAAAACTAATAGGTATCATTTCGGTTTTTGATGCTTTTTTCCTACAAAAAGAGATCGATTCCGCGAACAAATGATGCGGGGACGCGACACACTATGCCAGATGATCCCCCAGAAAATAATACCTCAAATCTCTTAAAGAAAATTCAGGAAGCATTCCCAAATCTCATAAAAGATGATTCCCTCGAAAATAAACTCTTAGAAGTCTTGCAACAACTCCGTGAAGCGCCATTTGGTAACGCGGACTGGTTTTTCATGCTGAACCTCGCACAACAAGTTTCACTTATCCGAGGATTCCAGCAACTTCTTTCTCTAGAGGATCTCACGATTAGCTTATTTCCCCATCAAGAGGAAGCGGTATCACAAATTCTCCAACAAATGCAAGGGAGTGCACTAATCGCAGATGAGGTGGGATTGGGTAAAACTATTACTGCATGTACGGTTCTCTCAGAGTTAAAGATTAGGGACCTAATTAACTCCATCCTGATTATCGTCCCCCCGTCCTTAGTGGAGCAGTGGTGTCGGGAACTCCGCGAAAAATTTAATTTCGACATGCCTGTGGTCGGATCGAGTCGGGGCAACTGGAAACAAGACCAATTTATCACGTCTTTAAACCTCGTGACGTTAAATCCGGAAAAGATTCTGGATAGAACTTGGGACTTGGTAATCATTGACGAAGTCCACCGGATTAAATCCCGTTCCTCAAAGATCTGGCAAACGATTAACCAATTGAATAAAAAATATATGCTTTTCCTCACCGCCACGCCTATGGAAAATTATCTTGAAGATATCTACAATCTCGTGACGTTATTGAAACCGGGTTTACTCGGAACCCAACGAAATTTCAGGACTCAATTTGCTATCACGGGGAACAAACGAGCATGCAAAGATCCTATTGAGTTACGGCGTCTTCTCAATAACACAATGATTCGCCGTCGCCGGGAGGATGTTCAAGGCATTTTTTTCCCCGAAAGAGTAGCGCGGACAATTCAATTCGATATGACGCAAGACGAACGCAAACTTTACGATCAAATCTCAGACTACGTGATTACCTCCTACAAGGAATTGGACGAGTTCAGCCAAAAAATCGTCGAAGGCAAGTATGATGCAAAGACGGACCCTATGCTGCAGAAATATAACATCGACTCCGAACGGTTTCTAGCTCGAAAGATATGGCTCCACAAATTTACTCTCATTATGTTACAAAGGCGAATTTGTAGCTGTGTAGTTGCGGCTAGCCGAACCCTCTCGAATATGATACATTCGAGGGAGGAAAAACATTTTGATATGGAAAGTGTGCCAACGCTCCAAGAAATGCGAAGACTCTCCGAGAACATTTCCCAAGTTCCTTCCATCAAGTACCAGCGACTTAAAACAATTCTCGACCAATTACCTCATAAGGGAATAGTTTTTACTGAATTCAAAGATAGTCTCGATTATCTTGCTCAGAAATTACAACAGGACGGATATTCCTTTACAATCTTTGATGGGTCCTTACCGGCAAGTAAGCGGGCGGAAGTGGTGAAATCATTTGAAGATCACTACACATTAATGGTGAGCACCGATGCGGGCTCTGAGGGTCTTAACCTACAATTTGCAAATTCTGTTATTAACTGGGATCTTCCCTGGAACCCAATGCGTATAGAACAGCGGATCGGGCGAATCTATCGCCTCACCCAGCAAGCGGACAGAGTTTTCATATTCAACCTCGCGTCCAAGGGTACCATTGAGGAATACGTGCTTGACATTCTGCACGAAAAAATTGGCGTCTTTCGGACAATTCTAGGTGATCTGAATCACTTGCTCGGTTCCCTTGTCAACACCAATGATGATGGGCGCAGCGTGAAACTTGAGAGCGAGATCATGAGCTTTTTCGTGAAACACGGGCATTCCCAAAAGTTACGGACTGAACTCGAGCAATTGGTGACTCCGGTCGTAGAAAAGATAAATGTGGAAGAAGAAGTTTCCCGAAATGTGCTCGATGCGGGTAAATATATTGGAACCTATTAAGGAGGAGATTTTGACCAAATGGTTGAAAACATAACCAAAGCGCAACCCTCATCGGCAAAAACAATAGAGTTGACGAAAAAACCATCAATTCGTCAGCAATTAAAAGAATTTCTCGCCCGGTATTATTCTCTATTAAAACTTCGACCCGTGGAAGCTCGTAATACGCTCGAGATTTATGCGGGGGAGGAATCTAAACCCCAGAATGAATTTGTCTTCGATCGAAAAGCTCTGCGCGAAAATCCCAAGGCGGAACTGATCACCTTTAATAGTATTAAATTAAAAGAAATAATTGATCTCGTAACGGAAAAGGGGCAAACGGCAAAAGGGTTCATCCCATTTACTCATAATCCCACCCTCAACTTTCAGGAGGATCTACGAAAATTGATTGCTTGTGGGGATTCCTCCCCTTCCAATACGGAAACCGAAGCACCATTTCTCTTCAACGGCACATTACAATTCCTGCATCATACTCTTAAATATGCACCCTTTCTCATATTCCTATTAAAAATCACTTTGAGAACCATCGAACCGCAGGAGATAATAGAAACTGTCGTTATTCCGGTTGTTGATGAAAAGGAAATTACCGCCCGTAATGTGAATTCCTTCATCGAGAAGGTAAAAACATACCTCGCTTCCCCTGCACCGGTTATTATTGACAAAATGCCTGTCTCGGGAGAATTGCTTGACTTTACAGACGAGAAAGTGAAGGTGGCACTTCAAAATGTGACCCAAGGCATTATGAATTCAATAGAGCAACGAAAGAAAGTATTGAATGCCCGCCTCGCCGAGCGGTGGATGAAGGAGTCCCAAATTATTCAACAATACTATGATGAGCGGGAAAAAGAAATCGAGGCGAAAATCGAAAGTGAGGGAGAAAAAGCCACCGACAAGAGTAAATCTACCGAATATCGCAAACAGAAAAAAGAAAACGTCCCAAAATTGCGAGAGGAACTTCAATCCTTGCGTGAAGAATTTGAGGCCAAGCGGAATGAATGCACTGAAATGTTCCTCATTTCAATCGATTTCAAGGTATTGGCAGCTGCGGCGATATACATCCCTGCCGACTTTCACTTCACCTGTAAATTAACGTCAGAATATGGTAGTGTTGAATGTCATTTCTTTTATGACATCTTTGACAAAAGTTTAACCCCTCCCCCGTGTGACGGGTGTGGGAAACCTGTTTATCAGGGAAGACTCTGTGCAAATTTACACCTATGTTGTCCCACTTGTGGGTCACCTTGCAAGGAATGCCAGAAGCAGGTGTGCCGTTTTTGCAGTGCCCGCACGTGTTTGGTATGTGGAGCAAATTTATGCAAGGATCATTCCTTCGAGTGCATTCGTTGCAAGACAAAAGAACTACCGAATTCTTGGACATGCAAAGACCACATAGGGGCATGTGGTGCATGTGGAGTCTTAATCTGTGATGCATGCGCAATTACATGCAATATTTGTGGGAAACGATTTTGCAGGGAGGATGCGTCGTGCAGCGTTGTTTGCCACATATGTAACCGTCCTATCTGTACACAGGACGTGATTAAGTGCGCCATATGTGGGAAATCTGTCTGTAGTGAAGACGTACGTTCCTGTCCCTCTTGTCACCAACTTTACTGCATGTCGCATTTT
>MBAA01000209.1:7345-11777 GCA_001940655.1 Promethearchaeota archaeon CR_4
TATTCAAATGTGAAACATGTATTGGACTTACCACAAAATCAGGGGTGACGGAATTCCAACGATTTCGCCGGAGTAGGGACGTAGATTTCCAAATTCCCCCTCAAGTGGGTATTCCCGCTACAACTTCTAAAGAAGATGTGAAAGTTGGTAGCAGGTGGATGACGAGTCCAAAACACCTCGTAAAAATTACTATGAATATGAACAAGAGGTTTCAAATCTTCCGGATCCCGAAAATATTGGATGAATACATTTTAGTCGTTGATAAGAAAACGGGACGGCAAATATTATATCGCAATCCGAGAATCCTAGGGCGGGTAAAAGAGTTCATCACCAAAAAAAGGCAAGATCTAGTCTTTGAACTCCAAGAACCCGCGGTGTCAGCTCCTAAAATCGAATTCACTGCTCCAGAGATGATTCCTGCGAGCGAACAAATTATTAACGAGACACAACTCCCGGAAATGAAATTAGATTCGCACGGATGTCCGAATTGTGGTAAAAAAGTTGCGGAAGATTTTAATGTTTGTCCTTACTGTGGGAAGCATTTGAGCGAACAATCAGGGAAGTAATCTACTAAATGGGAACCGAGAAAGAAGCGGTGCGTTCGTTCGAGCTCGGCAAGTATCATTCCAGCTTGGGCAACATACGAAATGCCATTTTGAACTATTTAAAAGCAATCGAGCTTGACCCCAAAATGAATATGGCCTGGAGTAACTTAGCGGCAGAATATTTTCGCTTAAAAAATTACGCCAATGCAATTAACTGCGCCAAATCTGCATTACAGGCCAACAATCAAGATTCGATGGCATGGTTAAACCTTGGTGCAAGTTACTTCCAGATAAATGATGACGGGCGGGCCTTATATTGCTTGCAGCGCGCCCGCGATCTGGGTAATCCGAAAGCAAAAGCTTTCCTTACCGATGCAGCAAAATCCTTAGACCACCTGCTTCGTGCGAACCCAATTGACGTTTCACATGAGATTATTTTGAGGATTGTCGAGTCTCCCCGTGGTCGTAGAGGAGAATCAGGATTCGAAAAGTCCAGATATTTAACTTTAAAATGCTCCCATTGCCATCACAGTATGACTTTTGAAATATCTCATTACCAGCAGCTTCCAGAAATTGTATGTGAATCCTGTGGAGCGGAACTACCGAAAAAAGAACTTCACTAGAGAGTTTTCCACTAGGTGTTCCTTTACAAACTTGTGTGTTCCCGTATGGATGGAAAACAGGGCTCGGAACGTTTTTAGGGAAAAGCCTCGAAAAGAGCATTAAAACATTTCATATATGGATGTGTACAATGTTATGGTTCGCTATCTAGTCCAAGTGTATCTGCAATCATTTTTTACGAAAACCTCTGGAGACAGCTTCGGGAAAGGAGAATTTTATTTCAAATGCAACGGGAAACGATATCCCGATAAAGGCGAGTTCCACCTGAAAGCCGGGCAGACATTCGACCCCCAACCAAATCCCACGTTTTATACGGCGATCGTGGATGATAAGGAAAAAGTCGTCAAATTCGACTTCGAGGCGTGGGAAGCCGATCCTGGGCGAGACGACAAATTCATCGACCAAAAAATGAATGTAAACATAAATCCGATGAATCAAACTTTCGAGTTAACGGACAAGAAACAACGTTGTTCATTACGAATCGTTGTGCAAGTAACTCCTTCAGATAAGTGGTAACCAATTCCGACTATCGAAAAAATTAGGCAATTAATTGATAGTTACGAAACGCATTCCATTTCGCTCCATCATGTTGAGCCAATACACTTCTTATTGTTGTCACGAGGTATCGGCTTCTTAAATAGCGGAGACTACACTTTAGTAGTTGGGGGAACCGCCTGAATGAGAATATGGACCGATTTGCCTCCCTCAGTAAGTTATATACCTCTTCTTTTTCTTGCGGGGATTTACTGATATCTTCCAATGGAGTTATTGTTTCCCATCTTTCCACTTTCTGAGGTTTCCTGTTGACTATAGCTTCTACGATATCATCCGGACTGATCAAACCCTGGGCAATAGCATTTTCCCACAATTTTACTCCCGAATAGAGGAGAGTATTAAAGAAAATCGGAAAGTCAAGATCAGCATGAGTTCCATAATAAAGTGTCCGTTTAATTTCCTCTAGTGTTTCGGTCGGTCCTCCAATCATAAACACCCCAATGACAAGCTCTATTTTCCCCTTTCGAATATTTCGTATGGTTTGCGTGAATTGGGAAGCTTTGGTTTTTTTGTTATAAATATTGAGCATTCGCTGATTTACGCTCTCAAACCCTAACCAAATGAGTCTGCAACCCGCTTTATGCATCCAGTGGAACATTTCGGGGGATGCTTGGTCTGTGCGTCCGTCTGTATGCCAATTTAAATCAATATTTTCCTTTTTCATCAACTTGCAGATTTCAATCACGCGATCGGCACGTAGCGTGAAATTGTCGTCAACGAAATGAACATCAGTATAACCTTGTTCGGCCAAGAGTGCCAGTTCTTCAACGACATTGTTTGGACTACGCGGTCGCCATCGTTGCTTGGCAAATTTCGAACAAGCGCAATAACTGCAGTTATACGGACAGCCACGCGAGGATACCACGCTCGTAAATTTCGAGTTTGGGATTTCAATCCCGCTAATATTTACTGTATAGTTGAATTTAATTAACTTCCTGTCTGGGAAAGGAATTTTATCCAAGTCCATTTCTAATGGGCGATCGGGCGTTGAAATTGTCTTTTGATTGTGATCCCTGAACGTGAGGCCCTTGATCTCGTAAGGATCCTTATCTGGAGTTTTTTCGATCCATTGACATAACTTTAGAAGCGTCGTTTCTGCCTCCCCCCGCACGCAAAAGTCAACAATATTTCCATATTTCCGTATTATATTTTCCCCTTCTATTGTTGCGAAATAGTTTCCAAGCACGATCTTAATAGAAGGATTCCATTCCTTGATTATCTTCACGAGGTCAATAGTAAGGAGAAATGATGATGTCAGAACCCCAAAACCAACTACCTCCGGTTGGATTTGTTGTACCCATTGGAAAACACGCTCATTACTCCATTCTTTAGCGGTAGCATCGAGTAGATAGACTGAAAATCCGTTGTTCTTGAGGACAGTTCCCAAGTAGGTAATTCCCAAGGGAATCGCGGCGAGGTATTTTAAATTGCCTGGATTCCACTGAACGTTTATTAACACAACTTTCATACTTAGCTCCTCTTTTTCCTCATATTTGACACCCGCAAAAGTTTAATCTGAGCAATGTTCCACAGTTATTGCTTACGGATAAGGGTTAGGTTTGCAATGAGTTAAATTTCTCCTCTTTTTCGATTTCATATGCCGGATTTCAAGAAAATCGTGCCATGCCTTGATATGAAAGGCGGACGGGTCGTCAAGGGCGTGAAATTCGTAGGATTGCGGGATGCCGGTGACCCAGTGGAGTTTGCAAAATTTTACCAAGAGGAAGGCGCGGACGAACTCGTATTCCTCGACATCACCGCAACCGTTGAAAAGCGGAAGACAATGGTGGATCTCGCAGGAAAAGTTGCCAAAAATTTGTCCATCCCTTTTTGTGTTGGTGGGGGCATTGCATCCTTGGAAGACGTGCAAGCGATTCTCGATGCGGGTGCGACTAAGGTGTCCCTGAACAGCGCCGCGGTTAAAAATCCCGAATTGTTATCCGAGATCGCAAAACAATATGGTTCACATCGTCTCGTGTTGGCCATTGACATCAAGCGAGTCTTCGTGGATTCCCTAACGAAAGCAAAAGGAAAGACAATCGTCCAAGATGGAGACAAGTACTACTGGTTTGACGTCCTCATTAACGGAGGCACGAAATCCACGGGTAAAGACGCGATTTTGTGGGCGAAACAAGCAAAAACCCTTGGGGTAGGAGAATTGCTACCCACTTCGAAAGACACGGATGGCACCAAGGCGGGTTATGACTTGGAGATCACGCGCATGCTCAAGGAGGCCACAAACTTGCCCGTAACCGCTTCTGGCGGTGCAGGAACTCTCGAACACCTCCTCCAAGCGTTTACAATTGGAAAGGCCGATGCGGCCCTTGCAGCGTCTATTTTCCACTTCCGAGAAATTACCATCAAACAAGCAAAAGAGTATTGTTCCCAACACGGGGTGCCGATGAAGCTTTGACCAAACAATTCTCTTTTTATTTTTAAGAGTTTTATATTTTGATAGAATTTGTGATAAAATACCGCGGGAGACCGATCACGTGAACGGAGAGATGGTTTTCATCCGGTTGACGGAAATAGGGCGGTACATCGACTTGAAGAAGGTCACCACGGTATTTCCTGGTAAACCTGACGTGTTAAGTTTCGAATCCAAAGACACGCCCATAATATATTTACCAAAACCTCTCGCCCTCGAATTACCTCCAATAAATTGCGGGACTGGGTGTCCCATTCATTCCATAACCACGAAAATCAAGCTC
>MBAA01000209.1:11795-13003 GCA_001940655.1 Promethearchaeota archaeon CR_4
TCCGTGATAGCTAGGTGTGCATTCAAAGACGCCTCCCTTGACCAGTTGAGTGCTTTTCAAAAAATTCCCTTAGAGACTCCAGACGGTTTAGTAGATGTGGAAAAATGGGTGACGCTTCTATTTGAAAAAATCTACCCAGCAATCAAACCTTTCGTGGACGAAGAGTATTATATGTTTGACCCTCTTGAGACCGAAAGCTATACGGTAATCTGTATTTCGGATGATCTTGGGATGACTCCTGAGGAATTTGTCAAAAAGAACGCTCAACCAGTGGCAAGTCTGATCATGGGCATTAAAGGTGATGTGAAACTCCACCAATCGCAGTTGGATGCCACCCTTGGGCATCCCTTTTCCTTCCTCCAAAATGATCTGATCATTTTTGATTTCAATCGCTGTCTAATTTTTGACCCTCATTATCATTACGAAGACACGCTCTACATCGCAGAGTTAGCGAACTACCAAATGCTCAATCTGCGCTGTCTCGATCGGATCCTTGACGAGCGTCTCGATGTCGCGGAGGACGATATTCGCAAGACTTTTCTCCAGAATCGGAATCCGTTCGGAAAATTAACTAAAAAACTCGGAGAATGGCTCCGATTGCGGTCCGATATGCTATTTATTCTCGAAAACTTGGAGAATGTTTCCAAGATTATCGGGAATTTCTATTTAGGCAATCAATACAAGCACTTGTGCAATTTATTCGAGCTGGATAACTGGTCTGGGAGTATCCGGCACCGGCTCGAAATGCTCGGCGAGGTCTACACGATGGCTCATTCCGACGTAAATGATCGGGTCTTGCTCTTCATCGAGGCAATTTTGGCAATCGTGTTCATCTGGGAATTCGTCTTGCTCATCCTAGGGATAGGTAAATAAGCAATTCCTTGAATTACAAACCGAACAGTTTGTTCTCCTATTTGCATATCTAAAGACTTCTGAAGTAAAGAAAAATGTGATGGGAGGAATTACAGCGGCCATGCCTGTAGAGCTTTTAGCAAATTCATCTTAGATAAGGCTCCTCGTGTGAAACCACCTATGAAACTTTCCCCACCAAACATCTTTTGTAGAATTTTGCGATCAGAAAGGCCTTGTTGCAGCAACTGGTGTGCTTGCTCGTGGAGAACGCGGATTTCTGCAATTTTTTCTTCCACGAACGTGAGGCCATTGTCTACAATTCAGTGACCTGAAATAAAGAGCTTGAGATGAGTCAT
>MBAA01000209.1:13075-13384 GCA_001940655.1 Promethearchaeota archaeon CR_4
TGGGCCAAAAATCATCTGGTATTTCGGTTGAACCGCATCTGCCACGAATGCCCATTGTTGTGATCGCTCAACGAGCGATACCAAGCACGGGGCGTGCCCTGGCATTGGAAATATCTCAAGATTGTAAGTACCGCCCTTTGTTCGGAAGGGAGCTGCGGGCAGGGGTTGGACTTTCGGAGCAGGTAACAGTTCGGTTCCCCACGTGAGTTGCCGATAATCGGGGTATGTATATCCGCTATGTACGAGCTTCAAACCATTCGGGTTGAGATACACCGGGATGTCTAGATTCTCCGAGAGCATTTTTGCCCC
>MBAA01000209.1:13444-23058 GCA_001940655.1 Promethearchaeota archaeon CR_4
GAGCGCGAGGAGGAATTTCTTTAATTCTTCCGTGCCTGCGGGTGCTCCACAATCGATCAGAAGTCCGTCCAGAAGGAAACAGGACGTCCAAAATGGTTTAGGCAAGAGTGCATTGTCTGTGGACCAACTCCACTCCGTGATCGCATCATACTGTTGAATTTTGTGCATAATTTTGACAAGATATCCTTTCAGAGATCCTTTAAATCATTATTCAACATGAAACAACCCATTTCGAGTTTACTGCCAAATAATCATCATTTAAAGCAAACTAATCCAATTCGATAAGTCCAGTGCACTGGTGGCCATTCAATTTCAATACCTGTTTTTTTCACGGTTTCATTCACCATGATACCTACTGCTTCCATTGAATAGCGCATTTCGTCAGGATGCCGGCACTGGTGTCCCGCATCGTGGGTACACCCCCCGTCTTTTGGGTTTTCGCATAGGGCACAAGACCCCCCACACCAAAATACCCACTTTTCAGAATAAGGTGCATTGTATGTCACGAGAAAGGTAGTTAATTCTGTTTCGTAACCCTCTTGCAACATTTTACCGAAGTAAACCGAATTCCGAATTGAATTTTCGCTCCATCCAGGATGATCCTTGCGCTGGGTGCTTACGTAATCATCAAGATTGACGCCAAAATACACGATGTAAAATTTCTTGTATTTTGCCAACTCTTCTTTCAAGTATGGTGCTTCTGGTGGGCACGCCCACGAGTGTCCATAATGCGGACAGGTAAATTTTGGTGTCACGCACATTTGTTGGACTGCGGGATCGAACACGAGATCCTCATATTTTATTTCTGCAACAGGCACAAGGAAGTGACCATTGGGTTGTAGAAAAAACTTATGTTGCTACACTCCAATCATCAAGTCGAGGACGTCAGATGGATTTTTTTTCTCTGTTTCTTTTAACCTTGGGGTTGTCATTAGACGATTTTGCCCTTGCATTCGCACTTTCCTTAATTCTCCCAACTCCAACCACCAAGAGTCGTTTAAAACATGCAAGCAAAATGGCGGTCGCATTCTCGGTATCCACAGTGTTGTTGCCCTTGTTTGGATGGATGATTGGCATCGCGATTTTCGATTTGGTTTCGTCATTTAGTGCGTGGGTCCTTTTGGTGGTCTTTTGTGGGGTAGGAGTGTGGATAATCAAGGAAGCCTTTGAGGAGGAGAAAGATAGGTGGAAAGAGAAAGATATAACCTCCTTCTGGGTGTTGCTGACATTAGGTGTATTAGGGAGCTTGGACGAGGGAGCGGTGGGCATCGGTTATCCTTTTTTGGACGTGCCTGTTGTGGTGATTATTGTGAGTGTTATTATAATGAACACGATCTTAGTATTCATTGCAGTGCTTGTAAACAAGTGGACATCTCGGTTAAATCAGGAATTTCCCTCGGTTTTGTCAGGAATCATTTTAATTTGTTTGGGAATTACCAACTGGATTGATTTGTTCTTTTAAGCATCTGTGGTCGGCTTATTGGGAATTTTCTTCTCATTGCCGTGAATCTTCTCTGACTGTTCTTCAGGATTAATTTCCAGTAGTTTTTCGTCCAGTGCGAGACCAGGTCGTATTTTTAACACCCACATACCCCACGGGGACAGCGCAACTTCCAAACCCCGACTTTCCAGCTGGTAACGAGACCGGGTGGAGGTGCGATTGCCAAACAAGTCGAAAATCTCCACTTGATCGCTGTCTCCGTGGATTTTTGCCTGGATAGGCCATGCAATGACTCCTTGCGCTAAGGAGGCAGAATAGTTGACGAGAACCATTAGAAAATGTGATGGAAATCCCCACAAATAACCGATGAAATCATTCTTTGATTCGGCAAATACTTGGGCGTGATGCCAAGGCCCGCTTACAGCGGCCATATCATTTATTATGATGACTTGTAATAACTGCCAATGCCCATTGTCAAGCATATGTTTTGAGAGAAATGGTAGGAGGTCCTTGTAGAACTCTACGGTCTCAGGAATGGGACGCTCAACTTGCCTCCGTCCCAGTTGCACCGGTACTGTCAATAAATTACCTTGGAATTGCCCTTCATAGACCAACTTAGCTCCGGGGACTGTGAGAGCGAGTAATCCCGCGACTTTCGCCCGCTGTAAACCAAAATTCGCAAGGGAGCGGGGTTCATCATGATTTTCAACGAATCGCAGGAGTTTTTTCTGGTAAGGGAGGTTCTCGCGTATATAATCTCGGATGGCCGCAGAACCTGCTTTCAAGAGGCGGTCGTAAAAACCTTTATCGTAACACCAGTCAAATCCCTGTCGCAACATCTCTTTCTCGAGGTTCCAGTAGGCCTCAGCGATGAACTTGAACTCGGGGTGGAGATTTTTCACCTTTGGGATGAGATATTCCCAAAATTCCTGCTCTAATGGAACCCCCGCTCGAGCTTCCCACGTTTTTAAAACTATTGGCGTGGTTAGTAGCATTGCCATGTCGCATCGTAAACCATCGCATAGGTTCGCGATCCTGTTCAAGGTATTCACGTATTCGTCACGAAACTCTTGGGAAAATGCTTTCACTTGAACAGTATCGATCCATGGTGGAAAATAGGGATCTCGGCCGTGTGCGAAGATCTTGCTTCCAATCCGAATGAAGCGCTTTTCGTTCATCGTGTCTCCTTCCAACTCCGCTGGCGTGCCTTGGAGAAACCATTCCGGGTGAGTTTGAAGCCACGGGTTATCTGTCCCTAGGTGGTTGGGCACGAAATCGAGGACGAGAAGTTTACCATGCTTGTGGAGCAGGTCCCGCACGTGCTCGATACCTGCGGTTCCACCCAAGCTTTTTTCAATGGAATATTCGTAGATGCTGAACGCCGAACCCACTAGATCATCTAATGTCAGATCTGGTAAGTTCCGGCGGCATTCCTCGTGGAGGGATTTGAGATGTTGGGCAATATCTTTGCCAGCGGGACTCCGGGTCCATACTCCTAACAACCAGACGGCATCGAAATATTTGATCTCGGGAGGGAAAATCTCGTATGAGAGATCTGCAAGGGTAATCCGGCGGTTAAATCGTTCGGAAAGCTCACTTAACCATGGCCAAGTGTTAATTTCAAGTATACGCGGTTGAGATGGCCACCGGGGTGTTTTATTCACGATTTTTCCACCATCTTTGAGATCAAGACTCTAGATCCTAATGTATCATTATAAGGATGTATCGAGTCTATAAAACACCCTCGCGGCAGAACCCTATCGTCTTAGGTAAATCGAGATGATATCCCCGTCTTCGATTACATGATCTAAGGTGCTAAATTTTTGCCCGGCGTGCTTTGCCGAAGTCCCCCATATGAGGGCGTACCGGAACGAATCCACGAATTGCTTGTGGATCTTCCGACAGAGGGTTTCGAGGGTGTCTCCTTCGTGGAGAATGAGAGGGTGCTCGAGGTCCGCTTCCCCGGTAGGTGGTTTGAGGAAGATTCGGATAAGATTGAGTTCTTGGAAAATTTTGTGACGCAGCATATCGATATTGTCAACTTTAAGCGCAGACACCATTACCCAGCGGTTGTGTCCGATTTTCGCGGTAATTTCTTTGGTGGGAATGGGCGTTTTCATCAAATCAGACTTGTTGATGATGACGAACTCCCGGATGTACACACGATTCCCCATAACATGGTCAATGAATTGATCAGGAGTAATATTGGGATCATGGAAGTATACCGCAGCATGCTTGATACCCAGATCGTTGGCAAGGAATTTGACCTCCTCCTTATCCATAATTTGCTCCCCGTGGGGTACCCAGCCGATACCACCGCGCTCACGAGGTGTGACTGTTATGCGACGTGGAGCCTGGTTCAACCGAATACCCGCGTCCGAGAGTTCCTTACGAATGGTGGCTAAATCTTCAAAGCGAATCGAACCATCTTCGCGAAATGACAGAATGATGAGGACTAGATCCGCTGCTCGAGCAGCAGCCAACACTTCCTTTCCCCGTCCTTTTCCGACAGCAGCACCCAAAATGATCCCGGGCAGGTCTATCAGCTGGATTTTTGCTTGTTCGATGTCCATCATACCGGGGATAGCGCTGATGGTGGTAAAATCGTAGGCAGCGATTTTGGAGTGAGTAGTTCCTCCCGTCAGGAGATTCAGCAATGAAGATTTCCCAACCGAGGGCCACCCGATGAAAGCACAAGTAGCATCTCCGGTTTTCTTAGTTCCAAATCCCACACCTCCCCCTTTTTTAGAGCTTGCGATTCGAACCAAGTCGTTGCGGCACTGGGCAATGGATGCCCGGAGATAATTGATGCTCCGCTGTGTGTGCTTGTTCGGCACCGTGCTCGCGAGACGTTCTTCAAGTTCTTTGATATGCTCTTCAATTTTCTCGCTCAAGGGAATCAACTAGGGCTCAAAATGGGACAAGATTTCTAGTGATTCGCTTCTTTTTAACGTTGCATATAAAGACCAATTACTGAAAAACTAGGTAACTAAGTGAAAGAATTGGGAAAATTTGGTTATTTTTGTTTTTCGGACGCTTTCGAGCGCAGGTTCAGACCGAGGATCATCAGAGCAATGATGATTAATCCCACGCCACCACCAATCCCGAAAATTATGCCAATGACACTAAGCGTGCCAAGGATTATCAACAATGCCCCGATCCCACCGAACCCGCCTATTGCAGCGATGCTTTTCGCCCGGAATTCCACGGACACTGGCACTTTCACGTAGACGATCCGACCGTTGGACCCGTCCACGAGTGCATCGTGAAGTTTGCCCCGGTACTCGAATTTGATTTCATAGAGCGGAAAATGGATGTAATAGACCCCTTTCTCTTGGATGTCGTCAGTCCGTCGCGTGATTTGGACAACCTCTTTGTGCATTTCAGCAGTCTGACTACCCATCACCTGTTGGCGCAGGTTCGTCTTTGCTTCCTCCAGTTTGTAGATCGAATCCAAGATCACCCCTCCGAGTTTCTTCACGTGTTGTATGTCGAAGTAGACTTTTCCCGTGGTGGTCACCACGTAATCCCGCAAATATATCGGGAGGTTCTGTACGTCCACTGCCATGAGGGGTTTCTGGTATTCCCGGATGATGTGACCACTTTCTTCTCTCTTGTAGTAGGTCACCACCTCGTACCACCCAGGCCTGTCGAATGCTGGTCTGCTAAACTGGGGCCAGTTGTCAATGCCAACATAGTCTGAGGTGGCCGCGTATTCACCTACCCACATCGGGTAGAATTTCAGGTCGTTTTGACTGATGTTGGCCGCTTCCTCGAAGTCCTGCGGCGCGCCAGGAATTTTCTTCACCCAGTCTACGAGCAAATTCTTCACTTGTGCCTGGTTGTATTGGCACTTGATGATGAAATGATCCTTGATGACAAGCTGCTCCCTATCTCGAGTCGTAGGAGTAAGACCGCTACCAATCATTGCAGAAACCTGGATGGCAGTCCCGCAATAGTCACAGGTATGAATTGGGGCATCCGGCACTTCTAGATCCGCCGCACAATTCGGACAGGTAATCTTTGGCATTTTCATGCACCCTCCAAGTTCATTGCTGTTTTTTGCGGTTTTTGTTTTTTAATTTTGGCAGATTTTTCCAGCTGCATCCTGAAGGCGGTTGAAGTGAATAGGAAACTGAGTACCATCACTGCGAACCCAATGATTAACAGGATCCACCCCCAAGTTTCAATATCACCATCGGGTGTCCGGAGGCCATAACCCCATTGAGCTGCGTAAGCGCAAACAAGGAGCATCGTGATCCCGATTGCCAGATTCTTCATACGTCGCCCGAATGTCAGTGGAATCTCTGCCTTAAGCACAGTTCCAGAGGTGCCGGTCGCGGCCACCTTGTATATTTTTTCTTGGAACTTGAACCGTGCTTGCCACAGCGGCGCATGTACGTATGTGGGGTATTCGAGCTGGATCCTGGAGTCACATCGCACGAGCTTGTTAACCTTGCTAGCTGCTAGCCTTCGATTTGCGTTCTCCACGCGCCCGTACGCGTCTCGTTGGGCTTCATTCGCATCCACTTCGGCGTTGATGAACTCTGCGCCATATTTCTTCACTTGCTGGTAATCGAACGGTTGGATGGTGTCGAGGAATAAGGAATCCTGGAACTTGTCAAAGCCGTAGAATGTCGTATGTTTGCGAGCAATGCAGTTCTCCCGCCCGCCACGGTTGAAACTACCCCTCTCATCGCGAAAGACGGGTACGGTATAGGAAACTTGGCGCGTTACCGTGCGCCCTTGGGCGTCCCGAGATTGGATGGTTCTATATCGGGTAACTGCTGAGTTCAATACACCATAATATTGGGTGTTAGAATTAAACGGGACGACCCAGTAAGGCAGGTAGACCGCTTTGAGTTCCTCGATCACTACCCCTTCTTCTACATGATTCTTTTTCAAGAATTCTTGTATATTTGCTTGAATTGTTGCGCCTTCTTGCGAGGGTAACATTTGATGATTCGGGATTTTCTTTCCTTCCACGTCAACCGTTTCCCCGCAATAGGCACACGTGATGATGAGATCTTCAGGACTTTTTACCAACACAGCCCCACATTGTGGGCAATTTTTTGTGATCTCGGTTGTTTCTTGGGCCATTTTGTTATTCCTTCAACATGGGTTTTCCTGTTATTAATGTGAAGAGTGCTATGGTGTTTTTAGAAACTAATCCTTTCCCGATTTTATGGACTTAACCATCATCAAAGGAGAGGGTTTCACCGCTATCTCGCGGAGATGATGCTTCCCAATCACAACTCATCAGCACTATTTTTGAAAGTTGCGCATTATTCTTACCAAACAAAGACCTTAATGTAATAAGTATTTGATAGTAAAATCTTTTAGTCCAATTCAATTATGGGTCTTCAATGGCAGAAGAAGACACGTTAACTGAGACTTTCGACCTCCTGAAGAAAGTCCGCAAGAGGGTCAGCGACTTGCATAGGTCATTAATTCAAAAATATGGCCTTTCATTGTCGCAGTATTGCATTTTGAAGCAGCTATGGGATGTGGATGAAAAAGCATTCAAGGATCTTGCAGAATGTTGCCACATTTCCCGTTCAACCGCTACTGGCGTTGTAGATACTTTGGAAGAAAAGGCACTTGTCTCCCGCAAAACAAATCCCGAGGACAGGCGGAGCATTTTCGTCAAATTAACTGACAAGGGAAAATCTATCAGGCAGGTAACGCCTTCCCAAGATGCCATCGTCCCAAAGCACAAAATGCAAGGGGAAGAGATTAGAACCCTAAATAACTTACTGGCAAAGCTGTTTAAATCCCTTGAGTCTGTTTAGTAGATCAAAAAACTCATTGCATCCCAACGCGGATTTGGATTAAGTGGTTCAGAAATCTTAAATGTCATCTATACCTTTCGGATCAGAATAGTCACGAACCAAATCAGTCTTGCTAATCGTGATTAACATGGAACAAGTTGAAAAAAAAATTGATGTAATTGGAGTCCCGGGTACAAGAGAAGTTCCAAATAATTGGCCGGGAAATTGTTTCGCTTGCTCGCCACGCAATTCTATGGGATTACAGATGAAAATGTATTATACCCCTGAAGGATGCGGGTCTCGCGTTGTCCTCCGTCCAGAATTTTGTGGGTTCGACGGGATTGCACACGGGGGGATTGTGGCAACGCTCTTAGATGAAATAGCGACATGGGTTCTCATGATCGAACGCTCGCAATTGTTTGTGACATCAAAGGCTAATATGAGTTACTATCGTCCAGTTCCGGTAGGTGTGCCACTCATTGTTGAGGGGCGCGTTACTAGAACCAGCAGAAATCAAGCAACCACGGTGAGTACCATTAAAAATCTCGATGAAGTCATCCTCGCGGAGTGTGAGAGCTCTTGGATAACCCGTGGGATTGATGCCCTCGCAAAGATTATGGGCAAACCCCGGGAGTACGTGAAGAAATTACGGCGAGAATTCTTCGATCCAATCGAAGAAGCTCGTAAAACCAGCGGAGGTATATCATATGAGTAACCCTCCCAAAGTTTATTGGGCATCTCCCAATGAAGTCTTTGCCTTGCAAAATACCGCGAAAAATATGGTAACGAACAATTTAGTTAAGACCAGGTTAATTTTGGACAAAATTCTGGATAATATCAAATCGGGCGACAAAGTTGCCGTCAAAGTTCATGTCGGCGAGGCGCACAACCTCCATTACTTGCGCCCGGATTACGTGCGCGAAGTAGTCACCGCCATAAAGGCGAAGGGCGGTAACCCTACCTTAATCGAGACCACAGGTTTAGGCAATAGCATTGAAACGATAGGGATTTGCGAAGATTACACTATTTGTGTGGGCCATCGGAAAACCGCACCTGATCATGACAAAATCGCCCACCTCCACGGGTATTCAGAATCTGTGGTCGGGGCTCCATTGAAAATCATTGACGGTGAAAAAGGATATGACGGGAAACTTGTCCCAATAAATGGGATCCAGCTCAAAGATATCTCTGTTGCCGCGGGGTTGTTTGAATTCGACAAGATGGTGGTCATTTCCCATTTCAAGGGGCATCCCCAAGCGGGTTTCGGGGGTGCTTTAAAACAATTGGGCATCGGATGCGTATCTAAGAGGAGCAAGCATCGGGCCCATTTTTCTGACAGTTATGTCGTCAATGTATTCACTTGTCATACCTCCAAATGCACTCAGCAATGTGTTAAAGCATGTCCCGTGAATGCAATTCAAATTCGGGGAGAACATGCTGTGATTGACGAATCCTTGTGTGCCGGATGTAACGCGTGTGTGCGCAAATGTCCCGTTGACAAAGCCATTCAAGTACCAAATTTCGCCGAACCACACCCCTTTGTCGAACGTTTCATCGATAACGCTGCTGGTGTCCTGAAATTTGGCCCGGACAAAATCCGCTACATTACCTTCGCGTTTGACGTGACCTTACTGTGCGATTGCATTCCGAACGCGGGGGTGCCGGTTATTCCCGACCTGGGCATCTTTGGATCTGCAGACCCCGTTGCTATTGACAAAGCCTGTGTTGACGCGGAAACGAAAGCCCCCGGGCTCCCCAGGATGACCAAAAATGGGGAATGGACTCAACCGATTCCCGCTGGCATTGAGAAATTTCAAGCGATGCTCAAGATTGTTAATCCTAGTTGGC
Source organism: Promethearchaeota archaeon CR_4 (assembly GCA_001940655.1). GTDB lineage: Archaea > Asgardarchaeota > Lokiarchaeia > Sigyniarchaeales > CR-4 > CR-4. The sequence continues at coordinate 22,505 of MBAA01000209.1, forward strand.
AATTTGAAGCAGCCACACGCGATAACTTGGGCACCGTGAATTACGACTTGATAAAAATCGACTAATTAAGGGCAGTTAAAACATTCCTCTCTTTCCTTTTCGTTTTGGTTTATTATTGGTGAAATTTTTCTGTATATCAATAAATTTTGTGCCTAGATGCTTAAATTATCCAGTTAATCCTGTTTAAATTGAAAAGGAAGAATCGGCACTCAATTTCGTTACATAGAAAGAACAACAAAATAAAAAAGGAAGAATTAGTGATCAGTGGATTTATGCGGTAGAAACCCGCCGCGTCCGTTGCGCGAGGATGACCGTGACGAATCCGGCGACCATCAGGAGGGCGAACACGGGGAATCCGGGGATTCCGCCCCCACTGCTCGGAGATATATAAGTGATGGCGTCAGTTGCGAGCGCCACTGGACTGGTACCATTGCGTGCCTGGAAGTACACGGTCTTGACGCCCGCTTCGCCGGCGAGGGTCCATGTCTTGGTCGTGCTGAACGCCTCCCACGGACTATACGTGGTGCCATCGTTGGAGAAACACATCTCGGTCG
>MBAA01000209.1:23104-23898 GCA_001940655.1 Promethearchaeota archaeon CR_4
GGTTGCCCCACCGTTAATGGTTATGGATAGGCCCGTTGGAGCTGCCGGAACCACGGTCACGATCACTGTATCGTTTAGGCCTAACGCACCTTGGTCGTCTGAATAGATTAATGTATAAACGGATGTGCCGAGAGCACTGCGGTTGATCGGGACGTTGAGAGGGGTATTATTTGCCCACAATGCCAAAAATATCCACACGTAATAAACCCCAACGGAGTTATTGACAGTGACGACATACAACCCAGGCCCTTGATCATCGGTCAGGATCCAACCAATGGTCTCGCTACCCGTTATGGTGGTAGTCACATCGGCAGGGTGGTTTGCCGCAGGCGCGAGGTTGGCCACACGCTGGGCGTAGATATCAACATTACCCCCTCCATTTCTATAATCCATCCATGTGATGATCGCGCCACCGACCCCATCGCTGACGAGTTGAGCAGCATATTGTAAATTATCTGCTGTGCCTATGGCTGTCCCATTTGCCATCCACTTGGCACTTCCCGCGGAGTTCACCCTCTGGGCGTAAATGCCCGCATTCTCACTTCTTCCATCTTGCCAGGTGATGATCGCGCCACCGACCCCATCACTTACAATTTCAGGATTAGATTGACTATTATCCATATTACATATTGTGATTCCGTAAGTACCACCCCATACGGTACCTCCTGTTGAATTAACCCGTTTGGCGCAAATGTCAGAAGTTCCACTTGTAAAATCTTGCCACGTGATGATCGCGCCGCCCGCCCCATCGGTTAGCAGTCGGGGATACCATTGATTGTTCATCCTAGTACTAA
>MBAA01000059.1:0-1686 GCA_001940655.1 Promethearchaeota archaeon CR_4
GGTGAAGAAAGAACTCCTCCAAAAAGCAAAAAATCCCTTCCAATGTATCCTTAACTCTTATTCTTCACTATCAACTCATCAATTGGCACTCAATTATAACTCTAGTCTTTTTGTATGCATACTCTAATCCTCCAGACTAGTAGAAGAGAGGACGAAATGACTCCTATGAGAAAAGTGACCACAATAATCTCGGGGGGGATTAAAGGAGCGAGGAACAAATTGGTTAACACTGAGAACAACGTGAAAACCAGCAACACGAGACTCGTTATTATCAGGAGTTTAAAGACTAAACCCCGTACTTGACTGCCTTTTGCAGCTTTTTTGATGAGATTGATTAATCGTTCTGAAGGATATATTGCGAAATACCAGACGATGATACCTACAACGAATAATAACCAACTTAACAATTGAAAGATACTCAATCGGATTCCCGATATTAAACGAACCACCGTGTTAAATAGCGAGCAGAATATCCCGGCTAGGAGTATGCAAGAAGCGAGACCAATTGCCCAGACTGCGGTTTTTTCTGCTGATGGTTGGAGACGATTTGCTGTCTGAAACGCTTTTCTGGCAGTTACCGCAAATGAAAATATCACATACGAAACAATATAGGTTTGTGCGAAGAGTCTGAACGTGACATCTGCATCATATGCTGCTCCCCAGTTGTTGAACGGGAGTAAAAATAGAATTGCAGAAGATAAACCCCATACAAGATAGAGGATTTTCACTCTATGGCTTAAATCTGTCCAAAAAATCTCGGTACAGAAGAGAAAATAGGAATACACGCCCAGAACCACAAAAAAGTAAAATATTGGAGTAAGATATGCCATCCAAGGTAAGTAGTATCCCAATTTGAATCCTTGTAGGTCTCCAATGAGGGCTACCGTAATCGCCACAAAATCCATCCCGGAGGATATCATTAGGTAGAGTGCAGATCGTTGCCTCTTCCGGATTACCCTTTCAAGGAACAGCAAAGTCAGTACCAGAACAACGGGTGCGAGGAAAAGCGCAGTCAATAAGCTCGGGATTATGTCAGGGTTAAACTCGAAACAACCAATACAGTCGGGAGGTACGGTAATGTTGAATCCCTCTTAAAATGTAACAATCTTCAGGTCTGAAACTCACTTTAGGTTATTAACTTTATCTAAATTCTTTGGGATTGGGAAATACCTACGCGGAATGTCATCTTCTCTAGAACAGGATATTATGGTTCCACGCTTCCAACCCAACTGGGTGATACTCTAAAGCGTTTCTACGAAAATCTCTAGCATATAAATGCCTTTTTCTAGTTTTATTAGATTTAACTTTTCAACCACGGAAATATAACTCCCAACACATTAGATTGCCTTATGAAAATAGTGACGAAAGAAGAACTCCTCGAGAAAGCGAAGATTCCCTCCCAAGAGGCCCTTAAAATGCACCCATATTACCGGGGGAAGGTGCAGGTGATGCCCCGGTGTGCAATTCGAAACTTTAAGGACTTTGGCGTGTGGTACTCCCCTGGCGTAGCAGCTCCATGCCTTGAGATCGCCAAGCGAAAAGACGATAGTTATTTATATACTCACCGGTGGAATACAGTCGCGGTTGTGAGTGACGGAACGCGGGTTCTAGGTTTGGGGAATATCGGTCCTCACGCGGGAATGCCTGTAATGGAGGGGAAAGCCTTGCTTTTCAAGTTTCTCGGCG
>MBAA01000059.1:1730-7932 GCA_001940655.1 Promethearchaeota archaeon CR_4
GAGCAAATAATCCAGTTTGTTAAGTGGATCCAACCTACCTTTGGTGGCATCAACCTCGAGGACATTGAGAAACCCAAGTGCTTCCAGGTGCTCGACACGCTCCGCGCGGACAAAGAGATGGAGATTCCCGTCTGGCACGATGACCAACAAGGGACAGCCTGTGTCACGTTGGCTGGGGTCATGAATGCCCTGAAATTCGTGGGGAAAAAACGTGGGGGAGCGAAGGTCGTCCTTTTTGGCGCGGGGGCATCAAATACCGCCATTGGACGAATTCTGTCCACTGCTGGATTTGATTCCAAGAAATGCGTTTACGTAGACTCGCAAGGCATCGTGTCGTTGGATCGAAAGGATCTCGATAAATATAAAATGGAAATCGCCCACAAGACGAATGGGGAAGGTGTAAATGGCCCGGGTGATGTTGCCTTCAAGGGAGCAGATGTATGCATCGCGCTCTCGACACCCGGTCCTGGTACCCTTCCCCCGGCGTGGATACGGTCCATGGCCTCCGATGCCATTGTTTTTTCCTGTGCGAATCCCATTCCAGAGATCTGGCCGTGGGAAGCGAAAGAGGCGGGAGCAAAAGTGATCGCGACCGGCCGAGCAGATTTCCCCAACCAGGTGAATAACTCCATCGGATTTCCAGGCATTTTCCGGGGGACTCTAGACGTCCGGGCCACGACCATTACGGACGAGATGTGTATCGCAGCCGCGGAGGAGTTGGCCGCGGTGCAGGAAGATAAGGGCATAGATGCGAACCACATCGTCCCCACGATGGAAGATTGGGAAGTCTTCATCCGGGAGGCAGTTGCAGTGGGGTTGAAAGCGGAGGAACAGGGCATTGCTAGGTTAAAACCTTCACGACAAGAGTTATGGGATTGCGCCGAAAGCATCATCAAAAATTCTCGTGACTCGACAAAACTACTGATGGAACAAGGATTGATTCCCCCATACGAGGAATAAACCATTATATTATGAAAGATTGAAGAGGGCCGAGATTTTTCCATATACGCCTTCAATCGCCTGTACTACTGGGGCTCTAGGATTGCGAAGGAAGATAGATTCACCGCGGAGGTCCGCTTGCACGACCTCTTCATCAAAGGGGATATTTCCCAAAATGACGAAATGGTCCCCGGATGGGATTTGCGCGGTCAGTGAGTCAATGGGGTGTTCGTCTCGCATTTTGTTAAAAATGAGACCAATGTTCTTAATACCCAACTCGCGAGCGAGGTGTCCAATTTTGAGGGAAAGCTCGAGGGACTTTTGACTTGGTTCGGTTACAATGGCCATCAGGTCAACCCCCTTCGCAGTCCCTCGTCCAAGGTGTTCCAACCCTGCCTCGAAATCAACTAGAACCACCTCGTTCCGCTTGATGAACAAGTTATAGAGGAGCGTGCGAATCAGGGCATTACCCGGGCATAGACACCCGCTGCTGGGGGTTTCAATGGTGCCCAATGCAAGGAGTTTGATCCCGTTCGGGCCGACAACTACAAATTGGTCCGGGATGTCAGAGACTTGAGGGTTCACGTTGTAGATGCCAGAATCGGCGCCGTCAATGCCAGTACGTTCCTTGATAAGTTCGCTCATTTTGGAAATAGGAACCATTGTCTTCCTTGTACCCTCTGGGATCCCGATGGAGAAGGCAAGGTTCATAGATGCGTCATTATCTATGGCCAGAACCTTGTACCCATTTCTAGCGAAGATATGAGCGAGCGTTCCGGTGATGAGAGTTTTCCCCGTACCACCTTTACCTGCGACCGCGATCTTCATGATTGTTCCCTAATTTTTTTAAACAACGCAGAAATTTATGATTTGAGACAATCTGTCAAAGCCAAAATCACTAATAATAGATAATTCTATAAGTTATTAATAGCGTGGTGTAGTTATGCCTGAGGTGAGTTCCCCAAGATCTGATCCCCAATATCGGAATAAACGCAAACGACTTGAGGGACACAGTCTCGGACAAAGAATGCGTAGAAAAATTTCCGATTTTTCCGGTAAAGCCAAGTTAAAATTACTCGGCCGGGATGAAAAAGGGCGATCTATCCGATCTGGCAAGGAAGATCGATTGAGTGCAAAGAAACTCGTGGGTATATACATCGTATTCTTGATGTATAATTTATTGTATATTATAATGGCGAATGATTCTGATGCGTTAGAACCAATCCAAAAAGTTGGCGCAATCCTCACGTTGGATTTTTTAATCAATTCACCTATTCCTGCGTCTGGGTCTGGGTCTTATGTCTTCGGGAATTCATTGACCTTTTTTTTCATTACATGCGGGATCTTATTGAGTATTGACAAAGTTCGAAATAAAGTATTCAGTAGATGGTATGGGCAAGTCTTTTTCTATCTTGGAGTGTTCACGGGAGTTTATTTGTTAGCTTCCATCGTCCACACAAATGGAATCTACATGATCCCCTTCTTACTCATATTATCAACCCTTTGGCTCATTTTCCAGAGTATGTGGTATTATACTTCGTCCAGGGGGTTTAGCACAAAAATCGAAACGCGCCTTGTGGAACGTTATTCGAAGTTTAGAACCTTCCTTGCATTTCTCGTGCCAATGATTATCGTTGGAATCATTCTCTTCATGTCGTGGAGTTATCGATTTGGATGGGTCACTCTTGCTCTGGACATTACGTCAACCATCAACCCGAGTCAAAGTGTGGAGTTTTACCGCCTGTTAATGAATCGGGTCATTCCTGCGCTGTATATCATCGTGATTCTTATTACTCTCTTCCTTGTGCTCGTATTTATTCTCAGTATGAAGCGAGCTGAAACGCGATCAACAGGAATCTGGGACAATTTTACCTTCGCTCTCATGTCGTTCTTCCTCTTCATCTGGATGATTTTTATGGTGACAGTTTACCTTCTTCTCGCACCACAATCTCAGGGGCTCTGGAAAAGTCTGTTTCTCAGTGGCGAGGGGGAGACCGGGAATACTGGTTTTGCGATATTGTTGGTGGAATTTGCAGTATCTATGGTCTTTCTCTATTGGATAATAAAGGACATAGGCAAGACGTTCGGGTGGCGAGTGTTTTTCCTGCAAAAAGACGGTCTCGTGTTTATTCTCCTCGCCATCATCATGGGGCAAAGTGTTTCTCGCTATGCCATTATCAATCAGATTGAACCGGAATACACGGGGGTCAATATTATAGACTTTATCTTAGGATATGACCGGTTAATCATCCCGATGTTCCTCATCATATTACTCGGGATTACAGTTCTAATTTATTATCTTCGTCCTCAAAAAATGTCGATGTTCATGCGGCGGGAGAAGGAAGCGGTGGAAGAGGAGGACCGTGCGATGCAACTTGTCTTGAAATTCCTCCGGCGAGAGTTTATTCGCAAGGGGAAGAAATTCCGCGTGGATTCCATAGACCAACGATTATCTGAGCTCTTGAATCTCCCACTCAGTGTCGTCCATTCCCTCATCACTCGCATCACTGGCGAATATGTTGACATTATCCTTGAGGAAGAAACCACGGAAGAGGGTCGGGTAAAATATATTGATTTTGTACCAATCACCGAGCGATATCAAGATTCTGAGCAAGCAGAGAAAAAAGCCCAGCATCTTCTTACCCAGCAACTCGCAGGTTCTCTCCAAGCGAAGAGTGGGGAACGACAGAAGATCCTGGTGAAGACGAGGAAGGATGTTGGGAAACAAAAAGATGCGAGAGCGAGTGGACTCATTTCCGGATTACAATCTAGTTTCTCCAGACAAGCGAGGCAAAGGAAAGAAATGGTGCGGAGTGGGAAAACGGTGGATTTCAGGAAAGATGCAAAAGAAGACATCCCCGAGATTTTATTCACGTTCCTTCGCAACGAGTTCATCTATCGTGTGAAATCCCACGCTATGTTCCCAACCCCAAGTATGAAAATATTAGATATTGCGAGTAAGGTCGAAGAAATCACGCGGATCAATCCCGCAGAATTGCAGGCCACGGTCGAAGTATTAACCCTCCAAAACCCAAACATTGTGCTCGTCCCAAACCCCACAGAGCCCGAAAATAAAATCATCGAGTTCCATCCTATCACCGACTTAGAATTATCTGACATAATAGAGGAATTTTATCCCGAACTCTTACAGCAGGTTCGGCACCACTTGTGGAATGCATTGAAAGTGGCGGTGCACGTGAAACGAAACAAAACCTTAGAACCTATCGAAAAACTTGAGGAACCATATAATCCTGCAATCAAACAATTACTCCGTAATCTCCAGCAAATGTGGATGGATCTCAAGCACCCGCGATTCACAAAACCAGATATGGGTAAATTATATACCATAGTTGGAAAGCTTACACCAAAGCAGGCTACGGGGTGGAAAGAGTACGTGGCTACTGGCCGAGCGAGGATAGAACCCGAGTCGAGTGTTTCGCAAAAGTAATGAATACCGCCCAATTACACCTATATATCCAACTCAAAAGCATTTTTTCTAGCGCGGTTTCTTCATAATTTTTCCCCTATAGTGATTTCTTTATCTGCAGGCAGAGATCCTCCTAAATTACACCGGATTTCGCTTCTTATACACAACCGACCTACGCAATCCTTTTACAATCGGTAATTGAATTTCGGATTTTTCTTTCTAAAAATAACACCAAGTGTTTAATGTATAGTGTGTGCTCTCATCATCAAGTGATAATAATGCCCGATACATTGAAACCAAATAAGTTTCTAGATTGCGTGGGACTTTTTTGCCCTGAGCCCCTTTTCCAGACGCGGCAAAAAATAGATGAGTTGAAGATCGGTGAGACTTTAGAAGTAATTGCAGATGATCCTGCTGCGGAGGAAGACTTGAAACGGTTTTGCAAACGAACGGGGCATCAATTGGTCAAGTTTGAAAAGGACAAAGAAGGAGCATTTCATTTTTTAATTAAAAAAGTAAAGTAGGTGAGAAAGATGAAAGAAAAAGCGAAGGATCAAAAATTCATTCTATACGTTCAAACCTCGGACGCTCCAGAACGACAGTATTCCCCACTGGTGCTAGCACAGACCGCCAAAGCGATGGATGTCAAAGCATTGGTGTATTACCTGGGTGCTGGCTTACGAATCCTAAAACCTGGTACTGCGGAGAAAATTAAGCTCGGTATATTTCCGAGCGTGAAAGATATGATTGATAAGACACTCCAGATGGGGATACCAATTTATGTCTGCGAAGCCTCGAAACAGATGCTGGGATGGGACAAAGTGGATTTAATTCCGGGAGTAAAAATTGTAGGAGCTGCTACACTTAACGATTTAGCCTTGGACGCCGATTCCACGATGTGGTTCTAGGAAATGCAATTTATTTATTTTAATAACAAGAGGTGGAAATTATGATTAAACCGATTTACCTAGATTACCAGTCAGCCAAACCTATGGATACTCGCGTGATTGACGCTATGTTGCCGTACTATGGCGAAAAATTTGGCAATCCAAGTTCTTTGCATAAAATTGGCGATGCTTCCACTGAAATTCTCGATCAAAGTCGGGAAACCATCGCTCGTTTTATCGGAGCTGAGAAAAATGAGATTATTTTCACGTCTGGGGCGACTGAATCGAACAATCAGGCCCTAATCGGATTTGCCATGCGGAATAAAAACAAGGGCAATCAAATTATCATTTCGGAGGTAGAACATATCTCCATCCTGAACATTGCAAAGTACTTAGAAAAACAGGGTTTCAGTATTTCCTCCGTTCCGGTTGACCAGTACGGGCGAGTAATTTTGAAAAAATTGGAGGAACGGATTACACCCCAAACAATTCTCATTTCAATCGGATTTGCGAACAATGAAATCGGTACTATTCAACCGGTAGAAGCCATCGGCAATATTGCCCGGAAGCACAAAATCACATTCCACACGGATGCAATTGCGGCCGAGGGATTAGTGCCTATAAACGTGAATCGGTACAATATTGACCTTATGAGTCTCTCCTCTAATGATATTTATGGCCCGAAGGGTTTGGGTGTTTTGTATATTCGCAAGGGTATCACCGTCAACCCCCTGATCATCGGGGGTGGACAAGAGCGAGGTCTTCGCTCGGGATCTGAGAACATTCCCGCAATAGTCGGGATGAAAAAAGCAGTAGAAATATTGAAGGAGGAAATGGATGGGGAAGTTAACCGATTTTTCGGGTTTCGGGATTTCCTCATTAAAAAAGTCCTTGAGACAGTCCCAGATTCCCACTTGAATGGACACCCAACAGAGCGATTGCCGAATAA
>MBAA01000059.1:7951-8147 GCA_001940655.1 Promethearchaeota archaeon CR_4
GGCATTGAGGGGGAATCTATGCTACTCTCGTTCAAAGATTTCGATATTTCGGTATCAACAGGATCGGCTTGTTCTTCTAAGACGCTTGAACCATCCCACACGCTCATCGCTTGCGGATTAATTCATGAAGAAGCCCATGGTTCACTAGAATTGACCATTGGCCGGTGGAATACCCAAGCGGATATGAATAAGGTTA
>MBAA01000059.1:8396-9627 GCA_001940655.1 Promethearchaeota archaeon CR_4
CAGGACGCGTTGTTCTATTGAATATGGGCAAAAAAATCCAAGCTGCTGCCGAGTTGAAGATAAAACTCGACCGATCCGATGTCAAAGTTATCAACGAGTCGAAATTGCTGAAATTACTAGGCGTAAATGAAGTTGAGAAAGTTCTTGTCCACAATCTTGACGAGGACGAGAAATATGAGTTGTTTGTCGATGCGGTTATTAATTTAGCGCTCGATAATGCAGTAAATGCTTGTAGCGTCACATAACTACAAAATCTTTTATTTATTTTCATCTAATTTAATTTGCTAAATTAATTGCTGAAGTTTTTTATTGCAATTAACAAGGTATTACAAAAAGAAATAGCGCTTCGACAACCTTGCGAAGGAATTCCTTAATGAGTACCGATTCAGTTTCTCTTAAACTAGTTTTCAAAGTCGTAATTATTGGGGACAGCGGTGTGGGAAAAACCACTTTAATAAAACGATTTACCCAAAATACATTTCAAGGGGATTATATCTCTACATTTGGGGCTCAATTTTCCATTTATCACGAAATAGTGGAGGGGGATGATTGCAAATTATTTTTCTGGGATTTGGCAGGCCAGAGTGAGTTTGCGGCATTCCGGAGTAAGTTCTACCAAGATAGTAACGCAGGCATTATTGTTTATTCCCTCGAAAACAACAATTTTGGGCGCACAAGTTTCCAAAATGTCCCCCGTTGGCATGATGAAGTGCGGAAGCAGTGCGGGGACATACCCATCATCTTATTTGCTAATAAAACCGACCTAATAGATGAAAAGCAAATTGCCCAGAGCGCCATCGAAAAACTTCTGTTGAAACATCACTTCCTAGGCGCTTCTAATACGTCAGCGAAGACTGGTAAAGGGGTTCAGGAAGGATTTCAGGCCATAATTCGATTATTACATAAAAATAAAAAAACACAATTACAGAAGACTTGAAAACTAACCACAGATGCATACGAAAATGAGACAGAAAAAGAAGGCAATACTAAATCGCGTTAATATTGCAGGATTTCGGAAAATTCAGGAGGAATATCGTAACGATCGTTCAAAGTGCAAGAAGACCTTAGAGTTGCGAGGCCAATGGAAATTGGATGTGGATTATGGCCCTCAATTTGAAACTCGATTAAAGACCGAAAAAGCGGGAGAAATTCTCGTCCAAACCGATGAAACACTTATATTAGGCGGCGGTGGCACAGCGATCCATCCAGTTCATTATTGTATGGCAGGAGT
>MBAA01000059.1:9643-9874 GCA_001940655.1 Promethearchaeota archaeon CR_4
GCGGCATTTGCAAAATGGGCTGCGATGGAAGGCATTAAGCTAAACCACTTCGAAATTCGCGCGATTGCTGATATTGATATGACCAGTGGTTTTGGAATTGAAGATGGCATCGATGCCGTGGATCAATACACTCTTGAACTCACTGTCGATTGTGACGCCCCTCTCGAAAAATTAAATGAGATTCTCGAACTCACGAAAAAGCGTTGTTTCTGCTATTACTGTATGACGACT
>MBAA01000059.1:9888-13974 GCA_001940655.1 Promethearchaeota archaeon CR_4
AATTGAATTGATAAAAATCATCCCACCACCAAAACTTGAAGAAGCTTATACTATTTGTCCGCAATGTTTTTACAATTCAATGAAGTTTTTGCCAGATAATTCGCAGATCTGCAAGCGATGTGGCACTAAAGGTTTTTTCACGCGAGATCCAAAATCGAAAATAATACAATGGCAATTGGAATCAGGATAAAATTGAAGTATTAAGTCAAAATGCAAAAACGGTGAAAATAAGTGTCCGAAAATTGGCCATATGAGTCGAGGGAGAAGTTACTCGAGAAAGATCTGGAAAAAATAAAGAACCAGCTATTACAAACTCTCCTAAACTCCAACCAAGTTGTGTTGGAGTTGCAGGGAGTTCAGGAGCAATTAAACAAATATAAGATCGAAAATGAGAGCTTGAAAACCCAAATCCGTGAATTAAACAAGATCATAGATAACCTCAAAGCAAAAATTCCCCGGAAATAAGGAACTTCAGAAATTTTTAATGCTCGGAATAATAGCGCCCAGAAGTTGTTTCTCGCCTTCTTCCACAATCCTAGAATTTTCAACAGTGAAATCCACATCAGGTTGATTTTCGCCTCCTATATTCGCGGATATTTCGCGGGTATGACGGCGATATTATTTGTTTTCTTATGGAAAATTCTTCATCTTTCAAGTCTATGAATGCCAAAAACTCATCAAACCTTATTCATATTGGTGAAGGATACGGGTCAGACAAACTCGGAAAAAAAAGTGTTGAGAGTTTCCGAGAGATCACGAATTGCTCTGTGAAGAGAATGCAGGATGGCAGCGTATCTAAAAACTTGGAACAATTGGCGTTAGAACGGAAGCGTATGCTCGAGGTATTACGATCCATCAACCGGAAATGATGGTCGATTGTTATTTTTACGTACCTCGTATCCCCTGCACTAGGGCGTTTAGGAGTTGTTTTCCACCTTCCTCAACAGTCCCTGAATTTTCGACAATGAAATCCGCCTCAGGCTGGTTTTCATTCAACTCTGCTCTCAATAATCTTCTTTCAATACCGGAATCCCCCTCACGTCCCCTTTTTTTCAACCGGTCTGAAAGGATGCTAAGGGGGACCTGAATGAAAATGACCTTAACATTTGAGATTTTTTTTCGAGTGTCTTCGATAATTTGCCGACTCACGTTCACGATGACAGACAATCCTTTTTCCAGATACTCTGTAATATTTTTGGGAACGCCATAATCGATGTCGTAACTCCGCCACCTAAGAACAAATTCACCTTGTCCCTCTCGATCCTTAAATTCTTCGGGTGATGCTGATATATAGTCTTCCGTATCAGGACTCGGAGGTCGGGTAATAATCCGCCGCGGCACGTAGAGTGGAGGAATATCTTTTGGCCAATGCGTCATAGCCCATTTCAAGAGCGTGTCTTTTCCAGACCCAGAGTTGCCAACAAGTAAGAACAAGACACCCGACTTTAGTTCATTCATATCCGATAATGTATGGGTTTGCAGTCTTAAGAAGAAATTCACTCTACAAGAGTGATTAAGAATATCGTTTGATTTCCTCGATGAAAAATTCTATTAAATATTTCAATTGTTTAACGGGAAAGAAGGAGATCCCCTGTTCCAGCAAATTAGCAAACCGGGGATTGTGGTTAAATTCTCGAGAGTTAGTTATAATGAAAAAATCTTATCACATGATTTATTTTTTAGGACATGGCAGGTTACTGAGGGCGCCTTCTGTAGTGCTCTATATCCAAATGACTCCTCTATACAACCCGATGAACAAATTTGTGTTAAAGAACCAACCAGGGATACGCGTTAAAACAAGTAGAACGCAGTATAGAATAATAAAACCTAAAAATGCCCCGTTACATCCCAATAGATTCCTCTTGGGATATAGACAAATCCCGTTTCAAGCTTTCTTCCACAAATTGGACATTTTACTAGTTAGTTTATGGTTTTTTCCTCTCGATTTTGATTCTCCTTGTTTAAAAATGAGACTTCAAGTTTTTAAAAGTTGGTGATGTTTTGACTACAGCTTCCTTGCTAGATTAGACCGGTACCAAAGAATGGCAGGATGATATTTAGTAATATCGCTTCACTTCTTCGATGACTAATCCGATTAATTCTTTCACTTGTTTGACTGGATAGAAGAAGATGCCGTGTTCATGCAAATTTGTAAATCGGGGATTTCGGTCAAATTCTTGATCGTCTGCGCCGATGAAGAATCCGGTAATAGAATGCCCTTCAACCGCGAGCTCGAGGCAAGCTTTGATGGTAGAATTGAAATTATTGAGCCCAAAATCCGTGATTATTAGTATGAGAGTGTGCCGATCCGCGTTACGAGCGAGTTTTTTGAGTGATTGGATGGGTACAACTGTTCCCCCCCCTTGGTATTGCAAGATTGTCCCCTCCACTTTCGCGTATTGCGTAGTCCAGTCACACGTAATTGCCACGTCAGAGAAGTTCAGAACCGCAACCTTGCATCCGCGAGAAAAGGCAAAATGAGCAGCGGCGAAGGCAGCAACCGTGGCTATGTCGTATTCGCCTCGCTGGGCATCGCTTCGTCCTTCGGGATTCCAATTCATCGATCCCGAGGAATCTAACACTATCAATAAATCGGGGGGGATCTTCTCCTCGAGGCAAGCGGGTCCCTCCTTGTGTCTCCACTTGCGCGTGGTGATGTTGGGGATGATCACGGGAGATACTTGGGCGGACAACAAAAGGTCCAAATCTTCAAGTGGGTCCCCAATGCGCCAGTTCTCGGGGTAAGCGGGAAGAGAACCTCCGGGTTTTGTTTCATAGATGTGGATTGAGATGAGATCTCGAGCGCGTCCCCGATACCACGTAGCGAGCGTGGATCCATCGTGAATGAGGCCGGCCGCACGTGCGGGAGCCCCATAATCGCTGAAATTGCGGTCTTTCGCGAAACGCTCGGCGTCAGCATTGCTTGCAGTAGGTATTTTACCTTGCACTTTCTCCCGGGACTTGATCTCGGAAGGGTCTCCGAACTGACGTTCGTAATCTTCTGGCCCTTTCAGGCACACTTGCCCCCCACGAGTTCTTCTCTCGCCAACTTGAAGCGTGAAATCCTCATTGAGGTTTGCTTTCAGGAGTGAAGCAATTTTTGTGACTTTGCTCTCCCACGTTGTTTTCTCCAGTAACTTGGGGGCAATTATTGCCGCAATACGATGGGCTTTAGCATCTGCCTGGGTAAAATCGATCGCGTTAAGTCCGAGATCTACGTCCCATAAATATTCGTACGCTTTAACGAGGATTTTCCACGTTTCACTGAACTTGGTTTTCTTTTTTCCTTTCTCTTGGGAGAAGATGTCTTTGATTTCCTCCCGCAAACGCCATTCGGTCAATTCGCGAAATCGCCCCCAGAGCTGGGTGTCGATCACCAAGTCCGCGAAAATATTAACCACGAGGGGGGCGAAAGTCTCCGAGACTTTCTTCATCGCCGCAGAAAGGAGGGTAGCAGCCGTCAAACCATCATAGGGGCACAGGTCATAATGCCCGATCTCGTGCTGAGAAATCGAGTGGAGAAAGTCGTGTATCTCCTTCTCTCCAACGAAGGGGGGAACCTCCAAAAGATTGAGGGTCACACGCCACTCCTGCGTATCGATGTAGAATCCTTCCCTATGGGTCGAGTCAAAGACAAGTTTGGGTTTCGCAAGGGCGGGAAAATAATAATCCGCAATAGCCTCGTCCCACGCGTCCCACGCGATGCGTTCTAGAGATTCTTCGAAAGTTGTGGATAAACCCGCCTTCTTCGTCATCGTTGAAAACCCTTCGCCTTCTTTAATCGTCATCCAATTTTAATTCGCTTAAGTCCTCCGGGATTTCGTAAACATCTTCTTTTAATGCCTGTTCCGTGATCCCCGCGGCCTTGAGGGCGTCTCGTCCACCAAAAAGCTCAAGGTTGACGGATGCTTTAAGTCCTTCACTAAAACTGTGCACCCGCATCACCATTTGTTCCGTCCGAACTTGCTTATTAATGATGTGATCTGAACCGACCGTTTTTTTCAGTGTATCTTCGATCTCGGGGAATTCTAACGCAAGACGCGGCCACAGGTACGCCCAGACTTTGAAAGGCATTGTAAAGCTTCG
>MBAA01000059.1:13997-14796 GCA_001940655.1 Promethearchaeota archaeon CR_4
GCCAAGATTTTAAGATCGGTGGAGATACCCTTTCCTTCGCGGAATTTTTGCACGATGTTATAGCAATCCGCGCGGTTCAGGAATCTCTTCCGAATGTGCTCGAGGTAATGGCGAGTGAATTCTAGTTTGTCGCCGAAAAAGGGATCCTTGTTTAGTTCCCGCTCCACGAATTTTGATCGGTGCATTATGACATAGGGCGCAACTGCAAGCACGATATTGAGAGTCACCTCTGATAATTCACAAAGCCAAGTCAACGCTTTTGCATACCGGAGGAGGTCTTTAGCCACGCGGACAGAGAGTATGGACTCCGTTTTATTACATATGGAATCCGGTATATCAAAATGGCATCCGGCACAGAGACCCGCACCCGGTTTTAATCGTTCGGCATTTCCCTTGTCCAACCTGTCACAAAGACTAAATTCTCTGACAATCGCGTGGATGAGGTCATCCACCTCCCGCGGAGCTTTTATCTTGTCTACATAATACCAGATTTCCATTAAATCAGGGATGGTAAGTACCTGTGGCACCTGCACCAGCTCGTCATACCCATGGTATTTCTCATCTTGGGCATTCAGGATGATGGACAGGTCGTGGGAGGTCGGCATCGTGATGGGGATGGCGATACCAAACCGGTCGAGGAAGGGAAGGGAAAGGTCAAAAGTCCCTACGTCTTGGGGGTTGATTGTAGCATACAGGCAATACTGGGGGATTTCCATTACTGCGTCATAATATTTTACGCGTCCCTCCGCGAGGAGCGAAAGGAGGATGTCTTGGGCATAGGGTGTGAGGCGGTTGACCT
>MBAA01000059.1:14838-18583 GCA_001940655.1 Promethearchaeota archaeon CR_4
CGACTTCTTCTTGCCCTTCTTTCAGGAGCTTGGCAATCTTTAAGGTTCCAATCAGTTTTTCCTCGGTCAATTGGGGATGCCCTCGGATGATTCCCTCCTCCACTTGTCGCAGGGAGAGACCGGTAATCATGCGCCCGAGGAGCTTTGCGAGGCTAGTTTTCCCGCCGCCGTGCCCACCGATGAGTAACATTGCCGAATTAGGCGTCAACGCATTGAGCACGCAAATGGTCAAAATTTCTGGTAAAGTTTTCTTCACTTTCGCGCTAAGTTTGACTTCTAACGTACGCGAGTGGACATGCAACTGGTTTGCTTGGATGAGGTTGATAATTCTCCATACTTGTTTCCGGAGGCGGTGTTGCTCTTGATCGTGTTCTGTTTCACTCGTAATTTTTTACCTCTATACTTGCTTGACAACATTCCCAAATAGAAGCTTGGATATATAAAAACCGATGCAAGATTATCCAGAATGCAGCAAACTCCGACAAAAACAAAATTGAGGGGAACGCGGAGAATGAGAATATTCTCCACGGGAAACTAAAAAACAGGATAAAAAATCGTTAAAAAACGATAATGTGAAACCTACCTAGTATTCTTCTCTCGACTGAAAAACATACAAGAAAAAGATTTATTTCACTCTTATTGTAAAACTTTTTTCAAAATATGTAATCATTATTGCCCAGAATGGAATTTTTCTTAAATTTCATTTGACGAAGCTTTTTTTACAGACAAGTATATTGGTCTCCAAAGGGTAATATTTCTCAAATTCTAGCGGAGACAAAATCATGCGGTTAGGAAAAATCGGGGCACCCGACTTGTTCTTGGAAGTTTCAAAGCGAATAGAAATTTCTTGTTTGTTTCCCTCCGGCAGGATTGTATCGGTGGGAGATAGTGTTCCGGTTGAGTGGTTTGGTTATCCCAGCACGTGCTCCTTTCTCAATCGGGATCACGAAGGGCACTTTATTTGCGTGGCAGATAACCGGTTCGTGGGCATTTGGGAGAAACCAGTTTACCCGACCTTCGATGCTGGCACGGGGAAGATGATCTTCGACGAGGATGGCGATGAAGCAGACCTCGTGCATGAATTTTTCGACTGGCAGGGCGCCAAAAAATAAATTCTATACGAGGAGTTGCTAACCTTGGGAAAGATTGTCGTAACCGAAGAACACAACCGGTCGGTAAAAATTCTAGAGAAAGATCAATCCGTTGTCCGGTCCGCCAATATGTCCAATTATATTGCCTTGAAAAACAACATATCTTGGGAGAAAGAAGAGAAGGATTTCACGTGGAAGGAGAGAGGGAACCTCAACGTCGCACACGAAGCTGTAGACCGGTGGGTTGCAGAAGGACACGGAGATAAAGTGGCTGTGCGCGTAGTTGACGAGGGATTCGCAGAAGAAGTCACGTTCAAACAATTAATGAACCAATCCAACCAATTCGCGAATTTATTAAAACGCATCGGCATCAAACGTGGTGATCCCATCTTCATCCTCATGCCTGCATCGTGTCGCTGGTACGTGGCGTTTTTTGGCATTTTGAAAGTTGGCGCGATCCCAGCGCCCCTCTTGGAGAGTTTTACCAGTGATTCCTATACCATTCGGATTAAGAATGCTCGCGCCCCGGCCATTGTAACCACTCCAAGCTTCAAAAAACGCCTCGCATATCCAATCTTGAAAACGATCAAGTTCGTCATCCTCAACGGCGAGGACGGGGATTGGGGCATCTACGGGGATAAGAAAGTCTTCTCGTGGGATCGTGCGGTTACGCCGGAATCAGCAACAACTACGCCCGTGTGGGTAAATGCGGGGGATCCGATGGTTTTACAATACACATCGCGCCCGAAAGAAACACCAAAAGGCATCGTATTACCCCACGGAGATATGACCTATTTGCGTTACACCGGGAAAAATATACTCGATTTCAAGGACGGAGATGTCCTCTGGTGTACGTTTGACCTCGGCCACATCACCGGATGCCTCTATGGGATATTGAGTCCTCTCCTAAATGGTGGGGTGAAAATCGTTCACTACCGCGGTCGATATGATGCACACTTGTGGTGTCAAGTGATCCAAAATGAAAAGATTTCAGTGTGGTATACTTCACCAACGGCATTACGCTTGCTTAAAACAACGGGGCAGGCAATCCTGAAGAATTATAAATTTAAATCACTCCGCTTCATCGGGTCCGTGGGAGAACCACTAACGGAAGAGCTCGTGGATTGGGGTAATAGGGACTACCCCGAAGGATTGGGACTTCCCATCCACGACACGTGGTGGATGACAGAAACGGGGGGCATCATCATTGCGAATTTCCCCGCAATGAAAATTAAGGCAGGGTCCATTGGTTTAGCAGTTCCGGGAGTCAATGTCGCGGTTCTCAACGAGCAAGGAGAAGTGCTTCCCCCGTATAAAACAGGGTTCCTCGCCATCCAAAAGGGGTGGCCGGGGATGTTCACGGACGTTTGGGGTGATGTCACCACATACCAGAGTTATTTTCGCTTGGATCCGTGGTTTGTCTCAATCGACCGCGCGTTCGTGGATAAGGATGGTTATTTCTGGTTTAAACCTCCAGAAACCGCGTGTGAAGAACCCGAGAAGGTGATCGGCCCATTCGAGATCGAGCAAAAGCTTATGGAACATCCGAGCGTGGCAGAAGTCGGGGTAATCGGCATCAGAGACCCTGCGTTAGGTAACATCGTTAAAGCGTATGTCAAACCCGCCGCGGGAAAAGTCGGGGATCAAGCTAAATTCAAGGAAGAACTCGCGCAATTAGTCACACGAGGGTGCGGGGCGGAATGGGTGCCGAAGGAAATCATCCTGTTACCGTTCACCACTCCGGATGGAACCGTCATCGAGGATTTACCCAAGACACGGTCGGGCAAGATCATGCGCCGCATCTTGCAAGGTTATAACAACTAATTTATTAAAATCCTTTTTTTGTCCCATTTCCTCGTCTTTCGTCTAAAACGAGAGATCTCCTGACTTCGACTCAAATCTTCGTTGGAAGGAAGCATAAATAAACTTGAAGGCGAAATTTTCATATAATTATGCTGAAGATTAATGCGAAATGTAATTTTTCGAGATTTAAGCAACCTCTAAGCATTCGAATCACCTGCGCCATAGTGCTCACACTGGTACTCGTTGGATTGGTTTCCTCTCAAAAATATTTTCGAGAGTGTTGTACGGTGAATTCTATATTGGAGGAGAAACCACGGGTTTCCGCCATTGCATCAATAGAATGGAATCTCACCTTCGGGGGGGTGCTTAACGATGAATTTTCAGCAGTTGCTGTGGATGAATATAACAATGCACACACCTGTGGGAAGACCCACTCGTGGGGGGCGGGGGATTACGACAGCATCCTTGTGAAGTATACCTCTGAGGGGACCTTAGTCTGGAACGAGACGCTTGGAGGTTTGAAAAATGAAGAGGCGCAAGGTATTGCGGTGGACAGCGATGGGAAGGCGAGCTTGACAGGTTTGGTTGAGTCGTGGGCAGAAGGTTATTGTGATGCCCTCGTAGCCCAGTATAATGTTACTGGCAGCCGGAATTGGAACGAGACCTATGGTGAAAATCTGCATTTTATAAGAGGGATGGGCATTGCCACTGACAGGAATAACAATGCTTACGTTGCCGGAATAATGTACCCCCCTTCCGGGGACTATGATGCGTTCCTTAGGCGATATAATAGCGGCGGGGTTTTAGAATGGTCCGTCAGGTGGAACCAGTCAAAAATTGACGCCGGGGAA
>MBAA01000122.1:0-633 GCA_001940655.1 Promethearchaeota archaeon CR_4
GCGTGGGTACATAATAGGAAATTCGGGGACGCGTATTTGGCGATGCTCGGGCAGGTCGGGACTCGTACACGACCGGGTCTAACTCGTCCGGCCGCAGTAATAACGCGATGGTGTCCAATTCAAGGGATTTGAATTCTTTATACTCCTTGAAAGGTTCTTTCGCGACCTTACCCACGACCATTACGATCTGATCCCGGAGGATGGAATCGAGGAAATCCGCCTTGCCTTCCACGTCCAGTTTTCGATACTCGTTCAGTTCGACAATCCCGAGCATCGCCAAATACGCGTCCCCGAATTTCCTATTATGTACCCACGCGGCAATATCCCATTCCGTAGCCGCGAGTGGCGAGATAGTAAATTTCAAGTCGCCATTTTTCGTAGGTAAGGGATTCGTATAATCTTCACCAAATCCCCGGACTTTGCCCTCGAACGCGACAATTTCATACGGTTTGAACTCGTGAGTTGGAATATCCGCCTTGGGAATCGAAGCCGCGAGAATCGCGGCATAAATGTCTGAGTCAGATATCGGCGTGGACTCGACAGATGCTGGGTCAATGGTATATTTCGGCGCGTTCATTTTCACGACAGATTGGCCGGCAGTAAGGGCGTCAAATTCCACGACCGTCTTGCCGA
>MBAA01000122.1:761-910 GCA_001940655.1 Promethearchaeota archaeon CR_4
CGGTTTTTCTGGTTTTCCCGCGACCGGTTTGCTCGCCGCAGGTTTCTCCTTATTTTTTGCTGGCATTCAATACTTCTCTCCGTTTCATTTCGTTTTTTATCGAATTGGTTACGAACTCGGAAAACTCAGGAATATTCAATTTTACCCAA
>MBAA01000122.1:975-1257 GCA_001940655.1 Promethearchaeota archaeon CR_4
GTGTTTGTGTATATAAAGATTTTTGGTAGGAAAAATAGTGAAAAAATTCCTCAGATATGGTAACAATATTTGCCTTTCAAGTACCGGATGTGAAATTTCTTGCAATATCCATTCTCGTTCTGGTTGCACGCGAAACAGAACGTGACCCCGCGAACGAGGAGATCGAAACAGGTATTACAGAGTTCTATCTTCTGCCCGTCAATTTCCGTCCGGTTGGGCGCGTCCGTGGGCTCCCCGCAATTGTGACAAATAGTCACAACTTGGTCGTCTTCTGGTTGTTCC
>MBAA01000122.1:1284-2520 GCA_001940655.1 Promethearchaeota archaeon CR_4
CTGAATGATTTACTCATTTTTTCATCTCTGATTTTTTAAATAACGGTTCAATTTTTTCATTGTAACATTTCTCGCAAACGTGGTGTTCATACTCCGTAATCTCCCAATTCCCATCCGGGAGACCACATTCCAGCGAGATGGTGTGGCGGGTATAATACCCGCCTTCGTATCCGCCTTCGTATGAATAATCCTCGGTATATGGCAAAGATTGCCCGCAGATTTGGCACGAGGTTTCTTCGTGAATTGCCCGTACTTCCATTTCTTTGGATTCATTCTCGTAACATTTCGGACATCCAATGCCCACGTCCATTTCCTCTTGGGAGAAAAACCCGTGGATTTTACACTCGGGCATTTTATTCTCTCAACTCTTTTTCCAGTTTGTCAAAGTTATATTCGAGTTTCCGAAATGCTAATTTTAGAGATGCCGCCTTCGTCTCGTATATACGATTCTCGTTTTCAATTATTTTATTCTTGGCGAGTAATTCTGTGACTTGTTTTTCCGATTCCGCCAAATCTGCTTCCAAATCCTCAATCCGGGATTGTAATTTCTCAGTCATTTTTTCACTCATTCGTCATCGTCCTCCTCACAATCCGCAGGATCATCATCTTCATCATCGTTGAACAAGACCATACTTTCTTCCTCGTCATCATCCTCGTCATCATCTGGGAGAGGAATATGTTTAGGTTCAGGTTCAGGTTCATCGTCCACGCGAATCCTGGCGAATGTTCCTACACGAACCATGATACCGTCATACGTGGTTTCGTTCCCCAAATTCCGTACTTGGGAACATTTGTGCTCGCGGAGTTGCTGGGCGATGAACTCGGCGTTCTCCTCGCGGTGGAACGAATCTCTGTCCAATTCGCGGGCCGCTTCCCGGATGTCCTCGTCTGTCTCGTGTTTGACGGCCCGTTCAAACTTCTGTTGCCGGAAGCTCATTGAGTTTACCCCTCCTTATCGGAAATCATCTGGAGTTCCTTTTGAAAGTCTGCCATAATGTTCCATACTTCCTTCGCGATGGCGGGAACGTATGTCAAAATCTTCAATATCCGTGTAATCGTAGCAATACACGTATCCTCGCGAGGCGTGATCGGGTGGGGAGATGTTCCTGTGTTTAAACTCATTTTACCACCACCGATTTGACGATATTATAAAGACCCGGCGCGAGTATTTTTAACGTGTCCAGGGCAAACCGGACAATCTCGTCTCGCTCCACGAACGCCCACCCCATGTCTGAC
>MBAA01000122.1:2809-3020 GCA_001940655.1 Promethearchaeota archaeon CR_4
GTTTGCTTCCCGCAGGTTTGCTCCCCGCAGGTCTGCTCCCCGCAGGTTTGCTCCCCGCAGGTCTGCTCCCCGCAGGTCTGCTCCCCGCAGGTCTGTTCTTTGTAATTTGTTTTTAGCAATTTCGCAGAACTGCCGGATTGTTTGTTTTTGGTGTTTTGCCATAATTTTTCACTTCTGTGCCTGGTCGCGGAGTTCTAACCCCAAGTCCAAC
>MBAA01000122.1:3162-3356 GCA_001940655.1 Promethearchaeota archaeon CR_4
CGAAATTAATCGCGTCCAACGCGTGTTCGATTAACGAGAGATCCGATTTCTCGTTTGTAATAACTACAGTATAGTTTTTGTAGACTGGAGTTAATTCTGCGGCGTCTATGACAGGAATACATTCATTGGTTTCATTAGGCATTACAGATTCCTCCGGTGGTAAGATAACATCGTATTTCATCTCATTTTTAAAT
>MBAA01000122.1:3423-3750 GCA_001940655.1 Promethearchaeota archaeon CR_4
GATTCGGGGAAGAGGACGTGCGCGAACGTGAGGATGGGGTTCGGCGTTGCGGACGAACCATATTTTAATGCAAGCTCTATTGCCGCTTGCAGGACGTCCAAGTTCTCACTCGTCAGGATTTTGTAGCGGGTGAGTTTCGCCCCGAAGATTTCCATGTCCTCGCGGGACAACTCCTTCCCCCGCGATGCGAGAGGAATTTGCATGTCGAGGTTCCAGTACTCGCGGCAGAGCGCCGCGAGGTTGACGGGAAGCGTCCCGACCACGATTTTGCCCTCCAGGTCGGAGGGAGTTGCCTGCGTGACGTAATCGCAAGCCTTTGCCAACTCG
>MBAA01000122.1:3775-4221 GCA_001940655.1 Promethearchaeota archaeon CR_4
TCGCGCCCGGGTGGCGCGAGACAAAAACTGTTTGGACTATTTGCATAATTCTCAACTTATTTTTTGTAATAGTAGTTATACTATAATACGTGTTTCACCTATATAAAGGTTTTTGTCGAAACGAAAAAAGAAGAATTACCACGCGGAATAGTCCGTGACATCCATCCACGTGTTGCAATGGATACAATAAACTCGTATTATAACCCCGACAGAAATCTGGCAGAACATCCACGCGATAACGTTCCCGCCGTCTGCCACGTCCTTCAATTCAGGATGTTTGTGGGTTGCAATAAATGGTCGTGCCTTTTCTTGTTCGGCCGGAGACACGGTAAATTGTAACGGTTGGGACATTACACCCAATCCTCCGGACTTTGTTCTAATATAATTTCGGGATGGGATTCCGCGAAAGCCCACATTTCTTGATATTTTATGAGGGTATCCTCCGT
>MBAA01000122.1:4353-5048 GCA_001940655.1 Promethearchaeota archaeon CR_4
TTCTTTACATCTACAATTTAACTGGATTTTTACCCATGGTTGATGTTTGCCAAGCAAATAGATACTATTACACGGCGAATACAGATTACTTGGCGGGTATGAAGGCGCCGTGGGACATCGCCCGGTCAAATTCGCGGTGTGAGTGCAATTCTGGGCATCGCGGTTAAACCACGCGCAAACAGGCATTATTTATTCCCTCTTCGCAAATTGTTTGGTGGACGAGACGGTAATGCGATGGCATTGCGGGCAATGCGAGGGCGGGGTAACTTTCCAGAATTTCCACCCGCACGCGTGGCAGTAACCCTCGTAATAGATAATGTATTTTGAAAACATATTTATTTCATTCCTTTATTCTTTATTTCTGGATGAGTTTTCTGCATGTCCTCCAGAAATTTCATAATCCCCGGTTCATTGAAGAATTTCGCGAGCGCATTAATCGCGGGAGCAACCTCAAATAAAAGGAAATCAATGACGAGTTGCGGGAAGGTCGCTATCAGGAATCCCATGAAAAGACCTTTCTCATATTCTGTTTGCGGCATTATTTCTCGTCCTCCAGTTTACTTTTCGCCGGGAGCGTATTCCCGCATTTGGGACAGACCCATTTAAACGTTTCTTGTATTTTCCGGACTCCGTTCTCGTATATTACCTCTGAAACTTTCTTAATCACGTAAAATCGTTTACAAATATTACATTTC
>MBAA01000122.1:5142-5313 GCA_001940655.1 Promethearchaeota archaeon CR_4
CACGAGTTCCGATTTCGCGTGGACATTATGGTAACCTCTTGGCAACTTCCTTGACAAACTGGTTAAACGTAGCCGTACCAAATATTCGCTGGTTTTTCTTAATCTCCACGTCTAATTGTTCTTCAGAAATGGAATCGAATAATGGTGACAATAAATTTGAGCATTTAATGC
>MBAA01000122.1:5435-5591 GCA_001940655.1 Promethearchaeota archaeon CR_4
AATCTCACGTCCACGTGCCTCAGTAAATAACGCGCCTGCATCCGCCGTCCTTCCTTCGCATCATCAAAAAGGTTGTCCCATTCAATGAAGACAATTTGTCCAATCGGAGCACCGTCCTTTTTCAAGACTTTATTGGACAAGACGGCTTCCCGGCCA
>MBAA01000232.1:0-3404 GCA_001940655.1 Promethearchaeota archaeon CR_4
TAATAATGAATAGGGTTTGGACTCGTTGCCAACTCGAAGAAATTCATCAGTTTTAACTCGGGATCATAATACGTGCGAAACATTTCAATCAGATATTCGTAACGAAGCGCGGAAATCTTCAGGATGGTGTCCTTGACTCTCGCGGGAGCGCCGTATTCCACGAGTGCGCTCATCATTTGCCGCGCGGATGGCAAAGACGATGGGGAATCCATGGAAATCCCCGCCCCCGCCAGGAAGACCAGCTGGTTGCTGTCCCGCAAGATCGTTCCGAGATCGAGGTTCGATCGTTCGAAGAGGTCGGTCATTACTTGTCATTTTCTTTCAACCCTTTAAAATCACTCTCACGAGATAACAAGGGTTTGTACGAGAAACATCCTGCCTTTCTTTAATCTTAAGTATATAATTTTGAACAGAGAAGTATCAAAAAACCCTTTTTTTCTCTCCCTTCAAGAATCGTTTAGTGCACGTCTTGACGCAAGATTGTTGGTTATGGTTCCCAGCATTAGCGGACTTAATGACTACAATTCTTAAAAATAGAAAAAACCTATGTGGTTTTGGTTAATTCTAATTGGTTGATGTTTATGTCAAAGAGTAGTGGAATTGGCGTTGCAGTGGTGGCTCTCCTCGTCGGGGGCGTTGCACTCGGTTGGATGGTATACGCGCAAGTTATCTCCCCCCCACAAACGACCGCATCCCCTACAACGCGTGTGCAGGTGGTTTATCAATCAGGTGGTGTCGCAACAAATCCCGTCGACACTTACCTCAGCATCCCGGATTTTACCATCAACTTCACTCTCGAGCCGGGAGAACGAGTGCTCTTGACTTATTCGTGCGAAGCGGTTATAGAAGCTAGCACGATCTCTACTGAAACTCTTGAAGCCTTTTTTGTCGTGAACGGAACAATACCAGGAGGATGGCCAAATGCGATGGAAAGAATTTTAAAAGGGGATACTTCGGTTTATACCGCAGTTTACGTATCCTATTCCCCTCCCCTCAATTGGCTCCCCACGGGCACTCACAACGTGACGGTGAATATTCGCGGGAGCAATACCGCCAGTTTAACGTACCAGTATGTATTAACCGTTCAAATCTATGCCACGTGAACCTTCTTTCATTCTTCATTTTTCTTTCGTCGTCATTTTTTTAAATTTGTCGCTTGGTAAATCATATGAATAAGATCTCTGCCAATCCCTCAAAATTAATACAGTTCTGACGTTATGATTTAGAAGGAAAACTAGATTAAGATTTAGTCATTCTTATTAGGTGAAAGGCGTATGGGAAATCGTTTTGAAAATTGGGTCAATTGATCGCTCTCGGACTTGAGAGCCGCTCGCTTGTTATTGAAGGACAAGTAATACACCTTGTCGCGTATTTTTCCCAGCAAATCACCGAAAAAGCTATAAAAGCGGTACTCTACAAAAACAACGAAAGCCCTTGGGGGCATTCCCTTGTAGATTTCTTGAAAAATGGGGAGTTCCTCGAAGATATCCAGAACCTTCCTGACAAAGAAAAAATCCCCGAATTGGACCTCCATTATATCACCCCTCGACATCCTGATGCCGTCCCGAATGGCAATCCCGCTTCAGCGTATAACGAGGAATTGGCCTCAAGGTTGTTGAAGTTAGCAGAAAAAGTTCTGCAATATGTTGAAAATCTGCCGAAAAATAATCAAACTAATGAAACTACCTAACGGAGATGTGACATGCGCAAATTACCGCGTTACTAAAATGTCATTCGTAAATTGTACGAATGAATACGGGCACTCTCCCGGCAAATACCATTACGTGGTGTAATTTTATTTGGGTCTCGCGCCCGGAAAGATCACCAATATTTTAGTGACGTTGACCTCCTCGTGGTGGCAGATTTCGGCACGGACGGGTATTTCGAACGTTTGCGCGAAGTACTTGAGGTATCATTTGACGGCCCGCACATCGAAACGTTCTGTTTCACCCCGGAAGAATTACACAAGCAATTATATGAGGGACACGTCACCGTCCCTGACAGTTTCGAGAAAGGGAAGATTCTATACGGGGGTGCATTCTTTCAACCATACCTCGTGAAATTTCAGGCACTCAAGAACACTGGCCTCCGGAAGGGAAAGACTTCGTGGCACTTGCCCGTAGAGCGACCTATAACCTAATGCATTGCATCAGATTGTATGAAATTCATTCACTGTCTTCCCCGGATTCGTCTTACACCTATACCCATAATCGTCTTTGTATCACATCCGATACGTCGTCGATCGTCTTCATTTTTGTGGAACGCCTCCCCAATCCATAAATACCGTTATTCACGTATGAAACATATGGACGTGACAATGGAAAAACGCACGGCGGAAGAGTTAATCACGTATAAGCTGCGCCGGATTCAGAAGTTAGCACGCAAGATTCTCCGCCGTTGGAATGAAATATCCGCGGACAATTTTTTAGCGAAAGCACGCGATGGTACCCACAAAAATGCAGAAAATGACGCCATCGACCTTGAGCAGCTTCTCCTTGATGAAGAAAAATACAAGCAATTGCTCGAACGACTATAGGGGGCAATAATATTTCCGCTCGTACGCACCTCTTGGAAGCACGACAATTCTTGTTAGGCGCCTGCCTCCCAACCATCCAAGAAGTAGTATTAGAAGCCGATCGCCCTGTCTTAAAAATCGTGTTCATTCGTGGGCCGATTCTTCATATTCGCTATAACGATCATGGAAAATACGCTTACCAGCTAGATTTTTCTCCCACAACTGATGATTTCGTGCGGTTTGATAATTATGATGATACTTGGCCTGTGGAAACGCGGCCTCATCATTTTCATCCCCGTTTTGGGGCAGTCGTGGTTTCAAGTCCTATGAAAGGTAATCCTATGAACGATATCCCCCTCCTCGTAGAAAAACTAACCGAATTTAGCATCCTCAAATGAGATTCGCTATGCATGATTTTGAATGATAAGCTTTATCGCACTCGCTAGAAAATTGAAACAGGATACCGGGTCGCTGATGTGAAACACTGCTCTTGGCGCTCGGATCGGGACGAGACCCGCTTTATGGACGAGATGGGGCGCATTTTATTGCTCCAGGACTTGTGGCAGGTGACGAGATGTGAAGATCCCCGGGGGCATGCGCTTACAGTAGAATTGTTCCGGGACGAGGTAGTTAACAAATCTACCGGCCAGATCAATGCGTGATTACTAAATTCTGGCGAGTGCTGCCATCGGAGGTGGAAAACAAACCTTATTAAATTTCATTGAGAACTGAGTAAAGGAAAAACCACGTGGCACTTGCCCACCGAGCGACCTATGGTCTAAATACTCTTACTGCATTCTACTCGAACATTTTCAAGCTACAATTCAAAATTACCCTCGCGCACCTGGCGCTTGAAACGGAGGATCTCCCGGATCCCAGAACATGACGA
>MBAA01000232.1:3515-8253 GCA_001940655.1 Promethearchaeota archaeon CR_4
GAATGCGGGGAAATACGTTACATCAGAGCGTATGAAGTTGATCAACCGTCTTCCCCGGATTCGTCTTGCGTCTATACCCGTAATCGTCTTTGTATCGCATCCGATACGCGTAAATAAGCAAAGGTAACCCAATACAGAGAAGTACGATTCCTACAACGATTAGGGTCGTACTGATTTTCCAGATAATCGCGGCATCTGGTGTTACCATTTTATTGACAAACCCAAGACCCAGCCCAAACGCCAGCGAACCCCCTCCTCCTGCGGAGAGGATTGCGCCCGGTATTAAATATTTAAAATGTGGAGAAAGTGACAATCTAGCTCTCTCGCCTGATCCTTTCTGTTGACTGTATCTTGCAAGGTGTGGTTAAAAAATCTTTACCCCTTGTTTCAGCAAAAAACTGGAGTGGACGTTCCTCTTTTTCTTCTAATATAAAATTTCCTTGTTTGAGACAATCTCAAATCGGCACCAAAACCAAAAAGAATGACCTCCGGCTAATCCTAAAAGGTAGATTCTCATGTCAAAAAGTAGCGGAGTTGGAGTTGCGGTGGTCGCCCTCCTCGTTGGTGGGATTGCGCTCGACTGGATCGCGTACACGCAGTTGGGATCCCCCGGACCTCAGTTGGAGCCCCCCTCCGTACCTCGTGTGCAGACGATTTATCACGAGGATTACGTATACACAAATCCCGCGGGTAGTTACATCGATGTCCCCAATTTTACCATTAGCTTCACTCTCGGGCAAGGACAACGAGTTTTACTAACATATTCCTGTGAAGTGGCAATAGATGTTAGTGGAGGGGGTTCATCCTTTTATGCCTTTTTCACGGTCAACGGGACAACACTACAAACTACCCCTGATGGGTGGCCAATTGCACGGGAAACGGCTCTAGCAGGTTCCGGCACAGTTTTTACGCATGCAGGGGTCTCTTATTCTCCCCCCTTAAATTGGCTCCCCGCGGGTACTCACACCGTGACTATGCGGATTCGCGGGACAAATGCAACTACTTTCGCATACTATCATACCTTGACTGTCCAAGTGTATGCGGTATGACCCCCCTTTCTCCTTCTCTTTTTTCGCATTCACAGGAACCTTTCAAACCTTCCTGCATTATCCTCAGGTCAGAACTGCGTGGTCGTGTTGCCAAGAATCTTTCTTCCTGAAGAGAGCAAAGTATTTGATCAGGTTTTCTTGAACGATGATTTACCCAGTTCTAGACGTTCGCTTTCTGGGTGAGCCACACTTTGATGGTGAATTTCCAAGTCTCGTCCTAGGGTTCGGCCGGGGTTGGCACGCTATCCGCGATCGGGGACTTCCACACCCGCGGTGAGATGGCTAGCTCCATTCGCTTGTAATTTGTAACGCAAAACCCACTTAGGACTTGTCGCGGAAATGTCCTATATATCCCTAATCGCTGGCTGGGACTGCAAACTCGGCCTTCGCGAAATGGAACTTTGAGAAAAGAAGTGTGAAAATTATGTCCGGTACCGGTGTGCGGGCTAAGTGTCCCAAGTGTGGAACAGAAGATCCCCGTATGTTGAAGCAAATAGACGACAAGTCCAAGATTTTGGGTTACGCAATGCAGGGAATTCCTATTTTTGGGAAAAAATACAGATGTGGCTCTTGCAGTACGGTTTTTGATCCACCTAGGTAGCGAGATCAACCTTTCAATTAAATCCCTCTTATTTCTCCCTAGGAACATTCTCAATCTTCGTTAAAGAGTTCCCCGTTTATGCGATCTTAACATATCTTTTTTTTCTAACCTTTTAAAGTTTAACGTTATAGGCAGGTATGCCAGTGGTATCCCCCGAGAAACGAGAACGCGTCAAGTTTTTAACATTAACCACGAACAAATCAGCAGAGCAAATTGCCTCGGAAGAAAACATATCTGCATCGTGGGTGCAGAATTTTTAACGAAATGAGAGATATTGAAAAAACAAGAAAATACCTCAATCAGTGGCGAATCCAGACTCTTTTGTGAATAAGTCTTGCCGGATTTTCAGATAGAGGGGTTTCTGTTGGGGGTTGATGCCATATAAATTCGAGGCAGAGGCGTCTTCTTGAGCACATTTCTCGATGATGGCAAATTCTTGGAGCCGTTCAATGCAATACCCGATCTTCTTGTAGGTTTCTTTGACCTGCGCCATGAGTTGCGTGATGGAAACCGGTTGTGACTCTGTCATTTGGAGAATGGTGCGGATCGTGTCTTTGCGCAACAAAAAGGTCAGGATTACATCATTTGAGGACAAAGTCGGCAGCGCGAATTGAGATGAATTCTTGTAAATGAAGTTTTTGATATTGCCAAATTTCAAGAACACTCCAAGATGCCTTAGGGATGGCGAATTTCTCAGTTTTTTCATTTGATTGAGTATAAGCGAAAAAAATTTCACGTTTTAGCGGGACATCATTTCCGTCTTTGGCCGACCTCCTGCTCGCGCGGGTGACGCGAGTAAACTTTTATACATAAAACGCAAAGTCTAGCATATTCTTACTTTCACTCTCGCGTGAAAGCAGGAGCTGTACAATTATGAAGCGAATCCAGTATAAAATTCTATTGGCACTTGTGGGCACGTTGCTCGTGCTCATAAGTACGATGCCCGCGATGCTGCAACCAATCAAGTCCGAGAGCGATAAGGGTCAAGAGAACGTTGTTCGACCACAGGTAGCATCCTATCCCGACTACTGCTACACTATCGGTACAACGAGCGTATCGGGATCCGACAACGCTCACTTCAATATGGCAACCCAGGTCGCAGTGAACAGCTCAGGAGACCTCTACGTTGCGGATGAACTGAATCATCGCGTTCAGGTGTTTAATCCGGCCGGGGTATACCAGTACACCATCGGTACAGCGGGTACACCCGGAACTGACAACGCTCACTTCAATTACCCTCAGGGGGTCGCGGTGAACGCCTCCGGGCACGTTTACGTCGTAGACTCCGGCAACCACCGCGTGCAGGTGTTCGACAATGTGGGGAACTACCAGTACACCATCGGGAACACGAGTAATTACGGGGCAGACAACACCCACCTCAACATCCCTATCGATGTCGCGGTGAACGCTACCGGATATGCTTACGTTGCGGACAGTTACAACCACCGCGTGCAGGTGTTCGACAACGCGGGGAACTACCAGTACACCATCGGGGTGTCAGGGGTTTCTGGGTCCGACAATATCACCTTCGATACTCCATACGGGGTTGCGGTGAACGTCACTGGGAACGTTTACGTTGCGGATTACAAGAACAACCGCGTGCAGGTGTTCGACAAGGCGGGGAACTACCAGTACACCATCGGAGTGACAGGAGAATCGGGGAACGACAACGCCCACTTCAATTATCCATTAGGGGTCGAAGTGAACGTCACCGGGCATCTCTATGTTGCGGACACCTTCAATCACCGTGTGCAGGTGTTCGACAACGCCGGCACCTACCAGTACACCATCGGAGTGACAGGAGAATCGGGGAACGACAACGCCCACTTTTATGAACCCTGCGGGGTCGCGATTAACGGCACCGGGCACTTGTACGTTGCAGATACCTCTAATGACCGCGTGCAGGTGTTTGGTGTCCTCGCACCAACCGGGTTGGTCATCGACATCAACGGTGGGGCCGCGGAAACTGGCAGTATTAGCGTAACGTTAACCCTATCCGCTTCTGGCGCGACCGAAATGTGCTTCTCGAACAATGGCACCACGTATACCACGTGGGAACCTTATAATACTACGAAAGCATGGGTGCTCGATAGCTCGCCAGGTATGAAGACCGTGTACTTCAAGGTTCGCAACAGCGTTTACGAGTCCGCGCCAGTCTCTGACACTATCACTTACACGCCCCCGAGCGGCGGGGGAATCCCCGGGTTTCCGCTGGTTGTGCTCCTGGCGGCCATAAGTCTCGGCACACTCTCCCTCCGGCTGCGGATCAAGCGTATTTCTCTCACGTAAATCCCTCTTTTAGACCTTTTTCTTTTCTTTCTTTCGGAATGTCTTAACTCTCATACAGTCAAGATGAAATCCTTGACTTCAGTCACTAGCGAATCCAGACTGTTTTGTAAATAAGACTTGCCGGATTTTCAGATAGAGGGGTTTCTGTTGGGGTTGATGCCATACAAGTTCGAGGCAGAGGAGTCTCCTTGAGCACATTTCTCGATGATGGCAAATTCTTGGAGCCGTTCAATGCAATACCCGATCTTCTTGTAGGTTTCCCCGACCTGCGCCATGAGTTGTGTGATGGAAACCGGCTGTGCCTCCATCATTTGGAGAATTGCTTTAGAAGAAGGGGTCTCGTCATCTTGGGTGAGGAATTTTTGGCGAGATGAAGTGTATCGAAATGATGAGAAAGGTTACAAACAACGAACCCATGCGGGAAGCAAGTATATTACCAATGGACAAATAAAACAGATCGAATGACGTCTGGGGGAAATTGCAATTCAACGCGGGAGAAGCGAGGGAAGAGCAATCTTGCGAGGGTTACGTCTCGGGCAATGGCAGGCATTCATAGAATCACGCGGAATTCTTTTATGGAGACACGAGAAAGATGTGTCATCGTCATAAATGAAACAATCAATACGAAGAAAAAAAACTCTTTCCCAAGAT
This sequence comes from Promethearchaeota archaeon CR_4, assembly GCA_001940655.1. Classification (GTDB taxonomy): domain Archaea; phylum Asgardarchaeota; class Lokiarchaeia; order Sigyniarchaeales; family CR-4; genus CR-4. Next base: position 8,106 of record MBAA01000232.1, read on the forward strand.
CATGTAATATAGAAGGCGGGAACAGAATATGCGCACAGATCTCACGCGAAAAAGAACCTCGGCAAAATATCAAAAAATAATCCTCTTCTCCTCATTTCTCCTCATCTTCATAACCCTCCTCCCCTTGTCGATGCTCGCACCGGACGAG
>MBAA01000077.1:0-1720 GCA_001940655.1 Promethearchaeota archaeon CR_4
ACCCTAAATATGCGACTCAACAAAGACGTTTTCGGCAATGATGCCGGCGTCCGTAGATTGGCCACCATGATCAGGACATTCGTAGATTTGAAGATTCATCACTGCCAGTTCAACCTGGTCTCTTCAGAAACCCTGCGGGCAGCGCAGCGGAATCCCAGTGAATATCAGGATCTCACCGTGCGGGTGGCCGGATACGTTGCGTATTTTACAAGACTGGGGCGAGACGTTCAGGACAGCATTATTGCCCGCAATGAGCATGGGATGTAAAAAGCGGTTCGAGTACCGCCTGATCCCGAATCTTATCTCTTCTTTTACCATCCCTCTTCAAATAAGGCGGCGTTGGAGGGAAATTGTTCCCGCAGGGATGGTCCAGATCTTGGGAAATATCACTTCGAAATGCTGCAAAAAGTAACTCAAGTTCCGGATGGACATTGCTGGCACGCCACACTGCGCGAGTTCGAAAGGCGGATCGAATAGAGTCACGATCGCCGGCACCAGCGTCAACCGGGTGTGGGTTATTCCCAGTTGGAAGAGCAAGTCTCCTAACTTGGAATATCCTGCTAGGGCAGCGACCCTCGCTTTTTGGTTACTAGCGGCCTTCTCGAGCGCGGAGGGGGCTTGGGTCGTGCGCGTCCAGTGTTTCGCGTCAAACGCAATCAGGTGGGGGCCGCGAATCCCAATCACGTCCACTTCCCACCGCTTCTTTCGGGCTCCCGCGGTGAAGTGGAAATTTTTGACCACCTTGAATTCGCACTGTTCGAGGGCGTTGGTCACTAGTTTCTCGAATTCCTGCCAGGTGAGTTTGACGCTCAATTGTTGCAAGTCGAAGTGAGATGCGGCGTGACAAATAAGATTTGCGGGATCGCTGACGTGGAACCCCTCCTTGTGCCGCTTGAGGGGGAAGGAGGGGTCGTCCAAGAGCGCGTAAAACACCTGTTGCTCGAGTTCGGACCACTGGGTGAGGTTCCGGCGGCGCAGAATCTGGTCTGGCGTGCGCAACGCGACGTCTATCAACCCGCTCAAGACGTGTTTTAGGGCTTTCGCGGGGTCGTCCAGATCCATATCTCTTAACTTGCGGGAACTTAATAAAACCTTGACCCTGCAGATATTTGGTGGTTAAGTGATGGATTTCGTCCCCTCGTTCTCCCCAAAGTGTATCCATCTCCGTGAACAAAAAATTCCCCCACATTCCCCCTACCATTTGTAAAGTTTTTGTAGACTCTTCCCTATTTGTTTCGGGAGACTATGCCCGAAGGCGAGGTAGTTCGAAGGACATCCCGTCCCAACACGGTTGCCACGTTGACACGCGATTTACGACACTTGGGAATGCAAACCGGTGAGTGCGTGATCATGCACGTGGCCCTGAGCCAATTGGGGTGGGTGATTGGAGGGCCCGTGGCAATTATTCAAGCGGTAATGGACGTGCTCGGGCCGGTGGGAACCTTAGTTATGGCTACCCAATCGGGTGACAATAGCGAACCATCCCTATGGGAAGACCCTACCGTTCCCCGAGAATGGTGGGATGAGGTTCGCCATCATTTACCTGCCTATGATCCCCGATTCACGCCCTGTCGTGGGGTGGGGGTCGTTGCCGAATGTTTTCGAACCTTTCCGGCAGTGTTTCGGAGCAATCATCCTCAAAATTCTTTTACCGCCTGGGGGAAGTATGCCAAATTTGTTACGGAGAATCACCCACTCTCACCTGTTTTTGGGGAGGAGT
>MBAA01000077.1:1795-1937 GCA_001940655.1 Promethearchaeota archaeon CR_4
TAGTTTCCCAAAGAGCAATTGTGGATTATGCGGTTCGGTGGATGCCTCTCCACCGATAAAAATACCAGAGACTACAAAGACCTCTATTTTTATGATGAATTCGCTTTAGGTACCGCTATTCCAAATTGGAAGGAATTCTCTT
>MBAA01000077.1:1948-13478 GCA_001940655.1 Promethearchaeota archaeon CR_4
TAGCAATAAGAATTACCATAAAAATTATATGGTAGAATTGCCATAATAATGATGAGGGATCTTGTATGAAGAAAAAAGCCACATTTGCTCTTGATGAGAATTTACTCACGGATGTCAAACAAGTCGTTGAAAGCGGTCTCTTTCGGTCTGCCAGCAATCTCGTTGAAATTGCCATCCGAGACGCGTTGATGAAAGTCAAGATTAACCGGATTAATGCTGCAATCTTGGAGGCGAGTCGGGATCCGTTATTCCTCGCCGATATCCGAGATGTCAAGAAGGATTTTGCTACTTTGGACTTTGCCACGGTAGATTTTGAAGAGGGAGACCGATGAATTACAAGTGGGGAATTTTTTTTCCGAATCTCAACCCCGTAATTGACTCCAAACAACCGTGTAATCACCCTGTGTTGGTCATGAGCGATGAAACTTTCAATAGTAACATGCCCGTTGTGACCATCTTATCCATTGTTGACAAGAGATCTGGCAGAAAATCTTACCCCAACGAGGTTGAACTCAAAGCGAATTCGGGGGGATTACCTCGTGATGCCATCATCCAAGCCCACCAGCTCCGCACCATTTCCAAAGAACGTCTATCGTCTCCAGTTGGATACGTTGAGGATTCGACTCTCCGTGCCGCTATTAACGAGGCCCTCAAGGTGCACTTAAATTTGATATAATAGCTACAATTTTTTAATGAAATTTTGGTAATACTTTTCGAGTTTTTTTTAAACAAAAGGGCGGATTGCTGGTACTTTATTCCGCATGGGGACTCTACATTTTAAGGGAAAAAATAAAATGACGAAACCAAAAGAAAATCCTGATCTAATACGAAACAAGGTGACTTACAATGCAAACCTTTGACGAGAAAGCAGTCGCAGCATATCGCAGGCCCTTTGAGGACAAGGGCGGGGATATCTTCATTGCTCTGGGAATCATACCGGTCGAGCTGGGTGAAGACCGGGCGGTCATGAAAATGCCCTTTGCGCCCAACTCGAGTCAATTTACGGGGGTGTTCGCCGCAGGAGCCCTGGTTTCACTCGCCGACATAACGGCCACAGCCGCCTGCAGAAAGGATGATGGCACATTTCCCTTCACCGTACAGTTGAGTGCGAACCTGTTGCGTAACAACAACGCCGGTCACGCAACGGCAGAAGCCCGGGTGGTGCATTCCGGGCGCACGATGAAGGTTGTTGAAACCCTCGTAAGAGATGACTGCAATAATGTGCTGGTGCGCGTGACGACTACGCACCTCATTGTATCTTCAGAAAAGTGAGCTGCGGGAAAAATTATTCCGGTTGTACAATTTCAATTCTCAAATCCGCACCATTTCCAAGGATTGCCTTTCTTCTCCAGTTGGATACGTTGAAGATCCGACTCTCCGTGCCGCTATCAACGAAACCCTCTGGGTGCACTTAAAACTCGCATAGACCTGCTAAATTTTCATAGTAATATTGGCAAGTTGTTTCCAGCACCTTTTTTTCGTCAGTCTGCCGGAAAAAGCCTTATTAAGTTTGATAGGCGAGGTGGATACAGGAACGAGAAATTTCCGCACACTATGGAGTTGAACAGGATGCATTCGTTGTTACGCAAGCGAAACCTCATTATAGCCCTCGTCACCATTACTGCTGGAGCGGTCATCCTCGGCTTGATTGCCAGTGGTCATGGGCAAGGGTCGCCCCCCGCCACTCTGAACGTGTTATACATTGGGGAAGATGGACAACTCCTCCAACATCTCGCGTTGGATAAGGAGACACTCAATGTTACGTATGGTGAAGCCGAAGATATCACCGAGCCAACCTTCACCTCATATAACGCGGTCGTGATCAATGACGTGAATTTGACTGCGGATCAAATTTCAAACCTGACTGTATGGTCTGCAGAAAATGACGGCACAACTTATTCACATGCGGTTGTCATTATTATGGGGCCCACCCTAACTCGTGGCAATGAGATTCTCTCGGGTTTGGGATTTACGACTCAAACCACGTTCCAAAATAACACGGATGAAGTGAAAGCTCTGTCCGTGGAGGGCAATTCGACTGTTGCTATTGCCCACCCCCTGATGAAGGCCATTAGTTTTAATGCATTTCCGGAAATCGTCAACTATACCCAATTTACCAATATGGCATCCATTGACGGAAATATTGAACTCATCGAAATGCAAAATGTGAATGGGACATCAACAGACAATTCCCTGGTTTTAGCTCGCAATGCGGGCGGGGATGTGAACAAGAACTTGAACCTCATTATATATGCTTGTTGGTTAGAGGACGCCTTCCTCGATACGGATCACAATGGCCAATTTATCACGTGTCCCTATTTCAATTACTTGCTCTTTGGTACCGTTGTAACTGGCACAGGTTCAACACTTGTGGCATATGGGAGTTGGACGTATGCACCCGTGCCCCATCTCGCGGATCAAGTTGCCATCGGGTGTCTCGTGATTGCCTGCACGATTGTCGCGATATTGTTATATCGTCGAGCGCGGGCAAAAAAAGTTAAAGTCCTCGGGATTACTGAAGAGGAAAAAATCCAAGAACTCGGTGCAGAACCCGAGTCCAAGAGAAAGGGTGACGTATGGGAAGAAATCGGGTTTCATCGGCAGGTATCGGGGTTTATTAAGATGTTCTTCCTCATCATGATTTTGATCATCCCGCAATTAATTATCACGTCCATCATTATGCCCCGGTTCCTCAATCCCTATCCCCAAGCGTCCGGGTGGTACGATTTGACCTTCCGTTTTTTTGAGGGCATCTGGTTGCTCTTTGATATGGGATTCAATTATGCTTTTTGCCGCTTTTTCGCCAAGCACCGCATCGAACACCCAGAAAAAGCGTATCACTACGCACAACTGTTCGTGTGGTGGCAGATGTTCACGGGACTCGTGCAAATTTTTGCCGTTGCCTTTATCGGCAGCATTTTCCTCCCTGGTACGAACCTCGGTTACGTTTCGTGGATGTTCGTTGCCCATTCCTTAGTTCAATTCCCCGGGATTTACCTGGTCTACCAATATTTCTTCCAAGGGGACCAAAAAGCGGACTACCAGATGATCAGTTTCGTCTTGCGGGAATTCCTCCTCCGCCTCGCAAGTCAGGCACTCCTCGTGCCCATTTTCCGGGCTATTTTCGCGGGGCAAGTTATGTATGGACCGGCTTTTGGGGCGGGGATGGGCCTTATAGTGGGATACCAACTTGGGGATATCCTTGTTTTGTTGGTGACGTGGAGAATGTACAAGGGTCTCGGACTGAAGTCCGCGCCCATTTTTGCCGCCCAGTTTACCCGGGAAGAATTCAAAGAAACCGCCCGTTTCGGGTTTAAAATGGCGATCGGGGAAGTATGGGTTCCCTTCGTCTGGTTGTTACAGGTGTGGCTTGTCGCCGAGTATCTGCCCAACGCGAGTGCCGAGCAAGGGTATTTCTCGCTCGCGTGGACAATCTCTGTCATTTCACAGGCGGTGCTTCTGCTGACAACTTCCATGCTCGGCGCCCTGACCGAGGCCCACACGTACAACAAAAAAGCCCTACTGAATTACACGTCCTCGTCCGGGTGGAAGTGGTGTTTTATGTGGACCGTCTTCCTTTGCACCTCCTTATGGGCGATTGGGCGAACCTTCATTATCGGCGCGTCTGGCGAGTTGTGGGCTCGGGCTGCAGATTTGTTACCTCTGCTCGTGCTGTTCAACCTCTTAGGACCCATCTCCTGGCAGGGAGACCAAGAATTTGGAGCAGCGAACAAGCCGGGGTACGCGGGCTTGGCTTGGATCATCGAGCAGGCGATTCGCGCCTCGTTGCTCCTCCTGCTTGTCCCTATGTTGAAAAAAATGGAGGTGGTCATCTGGATTTATATCGTGGCACTCTCTGTCAAGGACGTGTTCGTCTGGATAACGATCCGCCGCAAGATCCACAAGTGGGACTGGAATCTGTGGCCCACCTTCGTTGCTCCCGCGTTGGCTGGCATCTTCAATTTCCTCCTGCTGTGGCTGCTCGCGGGCGTGTTAGGGGAGAGCATTCTCGATGCAATGATCTTATTCATAGTTGCAATGTTCGGCATGGTGTTCCTGTTCAGTTTCTTCGTTGGACTCTTTGGTGGGTACGACACCAACACGCTCGCCGAGTTGGACAAAGCCACGCGCATGGTGACGGGGTTACGCAAGTTAACCCGGTTTTACTACTACATGGCCGCGGGAGGTGCTCGCATTTCACCCCTGCACAACAAGTTCCCCGTGAAAATCTACGCGGAAGCGACGAAAGAGGCGGCCGAGCTGACCGCTATCAAGAAAAAGATCCAAATCATTGAATGAACATATGTCTTTCTTCTAATTTTTCTCCTTTTCAAATTCGGGTACCTCTGCGAATAATGGGGATTGATGGGGTTACCATTGCGTTTGATTAAATTAAAAATTAACAAATGACACCCCACTCATGCAAGATCAATCCCGTTGTGACAGTGTTTGTAGCATTGGGGATGGCAAGCACGGTTACCGGCGCGAATACCTGGTTCAAGACGAGGAAAATCCGCAATACATCATAGTTTTGACCTGTAGACAGTTGGAGGTTTGAGTTCACCCACATTTCGTCCGCAAGTATGAGCGTGTATTTTCCATCCTCTGGAACAAGGATGTGTTCCAGCGAAAACCAGTAGTCCACGAAATCTTGGGCCTCTTTTGCAAATAATCCGATTCTGCAGAGTTCCTGTGCGAAGAGCTGCACAAATTGGGGAATTGAATACGGAACGTTATTCGTGGTAATGGTCTCGTTGCATCGTTCAAAATACCACCCCATATTCGTGCTAACGGCCGGATTATCAATCTCAGCTTCATAAAATAACCATGGGATTTGCTCGTTGTCATAAAACATCCCATCGGGTGTGATAGTCACTTCCCACTCGACCACGTTCACGTGGTGGGCAAGAGGGTCTGATGTAACCACTCTTCCATTGGGGACATCGATTCGAATCGTATCCTGCACCGTTACATTTGAGTACAGGTATATATTTGGTTTTTTAACAATTCCAGGGTTTGTACCGGAGTTAGCAAATTCATTCACAATATATGTGAATATGCCGAATCCAACAATTGTGAGAATGACGACTCCAATGACCAAAATTATCTTTTTGAGGGGAGTTTTCCCTGTTTCCTCGCGCGCCATTTTAGATCACGTTTTGAGAAATGTTTCAAAATCCGACTCTTGCACAATTCTTCGAGTGGGTTAGTTCTTCTATACCTATATCGTCACTACTGGAAATGCTTTGAAAAGATAGTGGTGTCATATTTGACACCATGCGGGGAGGTAATGCGAAAACATAACCTCATAATTTTCGTCAAAGAAGGGTGCCTCGGGTCAGGAAAATCAGTAACCAACCTGAAATTGAATGTATCTTTTTCCAATTCGTTTGGATTGAACGGGGGAAGGGATGATCATCTAAGAATCTGCTTCTCCGCTCCCTGCCGCACGACTGCGTCTTTGTCCCCCGCGAGACACTCGAGGATGTCCATAGGTATCTGTTTGTTCCCGATTGTATAGACACGAGTAACATCGCTATTTTATGATCGAACGCTTTTGTTGACTCGTATCAAATAATGCATCGACAATACGCCCTCCTAAGTAATAGACGTTTACAATAAAACCGAACGCAATAAATAAATGAAGAACCCTATTCCAAATCTTTCTTTTCTGTGAAGTCAAATCCCACTTTCGATTGAAGATAAATTTCAATAAACGGGATAAAATGGATAGACGATTGCTGAGAGTATCGCATTGAGAAAGGCAATGCCGTATATGGAGGCAATCGCGCCGACACAGATAGACGCGGTCGCTAGAGTTTTGTCCCTATCTTTCCTTCGCCCAACCACCCCGAACACCATTGCAGGGATTCCGAGTAAAATGGTCGCGGTACCGGCAATTATTTCCATAAAAAACATCCACATGAACCCTGATCCTACTGCCAAAGGAATGATGAAAAAACCAATGATACCCAAGATCAAACCAATCTTCCCATTTGCATTTATAGGTCTCTTTTGACAAGAGGTTAGTTGGTAGGGGATTGATGGGCAAGGCACTGGTTGATAAGAAGCATTTAGTATTGTTTGCGGGGTTGCTTCGATGACCCCTGTGCCAAGTCGGACACCACACCAGGCACAAAATTGCGCCACTTCAGGAACGGAAGCACCGCAGGTGGGACAAAATTTGATATTGTTTGAACGTATTTGACTTATAGGTGGATTATCAATAGTATACCTAATCTGGGCGAATGGGGCAGGTTCCAATCTTTGTCGAGACTTTTCCTCATTCTTAAACGCATCTAACGCTCCGTTACTATCCCTCTGCTCGTATAAGGTCTCCCCGATGCCACGCCAAGCATTCGGGTGAAACTCGGGGGAGAAAGTCAATCCTCCTGTGTAATATGCCAATCGTTCGTTGGTGTTTGGAATAAATTTTCCTTTGTTATACCAATCTGATGGTAACTGCGCTTTATCTAGCCAATCTTGAGAAGACATACTTCCACTCCGCTTTTAGTTGAGGGGGCTCTCCGATGTTTGATCGAACGTCAACTTGGATTATGGTTCTACAACATCTCCTTGATAGAAATTCTGAAACCAACTATATGTCGAATATAATTTTGGTATCTTCATAATGATGGTCCGTTTTTAACGAGATTTTGGTGTTAAATTCTTGCTCTTCTATGATCCTCTTCTGGATATTTCTATGAAAAGTTCGTGGTGTCATTTTTGACACAAGCTGGGAGGTGATGCATTGAAGGTGATAGTGCAGCTTCAAGTGATTGGTCTCGAGGTAACCTCAGCCTTCGATCAATCCTTTTTGGATCGATCCAGTCAGAACTCCCGTTGGGGATTGAGACGCCCTTAACGCTAAGATGGGGCAGATGAAACCGATCGTCTAGATGATGTATCCGATCCCATAGGCAGCCACGGTTTGGATTTTCCTATATTTTTCGATTTTTCTGCGTCAAAGTGTCCGAGATATTTCCCCGATAATACTCCCCCCCAAATATTCCGCCTTTCCTCTTCCACATTAGACGATACTCTATTCTCGTTTGGAAGGTAAAATGTGACATGACCAAGTTCCAGCAGCTCGTGATTCTCGGCTTGCTCCGGGAGAAACCCCTCCATGGCTACCAGCTCGACCAAAAGATCAAGGGTTTGACCATCACGCTCGGCCCGATGGCAACCAGCACACTCTACTCGCAAATGAAAGCTCTCGAACGCGCGGGAGCGATTCAACGCCGGGACGTCCCCCAGGACGACAAACCGGACAAGAAACTCTACACGCTCAGCGCGGAGGGTATCACCTACTTCGAGACGATCATCCGCCAGGTATGGACGGAAGCCACCACGGATCAGGCAGGCGCCTGCCTCTCGTTCCTCCGGTACCTGCCCGCTGAACAAATTCACAACTTCCTCGTCATGCGCATGGCGATGCTCCAGCACATGCTCTCCGTGCAGGACACCCTCGCGAACCTCGGGCCGTTCACGCAGGATTTCCAGTCGCTTATGGTAGCTCCATGGGAACGGCGCGTTGCGCTCGCCGCGGCCGAGCTCCAGTGGGTTCGGGATTTTTACGCGGAATTCTTCGGCCACCCCGCTCCTGAGTTTGAGCTAGACCAACCAATTGACGAGGTAATCAAAGATTTTCGCGCTGGGCAAGTAGAAGAAGATGCGGAACCAACTCCTGATTCTGTTGAGTCCCCTCCCGCCACTGATGTTAGCGTGCCCCAATCGGGATAGATTATCGATTCAATTCTATTTTGTGGGGAATTTCCCCATTTTTCAGGTTTGGTTTCAATATAGATAAAAACTCCTTTTTATAATGCTTTAAAGGACAAAGACCGGATCGTAATTATAGGGTATTTTCGAGCGAGCTGATTATTTCATCAGACCTCAATTGTCGTTTTACAGGACATTTCGTTAGGCGAAGGTGAAAATGATAATACATGAAATTCAATACTAGAACTTTCTTTGACTTCTCTCGGAGGTTGAGCAAGCGTTATTTATATATTCAGAAATACCACAAGGATCTTGAACAAGTATCGTGATTTAATTTGTTAACAAATACACATATAATACAAAAATTACGCACATTCTTCCAAAACCATCCTGTACCTGAACTAGCAGCTGTATATCTCTTTGGATCCCGCGCGAGTGGAGGTTCCCATCGCTTGAGCGATGTGGATATTGGACTTATATTAAAACCCGGGACACGCCTCTCTTCGCAGGATATTATTGCGCTTTCCCTCGAATTAGATGTAAAACTTTCCCCACTCGAGACAGATGTCAAAGTTCTCAATGGTTTGCCGGTTCATATTGCGCATAATATGTTGCGTCAAGCGCAAGTGATTTTTTCTGCGGACGAAATTGCCGATGCAGAATTCCGAGAACATTTGGTGGAAGAATATTTTGAGATAAGACCCCTCCTCGACGAATTCTATAAGAGTTTGTAGAAGGTGAACGTCATCGCTGACATCGATAAAGAAATGGTTCAAAATCGTTTACTAATTCTAAAAGAGAATTTGAGTTTCTTAGACAAAGAAAAAAGCAGGGGATCTCTTGAAAATTTGAGTACCGATCTTAAATTACAGTATTCCATTCTATATTTACTCCAGAACAGCATACAGATTATGATCGATATTGCAAACCACATCCTAGCGCGCAAAACGCACAATATTCCCTCAGAAGCGGGGAATGTATTTGATGCTCTCGAGAAAGAGCAATTAATCCCCACGGGTCACGCTAAGAAATTTAAGCAGATGGTGAAGTTTCGAAATCTCGTGATTCATCGTTATCAGGATATCGACACTAACCTGATTTACACAATTTTACACGAAAATCTAACCGATTTCGAGTCCTTTATCGAAGACGTCAAAAAAATTCTTTTAACCTCACGATAGCTTTTTTGAGTGGGTCATCAACTTGTGGGTGCAACCAACTTGTTAACTTTCTCTTAAAGCTTCTTTCATTGCGGTTCTTGCGAGTAAGCGTGTCGAATCCAGTGTTGGTAACGGACAATCCTCCGGATCAACCAGTAGGGGGATCTCCGTGCACCCGAGGACTACTGCGTCACAGCCGCGATCCTTGAGTTTCTGTATGACTTCGTTGAAATACTGTCTCGATGTTTCCAGGAACTCGCCGTTGACGAGTTCTTTGAAAATAATCGTGTCAATCTTGTTGCGGTCCCCTTCCTCCGGGATCGTGTAGGCGATCCCCGTTTTTTTCAGGACTCCGGGATAGACGGGGCTGGTCATCAGGTACTTGGTTCCCGTGATTGCCAGGTGTTTGAATCCGTGTTTTTTCGCTTCCGCTGCCACTGCGTCCGCGATGTGCAACCATGGAATCGGGGAATGGGGTACAACTAAATCAAATGCTTGGTGGATAGTGTTATCTGGGCAAATAGCAAACTGTGCTCCGATGTTCGCCAATTTCCGGGCCGAATCTAACATCAGGTTGGCCACGCCCTGCCAATTGCCCAACCGTATGTGCACCATATATTCGCTGAGTGGGTGCGTGTGCATCGACACTTCCGGGTGCGCGTGTTCGCCCATGAGCTCCGTTGCCTCCTTACAGAATGTTCGATAACAGAGGGCGGCTCCCTCCGCGCTGCATGCGACTATCCCCACGTGCTTCGACATATCTTCTCGATGACCAATTATGTTGAGGTATTTTATAGTTTTGCTGAGATAGATATGAGATGAATCTCATATAATTAAACGAATACTTTGATTTTCCGCGTATAGTTGTGATTCCACTCCCTCCAGACGGTACTATTCCGCAATTCAGACGAAAAGAGATTTCAATCTCGCTCTATGTTTCTCCTTTCATTGCTTTAGTTTTGTGCTAAAATTCGGAAAATTCTTTAATATAGTGTTTGACCGCAAATCGGGCAATACTTCGCATTCGGTGGGTACGAAGCTCCGCACAACGTGCAAAATTTTTCGTTGCCCTTACCCGATGCAGGGGAATTTTGATTTAGGGGGTTCTCGCTTTTTGGTTTGTTTTTGGCAGCCAAGCTTTTTCGCGTGGCATTTAACAACTCGAAATACATCTTCTTGAATAGGGCGAGTTCGTGTTCTAATTGCATGTTTTTTTCCTCCAGCTGGTGGATCTTGTTCTGTTCGTTCAACAACCGCTTCAGGGTCGTGTTCGACATCCCACTCCCGAATTTCTCGAGGAGCTTCTCTTGGATAACCCGATAGGGTTTGCCCTCTTGGAGGAGTTGCTCGACAAGGTCAAATTTTTCTTTGCTGGATTTCCCCATTGAAGAAACCTCGTCTGTGAAACTTGTCGTGATTACTCCTCATTTAGTTGGGCAATAATTGCCCGATGTTCCGATTGCAAGCGATCCAGATCACCCGGCAGTTTTTCTTTGATATTTTCTCCGTTGTCCCAATCTGCATTGGTACTTGGTTGTTGTCGCAGGGATTTCCTTTTTGCGAAAAGGAGGAGCCAACTCCCTGCGATTGAGAAGAATAGAACATATCCTAACGGACCTATGGTGGCGTACTCCTCTGTATAGTAGAAGATTAATAGAATCCCCGCCTGCGAGACATTATTGTGGTCAACGTGGTTCACCGACTCTCCATCCGAATTTATCCCGACTTCACACCACTCGATGTTATTCCCTTGAATTCTGTTGAGATTGGATTTAAGAATAAGAACCCCAGACCACGTATTCCAAATTTTATTTTCCTCAATCCGATTTTCTGTCGAATTTTCAAGACTGACCCCCGTCCAGCTAAAACTACACCGACTGCTTGCAATATCATTGAAATCAGATCGAATCAGTTCAATGCAACTCTCTTTACAATTTGTCGCGGTATTTTTATACAAAAAATTGTAGTTGCTCTTAGACAATTGAATCCCATATGTCTCGCCAGTGCAATTGTTGTAGCCGAGCGTGTTATTGTTTGACTGATTGAGGAAAATGCCATAGTTCCCATTATCCCAGCACCAGTTGTAGGTGAGCACGGTGTTGTTCGAATAGTTCAGGTAGATCCCGCACCATAGATTGCCCTTACAAACATTATTCTCAAGTCGCACGTTGGTGACATTCTGGAGGATGATGCCCGATCTATTTGTAGACATTAACAAGCAATGACGAATTATAAGGAAACTTGTGGTATTCGCGATAAGAATGCAGGATTCCTGCCCGGAACTATGCAAGATTCTCCAATTTTCGATAATCCACGGGGATTCTAGCGTTCCTGCCCCCCCTGTCACCCCATTTGCCTGGGTGAAATTACTTTCAGAAGTAATGTTGATGGGGTCGTGAAATTCCATCCAAACATCATTATTGCCATTAGCATCCTTCCATCGTTGAGTGGCCTGATCCACCGTTGCTTCTTGAGTCGAATAACTCCCAATTAGACCTTTCAGGACGATCACCAGAAAGATCCCCGCCGTCACGAGCGTTAGGGCAAGTGGGATCGAGAGATAGATTTTCATTTTCTTTTGCATGTTACTCGCCCCTTTTCCCAGCTTCTTCTTTTCTTTTCATTCTACAATTCTCCCTTCTTGAGTT
>MBAA01000077.1:13553-16122 GCA_001940655.1 Promethearchaeota archaeon CR_4
GCCTCCTGATGATTCGCGTTTTTACCTCACCCAACGCGATCAGTAGGCAGGGATACCAGCTTGCAAGCATCGCCAGGAACAAGTAATATCCATTCACACCAAAACCGAATAAAAGTGGTTGCGCGTAATATGTGAAAAAATTAAAAAAAAACTCGACCCGTGAGATGGTGTTATTTTCAATTATATTTCGCGCATTTGGATCGGTTTCAATCCCCTCTACGCACCATTCGATCTGATTTTCCCGGATTGTATTAACCTGAGCATCATCAGAAATTAAGATTCCTTGATATGTATTCTGAATGGAATTCTCCTCAATGATATTTGCAGAGCTATTCCAGAGGGCAATCCCACTTCCAGCGAATGCACACCTGTTGTTTCTCAGCACGTTACCATCTGATTGACTGAGTTCAATGCAACTCGTTTGGCAGTTTGATGCTGAATTTGCCAGTAATGTGTTATTATAACTCGCAGATAATTCAATTCCCCAATATGTATCCGTACACGTGTTATTCGCCAGTGTGTTATTGTTAGAATTGCGGAGGGAAATTCCGTAATCATCTTTATCCCAACACCGATTGTTTGAGAGAATGGTATCATTCACGTGGTCAAGGTAGATTCCCCACCGACCGTTTTCATAACAATCATTATTTTCCAGGTGGACGTTGGTGACATTTTGCAATTTGATTCCTTGCTTGAACCCTGCAAATACCGCGCAATGGCGGATTACGAGAAAGTCCGTGGTATTGGCAATGAAGATGCACGAATCGTTGGCATTGGCAGAGATTATCCAATCTTCAATGATCCAAGGGGATTCCGCCGTGCCTACACCTCCCGATACGCCATTTGCCTGAGTGAAGTTCGTGTTCGATGTGATTGTAATTGCATAATATTGGGTGCGTGCTTCATACATATGATCCCCCCGTCTATCAAATTCGAAGACATCGGGTTCCTGACTGCCAATGGGACCTCTTAGGAATACAAACAGTGCAAATCCCGCCAAAATGGACGTGAATACGAGTGGGATCGTCAAAACCATTAAATATTTTTTCTGCATATGCCTCTACCCGTTTTTCCTTGCGTTGAGGTGACTTATTTTAATTAGTTATCATATGTTATCGAGTTTCATATATAAAGGTTATCGTGAAACTCTTCCCAGAAATGGCGAGGGTAAAATTGGTTCCTTGTTAATCCTCAATTGTATTCAGGGGTATTAGCTTGAATTTCTAGCGAAAATATGATAATCACTTACATTTCCAGAGATAAATGCCAATTTTCTACAATGCTTGGATGTTTGTCTTTTTTCTACCCCCCCTATTCCAAAATGATCCAGTTCCTATTTTACTCTGGAATCGCCCAAATATCTACACAGATTTTAGTTTGCATAATTAGATGAACCGATCTAAGGTATATTGCTGGATTATTCTTCATTTTTACATAATTGGCAAGGAATTTTCCAAAGAATTCGTGGTATGACAAGATATTTCGCGAATCGGAAACCTGAAAATTGCGAAAAATGGGTTGGTTTTGGGTTAGTTTTTCGGATCTTTGCCTTTCCCGACTGGCCCGATTAAATAACGCTAAATAGTAGTCAAAAATTCACCCAAACTTCAGGTACCACTCTTTCTTCTGTGCGATGTGCTCCTTGCGTTCGTCCAAATATTTCTCCTCCCGGACGAGATGGGCCTTCCGCTCGTCTAAGTAGGCAGCTTCCTCGGCAAAGAGCGCGTCCATCTGCTCTGCTTCGTTCCGTTCGGCCTCCGAGGGGATGGATCGCGAGGGTCTCGGTTGTTGGGATTGACGGGGTTGGAAGGGTTGGTTCAAGGTACTTTGCCGGGTGTCCCTGGGCACGACTTGTGGGGGGGTAGCCTCGTCCTCTTTGGAATAGGGGTAGGATGAAGGTGGGTTGGGCACGGCTCCCGGTGCCGATGAGGGGGTTTGCATTTTGGAATAGATGTCTTCGCCGAGTTGCTGTTCGAAATGTTCGCGGTGGCGGCCAAAATAGTCATTATTTTCTGCCGGTGCGCCGTTTTCGATGTCATCGAGGCGTTTATGATCATCATGGGGAGGATAGATTCCCCCTTTCGCGTGTCCGTTGATGGTAGTAGGAGTTCTAGTTTGACCCACTTCTGCCTGCTTCTGGGTCACCTCCGTCAGTTGATTGATCCCCGCGAGAATGGCGTTGAGATACGCCACAACCTGGTCGTTCTGGCTCGCGTTCGGGAGGACTTCTGGGGGAGTGGTGCCAGCAACCTGGGCGGTTTCGGCGCGTTTCTGCGTGGCTTCCGCCAGGATGTTGATCCCGTTGAGGATCGCGTTGAGGTAGGGAAGGGACTGATCCGTCTGGTTCGAGGCCGCTGCTTGTCCTGGTTTGGCTGGGGGGTTTTTGACCACCTGCTCCTGCAACTGGACCAAATGCTGCTGGAGGCGTACGACTTCCTGTTGCAACCCCGCCCCAGCTTGGATCGTTTGGGATTGGTTCACGAGAATTTGGGCGATGCCCTCGAGGCGGCCGTTCATTTCCTGCAAGGCGGGGAGGAGGATCTCGAGGTCTCCATATCCGCTCATCGGC
>MBAA01000077.1:16162-18522 GCA_001940655.1 Promethearchaeota archaeon CR_4
GTTGGGGCATCGGTTGGAATTGCGGTTGAGTCCCCGGTTGCGGGATCGGTTGCCCTGGCGGTCGTATGGGGGGGCGCCGCTCGCGTTTCTGCGGATCTTTGCTCAGGCGAAATCCCTCGGCAAAGAACGGTTTCGGTTGTTTGGGGGGGTTACTCGTCCCGCTCGCCTCCGGTAATGGTATCCGTGGCATTCAACCCGAGGAGCTGCTTGCCGTACTCCACCGAGATGGTGCCCTGGTCAATGAGGTATTGAATCGCATTCCGCTTGACAGTGTTCTTCTGGCGTTTCAACTCGTCCGTGACCGCAGATTGGATGAAATGAGTGAGGTTCGTGTATTTGGGATTGACGTGTGGGAGGGCTGCCAGGAGTTGGGCCTCGAACTTGGTCAATTTCACGGGGATGACGACTTCGTCCGGATTGGTAGGATTCTCTACGGGGTCGAGGGCTTCAAACCAGTGCACGAGGTCAAACCCTAGGGGTTGTTCCGAGGGTTCTCCTGGGACTGGCACGTGAATTTCTTTTTCGATAATTTCGGTAGGCACCTCGTCCTTGGCTTCAAAATCGCGATCCCACACGAACGCTACAACGCGGGGTTCCTGATTCTGCGTTACCCTGGTGACTTTCTTCCGGACAATGGCGTTCTTTCCTTCCAATCGGCGTAGGGCAGATTCGAGTTTGCCCGAAGTGTATTTCAGGCGTTTCTGGATGTCCCATGCTTGGAGGGGTTCCGATGCGGATCTCACGACAGAGAGGACTTCGTGTTCTGTATCCAACCCACTTTTAGCCATCCTGGAACCACGCTTCCAATCGAGATTATGCTGACGTGCAGTATATTAACCTCGTATGCTGTACTTAATAGTAAGGGGATTGGACATATAAATTTTAGTATCTAGTGTGAGAGCAGTCTTTATGCCGACATTAATGGTTTGGGAATTGAATAGCCTCCAGATAGTAGTATCCATTGCCAATAATCGCTTAGAAGAATATTAGTATCCAAGATAGTAACGATCGAATTCTTATAAACTAAGCAAGGAGCTGGATAGTAGTATCCCGCAGAGAAAAACCCGTCAAATTGAGAAAAATCGTTAGATATTCAAAAAACAGTAGACTTATGAACAAAATAACCGATGAGTAGTAGTATCCAGGGAATATCAATTGCCATACTAACGGAAAACGCCCTAGAATTGACTATCTCCAATTACTCGCTCAATATTGAAACCAGATACTAATATCCCATCCCTACTATTCTAAATTAGAAATTTTGTTCCACTCTGGAATTGATAATCTCTCCCCCCAAATATTTGATTTTTCCAAAATAAATTGACCTGGTACACGTCTCAACCTTCCAACGCCACGCAAAGTTCCTACAGGGTGGCAAATCGCTATGACAAAGTGGAAATTAAAAAATCCTTCCTATATCACACACCGAGGACGCAAACAATAATAGCACCACTCCCCATCCATTTCCCCTACTGCAGTACAATTTTCGCAAAAATACCCCTATTTTATGCTGGATCGCCAGAAATAAAGAATTCCCCGGAATTGACGATTTGGGCACGTGCAGGCACCACGACTATTTTTTGGGAATGGCGATGAACCCCCCTAGCTCAAACTGGAATCCCTGGAATTGCAAAATTTAGTGAGATCGCCGAGAAAACGAAAGAATACAAAACCCTATTCCAATCTAGCATGCCCTGAAATCAATTATTTTGCGACCAAGCGGACCAGGAAAAATTCGATGGGTTTCTCACGCAACCCTTACTGTCTCCACGTGCAGCAGCAATCTCCCGGGAACGCCCAGGACGACCACCACAAGATGCCTCCAATTGAAGGCGTTCCTGGTAATCCATTTCAACCATATGGAAAAAACCGAAAGTGAACTTAATAAATGAATCTCCCACTACACGGGGAATTGAAACAGAATCAACCCCCCCGTAATGAAATTCTTCCCATCAGGCGGTGACAATGCAATTGAACAATCTCCCACAGAATCCGCGTTGAAAAACAACAAAAATGAACCTGAGGTATGAAGAAATCCCTGACAGTTGTGGAGGGTGAAAAAGAGGGTCTAGAAGAAGAATTCACTTGCCCGTGGTTAATTCTGGGGATTTGCGGGAAGGAATTTTTATTAACTTACCTTCAAAGAACTCCCTTTATACGCCTGGTACGAATATGTCCCTCACCGAAATATCAAATAACCGAGAATTATCAGCGTAATCATTGCTATGTAAGTGTATATCTTCACGTTCTGCCCGTGCTTGGCCATCCAAACAACCGAAAAAGGGGTAGAAAATACAGAAGAAAATCTCTTATTTAGTCTTATTTAATCCGATCACCGCTGGAAACAAAAAAGCCGGAAG
>MBAA01000077.1:18529-19726 GCA_001940655.1 Promethearchaeota archaeon CR_4
ACCAAAAAGTACGTTTTACCGAGGTAGCACCGGGATGACATCACTGCATTCCGAGGGGAAAACAAACCTGGTGCGAAAATTATGGAGAGAATATGTGAATCCAGATCCAAATATGCCCCATCACCAGATTATGGGGGCATATCTCGTTCCAAAAAAACTTTGCCGGGGCAACAAGAAAGACCCGGCGGACACCAGCGGGCGATGTGTGATGCACCTCCTACCAAGCGTCAGGAGGTTACCCTCGACGGGATGCTGTTGACGGTTCCCAAACAGGTTTAAATGGGTAGGCGTCCCATGGAGAGGTAGGTACCAAGAATATCCCTCCACCGCCATACAACGTTGTCGGGTCGCCCCCGGACTCCCGAATTTAACAAGCAACACTGGTATCCGCTCCGGAATGACCCCGGTTTGCATGCCGCGTGAGTCAAGATCGGCGCGCGGGTAACAGTTCCGCCAAGGAAACCCCCCAGATACGCATCGTGTTCCGGGTGGGGGTAGGGAAGCCGAGGTGACCTGCGTGCACGTGGCGATCTACGCGGATCCCCTCGAGTCGCTCCCCCTGGAAGCTGAGCTGGCCCGTACCTCCAAGCAGCATCCGGTCACCCTCGCGCCGGAGGAGCAATTCTTTGCCCTGAAGTCCTACGTGGCGGGAATCGCCAAGGTGGATGTCGGGAGGATGTTCACGCTGGCGCGGGATGCGGGGCACCAAAGCGTGGGGTTGATACCAAGGATGTCAAAAATCTCGCCCCAGACTGCATCTCCGCATACTTTCTCATCTTGTCATTCGGCAGATATGTCCAATACAATACCTTTTTTTTGATGAATTTTGATAACACTTTTAATTTTGAAAACAAGGTTTTTCAAAATTTAAAAAGAATTAACATAGGTGTATATGATATGGCAAATAAGGGCAGCATTGCTGCGTTTATCGGGGCGATTCTCGTATCTTTTGCATTGGGGTATTTTGTGCTCCCTCTCTTGCAACCGCAACCTGAAATCAATGGGCATATTCGCCAAACTCTCAAGGTATCCTCAGATAAATACGATGAATTACTAGATACAGGCCAACCTGCTTATGTTCCTGTAGATAATATGTCGATATTAATCGCTACTACGGGGCAATCGCGCCTGCACTCGAGTTTCAGTGCTCTTATATATATGTACTATGATAATGGATACATTGGAGACTTGTATTGG
>MBAA01000077.1:19799-20061 GCA_001940655.1 Promethearchaeota archaeon CR_4
TTGCATCATCGATAACACTGATTGACACTTTTCACCTCGAATATGACACACCAAGCCTTCCTGCTGCGACATACAATGTAACAGTATATTGGATAGGATTTACTGACGCAGCGGGAGTGAATAAAATCTGGATGCCTAACGTTATTAGTGTGGATCATTGTCGGGAGCTTGCGGTACAAGAAACAAGTATTTAAATCCATTCTTAGTATTTCCATCTCTCCTTTTTTGAGTAAAATTAATTTTATTCTCTCACGAAATTCAA
>MBAA01000077.1:20083-24689 GCA_001940655.1 Promethearchaeota archaeon CR_4
AATAATTGAAGAACTGCTTGAAGTGAAGATTGATCGGTTTTTTTCGTTTATCTCCGCCCTCACCCTCGTTTACTTCTCCCAAATCCGAGTGATTGGCGTGTCAAACTTCCTAGTTCTTGCGCACCGCAGGTTTCCGCTCAAAACGCATCGTTATGACGGGTGAACGCACGGATAAGTCGCTCATTGCCACGATCCAGGCGTTCGGGGCGGGAAAGGAAGGGGAGAGCGTGTTCCAGCTCGAACCGTTCAAGCGCCCGGCCTTCGAACACCTCTCCGCCGGGCGCTCGCTCATCGTGCTGGGATACTCGGGCAGCGATGACTTCGACATCGTGCCTACCTTGCGGGTGTTACAACACGTCCAAACGGTCATATGGCTCCAGCACGTGCCGGGGGACGGGGGCGCGGAGAAAGTGTACGAAGTCGATGGTGCGACAATTCCGGAAACCCCACAGTCAGACAAAGTAGACCACATAATGGCCGACATTTGGCGGGCGCGGAATGCGAACCACGTGTACCAGGTCGAAGCCAACACATCGAGATTACTCGGAACATTGTTGGATGTCAAACCAAAAGTAAGCGCAAATAATTTTTCGGCAATGCCTATCAAATGGTTTGCGGCAAATATTAGATTGCCAAGCGAATTTGAGATGTTTGCCATCCCCAATAGGATCTTTTTTGATTTTAATATGTATCCAGATGCGATGCGATGTTCCGAAACCTTGTTATCGCTGGCTATAAAAAGAGATGCACCCGTTTGGAAGGCGAATGCGCTCGGCTATATTGGATGGATTAATAAGGCGCAGGGGAATTACCCCGCGGGGTTACAGCGCTTCGAGGCGGGGTTGCAGATCAACGAGCAATTGGGGAATCTCAAGGGAAAAGCCACGAATCTCACCAGTATTGGGGAAATTTATAGAGCAAAACAGAACTTTAAGGAAGCTTTAAAGCGCTTTGAGGCGGCGCTACAGATCGCCGAGCAATTGGGGGATCTGGCGAGGAAAACCACCGGTCTTAACAATATCGGTACGATTTATAAAAATAAAGGGAACTACCAGAAGGCCCTAAAGCACTACGAGGCGGCGCTGCAGATCGATGAGCAGTCGGGAAACTTGGTGGGAAAGACCATTCGTCTAAACAATATCGGGGAAATTTATCGACTAACACGGAACTACCCGGCGGCCTTACAGCGCTTCGAGGTGGCGCTACAGATCGCCGAACAATTGGGGGATCTATCAAAGAAAGCCACCCGTCTCAACAATATTGCATCGATTTATGCTGCGCAGCGGAATTTCCCGGCGGCGTTGCGATATTTCGAACAAACGTCACAAATTTTGAACACGCTCGGATTAGACGACTCTTCGGACGCTAAGACCGTTAAGGAAAATATTGAAAGTGTTAAACGTGAAATGAACACGTAGATTTGCCCTCCTGCCTGATAATTGGGATTCGATGGTTTTGGTCTCCTCCAAAGCAGGAGTTGTGAAAGAGGATGTATTTCGAAGACACAGGGAAAATCCCTCGATGATGTCCTTCTATCCGTAAGTCCCGCTAAGGAACTCCGTGCATTAACCGCAGGCGAGTCATGGCACGTTCACGTCTTTTTTCACGTCTGACGCCGGAGCTCCGCCAATGCCCCAGTGGGTTTTGGGGATCTCGTGGATCACGACCTCGACCGCTCGTGCGGGAATGCCCAGGTTCACGAAGACTTGGGTGATCCCGCCGATAATCTTCTTCGCCGCATCGGGCGACAGCCCCTGCCACATGTTCACTTCTACTATCGGCATGATTGTCCACTCGCAGTTATTGTTGCCTTGTTTCAAGTCCGCTAGGGATTTATAATTATTTTTGCTGCACGAACCAATGGTAACGTAATCCGCAGCAAACCAACCCCTTCCCCTTTTCAATTGGGTGTGGTGTATTTATCCTTTTCATCTATGGCAGTGTTGACTTAAGTTGGTTGAACCCGTTCACAAGCGTCGTGATCCCCATCAGTATTAGTAAATTCCCGTCGGCACGCAGGTGATTGTCTCACCGCCGAGTAGGGGATGCTGAAAGTACTTATGACGTGATGGAATAGAATCAGAGTAGTCCGAGGAGAATGCACACAATGCAATGCCCGAGCGGTTAAAATGGGGTAGAGGCAGAGGTAGGTGACAAATAGGTTCGCTACTACCCCTTCTGTGGATTTGAAAAATACTTGGAGGGAAAAAATTATCTAAGGGCGTGCCTGCGGAAATCCAAGAGTGATGTAGTATGGCAGACTTTCCTACCGTTGAACAACTGCTCGCAAAAATTCAGAACGTGTCCAAACAGTTCGTGGTCTTGCAAGGGATCTTTTACGGGGAACAACCCTTTTTCGAACCAGAGTGTCCAGCCCTCGAGGACTTCCTCAAGCTGGCCCTCACCTGCGGGCAAAAATGCCTATACCTCGAATCCACCAATTTTTCACTCCACGAAGCGGTGACCGAACACCTCGATGACATCGAAGAAATCGAGGACGGCCTCGAAGAGTTGCTGGAAGAGTCCAAACGTGAAAGCGCGGGCAATTCGGACAACATTGAGTTATCCGTCACTGACCGGGCGAAGCTGAAAACGTATCTCGCGACTATAACGAAAATGCAGGCGAAATATGATGTGGATGGCGCGTCTCCCGAGAAATGCTTGCCCTTATTGGATGCAATTGACAACTACTCCCTGACGTTCGTCATGGGCGGTGTCCACCACCAGTTTATCCTGTACAACAAGGACGCTGAAGAACAGTTTCTTGCAGAAATTGACCGCGATGAAACCATCCTGCAGGAAATCGAGGATGCAATCCGAACCCTGCAAAGATGAGCGAAGGGAATGCAGTATGCCGAGGCGACATTGAAGAAACACCAAAATCCTCGCCAAGGTCAAGTGTAAAGATAGACCCGGTGCACCTTTTTGACTAGTAACCTGTAAGGTCTCGTGCTTCATAGTTTCCATTCAGCCATCAGGTCGCAATGGCCAATCCTTTCGGGTAAGGAGGGAGTATAGCATACATTCTTGGAAAAGATGGTAAATCTGACAGGAGAAACTAAGTTTTTTATAGATTGTGGGGGGAAGTCAATGTCAGGGCATCTTCAAACGTGCAATAGGACCTTCACGGGATCCGACTTCACAAGATCCTCAATGTAAAAAGTAGGGATTCATCATGTATAAAAAATCACAATCGCGAAAAAACCTGGGAAGACGACAGAAAGGATTACAAATTTTTTCCGTGATCCTTTTCGTTGCGACCTTTTTATTCCTCTTAAATCTCGCACCTGACGAGAAAGGACGACTCGGGGGGACATCTGACGTATTAAACGATGGATGGAATAGGAAACCTCTAGTGTCCGAGAGTCTTGAATGGGAAGACAACGGGACCGCCATCTGTAATATGACAGATACCCAAAATAACCCACAACTTATTAGCGATGGGGCTGGTGGTGCGATCATTACGTGGCAAGATATGAGAAGTGGGCATTATGACATCTATGCCCAGTGGATCAATTCCACGGGGGATGCCCAGTGGGGTGCCAACGGGACCGCTATCTGCACCGCCATAAATTTTCAACAAGAGCCTCAACTCGTGAGTGATGGGATTGGCGGCGCGATCATTACGTGGTACGATAAGAGAAATGGGAGTGATAATGACATCTACGCCCAACGGGTCAATTCTGCGGGGATCTGCCAGTGGACTGCCAACGGGATCGCCATCTGCACCGAGATAGGTGATCAATATTCCCCCCACCTCGTAACCAACGGGACTGATGGCTCGATTATTGTTTGGCAAGATTATAGAATGGAGATTGCTCATATATACGTCCAGGGGGTTGACTCCGCGGGGAATGCCCTGTGGGATGTCAACGGGACCGCTATCTGTACGGAAATAGGCGGTCAATCTTCCCCTCAACTCGTAAGCGACGGGGCGGGCGGCGCGATCCTGACGTGGACTGATAGTCGGAATGGGACTAATGACGTCTATGCTCAGCGTGTCGACCCCGCGGGGAATGCCCTGTGGGGTGCCAACGGGACAGCCATTTGCACCGAGAATAATCGTCAAATCCTTCCTCAACTTACCAGTGATGGGGTTGGTGGCGCGATCATTACGTGGCACGATTGTAGGATTGATAATATACATGGGGACATCTACGCCCAGCGGGTCAACTCCGCGGGGAACGCCCTGTGGTCTGACAACGGGATCGCCGTCAGCACCGAGACAAATTCTCAAGGTGAACCCAAACTCGCAAGCGATGGAGCTGGCGGCGCGATCATTACCTGGTACGATGACCGGGGTGGAAATTATGATATTTATGCCCAGCGGGTCAACTCCGCGGGGAACGCCCTGTGGTCTACCAACGGGATCGCCGTCTGCACCGAGATTAATCGTCAATTTTTTCCTCAACTTACCAGCGATGGAGCTGGCGGCGCGATTGTTACCTGGCAAGATAATAGAACTGGAGGTTATGACATCTACGCCCAACGGGTGGACTCCACAGGGAACGTCCGGTGGGATGCCAACGGAATCGCCATCTGTACCGCGGATGGGAAACAAGATTATCCTCAACTGATTGGTAATGGATCCGGTGGCGCGTTAATT
>MBAA01000077.1:24728-25019 GCA_001940655.1 Promethearchaeota archaeon CR_4
TACGCCCAGCGGGTGGCGGATCCCCCTCTTCCCACCCCTACCGGTTTATCTATTACGATCAACGGGGGAGCCGCGGATACCGCTACGCTTACGGTTACGTTGACCCTGTCCGCCACGGACGCCACGGAGATGTGCTTCTCGAACGACAACACCACGTTCAGCGCCTGGGAAGCGTATAGCACCACGAAAGAGTGGCCGCTCGAAGGAGGGCCCAGCCCGAAGACCGTGTTCTTCAAGGCCCGGAACATCGACAGCGAAGCCGATGCCGTCTCTGCAAGCATCACCTACACC
>MBAA01000077.1:25050-26247 GCA_001940655.1 Promethearchaeota archaeon CR_4
GAAGCGGCGGAACCAGCCACGGATACCATCGCCCCCAGCAGCGGGGTAGTGATCCCAGGATTTCCCGCCCCAATATTCCTGATTGTCGCTGGGATCGCCATGTTCCATCTCACGCGGCGACAAATACGGCGAATGGAGATTGCGTGAAATTTCCTTTTTCTTTATCCTTTTTCCCCATCTATTGATTTTTGTCTTGTTAAATTCGCGAAATTTGGTGAAGAAAACAAGCAACGGGCCAACTTTTCCAATGTCGAACAGATTTCAGATCTCAGAAATTATTTTCTTTGGTTGCAATGCACGGGGAACAAACGGGTCGAGCTCACGCGTCCGTTTATGAACATCACGAAGGATCAAGTGGACTTGATTTATAGTATCATCCGTCCTTTATTCGAGCAACCCCCAGTCACCGAAAACTTTAAACATTTCCCACACATAACCTTTTCCGAGGGGGTAAACTCTCTCTCATTCACTTTCCGCACGCGAATACGTTTCATCTCAATGCGCTATTACTGCATTTTACTCGTGATGATTGCATTCTTAGTCTATCCTTGCGTTTTCTTAGTCAACATGGGACCAGGTTTCTTGTTCTCCCTGTGGCCAGTTTTAATGTCAGAGGGGATCTTCCTCACAGTCTTTCTCCCCTTATTCTTCCCTTGGAGGCGGCAGCACCTATTTCATAACAGGAACGTGACAACATTGGTCGTCAATAAGGACTCGCATACTGTCGAGGTAGATTCCTCAGTGCAGGGAAAACGATCCCATTTTCCGGCAATTCCATTCCGGACTATCAAACAGATCGACATTCATCCTGACCGCTTACTCACGTTTTCGAATAATCTGAAAGCGTTCAAGACATATTATCTGATTAACTTAGATGTGGGGGTAGTAAAAAGGATACCCGTTTATGAGTCGGAAAACCACGCCGAGGCACTATGGGTGAAAAACTCCCTTGAATCCATATTCGAACACACCAGCACCACATAATTTTTCCCGTTTAGCTGTAAGTCCTTCCGAATATAGGGCTTCCTAGAGGTTCCAAATTAGAGCAGGGAACCTGAATCAATGGAAGCATAGGGATAGTTTATGGAATATTCAAAAAATATTGAAATTCATTACAAGTCCCTCTCCAAGCGGTGGTACTTGGGCGGGGACCTTGGGAAGGGAATAATAGCTTTCTTCTCAGGTTTAAGTCAACGA
>MBAA01000077.1:26286-26492 GCA_001940655.1 Promethearchaeota archaeon CR_4
CTGGAAAACTGGTAGTGTTTAAGTAGTTCCGTCAGTTCTCCCTCAAATCCTTAATTTTTTATATTCCAACCACTAATTACCATCCATTAACTCCGTTGTCTCGAGTCGCCAGCTCTACATGGCGTGATAAAGTGGCTCTCATCTCTCCGTTCTTTCACGCACGAAGCGTTCAGTTGGCACGCGCGTATATGGGGTGTTTGCAGACC
>MBAA01000077.1:26615-26758 GCA_001940655.1 Promethearchaeota archaeon CR_4
CGGCGAACGTGGCCTTTTCAGTCTCTCGAGGGGAAACTGGGGAAAAAAAAGCCTATTTTGAGAATATCCAAGCAGCGTTCACCTTTTTCGATGCCCTCTCGCTCAAAAAGGTGTTCAGCGTGGATTTCATCACGGACGCGTCG
>MBAA01000217.1:0-2636 GCA_001940655.1 Promethearchaeota archaeon CR_4
TGTCAACGTATTGATTTGCATCGATTTTTTCCATACCAGGCAATATACCAATGGTCGTTCCATTTGCAAGTTTCGCACCCTTGCATGCGGCTTCCATAACGCCACCGAGACCCCCGCAAGCGAGTACGTAACCCCGCTTTGCAATTGTAGACCCCACCTCCATCGCGATCTTGGTAACCTTTTGATCCGCAACGGACGACCCAATAACCGAGATAATTTTACGCAAATACCTTCACCCCGGAAGATCCCGAGCGATGTAGATGACATCACTAAGAATGCCAGTCGCGGCTTCTGGGCCACCTGCTCCACGCCCCATGAAATAATAATCCCCGGCAACATCGGTGCGGAGCATAATTGCATTCAGCGTACCCATCGTGGCTAGGGGTGACGTTTGGGGGATGAGGCGCAATCCAACTTCGAGCTTGCCATCTTTGGCGAATGCGATTTGTTTTATGAGGAGGCCTTTTTTCTTGGCTAATTCCACGCCCTCGGAGGTCACGCGAGTAATCCCCTCAATTTTCACATCTTTGATCGTTTTCGACCACCCCATAAGGTGATTGGCGAGGATCACGAGTTTCCCGGCGGCATCGTAACCCCCGACATCCAGCGTGGGATCGGCTTCAGCATACCCCAATTGTTGAGCTTCCTTGAGCGCGAGCTCGAAGGGTTCGTTCTCGGTCGTCATCCGAGACAAGATGAAATTACTCGTGCCGTTGATGATGGCTTGAATTTCCACCACTTCACACCCGGCGAGCGTGTCCTTCGCGGCAAGAATTGGAATCGCGCTCCCCACGGTTGCCCCGAATCGGACTTTCACCTTCTTCTCCTTGGCAAGGTTGAGGATTTTTGCATATTGCAAGTAGAAAGGGCCTTTATTCGAAGATACCACGTGTTTCCCGGCTTGGATCGCAGCCAGCACGTGAGATAAACCCGGTTCACCGGTATTGGGATTGGTAGGTGTTGCTTCAATAATGATCTGTCCGGCCCCCCGGACAATATGGTCGAGGGTCTTGATCCCCGGTTTCCAATCGGGATGTTGGCGGAGATTACCATCGGCAACCAACGATTCCAAGTTAATGCCTTTTGGATTGGTCACGGCTCCATCGTTTTCGTAGATTTCGGTGAAGACCAATTTCTTCTGAATTTTCTCCCCAAAGAGAACACCCTTCGATGCCACACTTCTAACCACATCTTTCCCAACAGTACCATACCCAATTAACGACAAATTTACCATTTAATGCTCGCCTTCATCCCTTGATAATGACCAGGTCTTTCTCTTGCCTGATCTCGTCAATCAATTGCATCAGCTCGGCCTCTTTCTGCTTGTTCTCGATCTGAATGGAAAAGAGCACCGCACTGGGGTCTTTGATAGATTTAAATCTCGCCTCGATGGAGATGACCCGGATGCCCGGTTTGGAAAGACGTCTGATGGTGTCGACAAAGTCCGTCTGGAATACGTGGCCTAGGGCCAAAAATGAAATAGTGATTGCTTGCTCGGCGCTCAATCGAACGATTTCGATGCCCTTGGCGATCAAACCTTTCTTGATTTTATTCAAGTTCGATTCAAAATGATGTTCGGGTAACAAAAAGGTGACGAGCACAGGGATGAGATCCCCTTGCACTTCGCCGTGCATATGAAAGACTCCTTGGATATTTGCTCCATTTTGGGAGAGGGGTTCGAGCATTTCAATCAACTTTCCAGGTGCGTCCATCAGGCGCACTTCTAGTTCCAAAACCATAAGATCTCCGACCTTGTAAGATTAATCCTCAGTAGAATATAAAGGAATTGTTGCTTTGTTGCTTTTCCCATGCTCCAGTTACGTTTCAGACTCATTGTAACGGAGGAATTCAGGGACACGGGCACCACACTCAGCGCAAAATACACTCCCTTCATCAATTGTTTTTTTACATTCAGGGCATAGTATTTTCCCCGCAACTCCACTAGGAACGATCTTCGTAGGAACCTTAGCTTTACCAGTCTTCGGTTTCTTTGAACCAGCAGATTTCGCCACTTTTACGAAGATTATTACCACAACTGCGATGATTCCGAGGACTATGGGAACACCTAACGTGAGACCGAGGGTTATGGTCACCGTCACGCTCTCGGAGAAAACCAGATCCATACTATCATCATTGGTGGCGTTAAGGTACCACGCTGAAACCTGCACAGAGAAGCTACCGGGCAAGGCACCCCACGCAGGAGAAATTGGAATACCGTAGATTTGAATGCCAGTCATAAAAGCTAAGTTGCGATTTAACACTGGAGCTATAGCATTCTCAGCACTCGTAATATTCACGACCACGATTCCATCTCCATCGGACATTATGTAGAATCCGAGTGATTCCGAGGAGTCGGCGAATATTTCAGTGGTATTTAGCGTTACATTGACATACGTTGGGGTAACGCCTTGCGTGCTGTGGATTGAATGCTGGTTAAAAAGATAATTTTCCTCGAATGCATATCCTTGTATCGCAAAAATTGAAGCACAAAAGAGGCACGCAACCAACCAAAGAGGCAAACATCTAGGCATATTTCTTCTTCTTGAAATCTGGCATTATTAGATTTTGGGATCTATAGTCGAACAGGGTTTCTTTGATGTCATGATCGCGGAGGATGATCTGTTTCTCGGGAAGTG
>MBAA01000217.1:2642-3176 GCA_001940655.1 Promethearchaeota archaeon CR_4
CGATAATAAGAACCTGATAATTCACGGGTGCGAGAATTTGTTCGATGGCGGGGATTGCATCCGGCCGGGCACACACGAGGAAGGAGGACGCGAGGAACATTTCGGACATTTCAAGAACGGTGACATTAATCGCTTCCATCGTTGGAGGAACCACGATTCGTTGTAAGTCAACCATTGCCCCGCAACCACTGAATTCCAGCATTTGAAGGAGCGTGCCAAAAATCCCGGCGTTGGAGATGTCTTTTGCCGAAAGTAGAAGGTGATTCTCTGCGAGATGTTGATAAGCCCGGCGCATCGAGAGAATCTTCTCGCTTGGTTTTATCGTGGTCGTGTCCCAGATGAGAGGACTGTAAGGACTCCGCTTTCCTTCAGGATCGAGGATAAGGAGCAGGACGTTTCCAGGACGGGCATTTCCCGCAGAAACAAAGCATTTCCTCGGCACGATGCCAAAGATCGAACTCGACAATCCTGCCATAGGAGCGTCCGGGTGTGTGTGTCCCCGCACAACGGGTACTTGGAATTTCTCCGAACCTT
>MBAA01000217.1:3219-3631 GCA_001940655.1 Promethearchaeota archaeon CR_4
CCAAAGTCAGCGACCACGTGATCTCGACTAACTCGGGCTCTTAAAAGAGAGGCGATTACCCTCGGGAGGTTTTCCTTCCGTAGAATAGGACCAAACTCCCGAATGGCACGAGCGAAGCTGACAACATCCATTAAACAAGACCATCGAGCGAGGAAAGATAAAAATTTGGTTGTATCATCACAAAAAAGGAATTAAAGTGATTTCCCACAACCAGAGCAGATTTTGTCTTTTTTCTCAAGGGGGCGGCCGCAATTCGTGCATAATTTCCGAGAACTCGAATGTGGAGGGGGCGTGATAACAGCGGCGGTTGATCTCAGTGGAATACTAGACTGCGTGGGTTCTGAAATCATTTGGGAGGGCAGTTGCTGTGAGGTTGAATCCACCGGGCCAAAAAGATCCTCGAAATTATCGG
>MBAA01000217.1:3665-11279 GCA_001940655.1 Promethearchaeota archaeon CR_4
AGCTTTTTTCTTGTTATGTACAATTAAAACCACTGTTATAACCGTCGCCGCTCCAACAGCGATTATTTCCACTAGCAATATGATAAAATTTAGAGGTAGTCCGGTTGAAACAGAGGCCTCGCTAGATTTTACTCCCTCGCCAGCGCTGTTAATCGCTGAAACCCTATAATAATAGGTTTGTCCGGCCGATACAGATGTATCGGTGAAAGCCACGACGTTACTTAACGAGGTTAAAATGGATTCGGCACCCGAACGCGTGCTGCGGTAGATATTGTAACCGGTGATGCTTGCCCCGCCAGTATTCGCTGGGACGCTCCAAGTCAATTTGACTGATCTGTCGCTATATATCGCAGTTAAGGATTGCGGCGTACCGGGAACCATAATATAGTTTGCAGACCATGTCAGAGTTGTAGTTTGTATATCTGAATCAACGTTCCAAAATATAATGTACCACACGTTACTGGTAGGTATATGGAAGGTGCCGGAAGCATTATAAGATGTACCACTCGAGAGGGAGAAGTAGGAGTAACCATATCCGTTACGGAAATTATCGAAATTAGCCGCTGTCATCGCCCTAACAGTTATGCTTACGTTTGGGTTCGAGCCACTAAACGACCAAGTAAGCAATGAATCGGTCGCTATAGTAAATGTGGTGTAAAAATATTCATATTCGTTATAATCTAATACGGTGATCCCACTCGCCGCCGGTTGTGGCGGTAATATCGTTGCACCCACACATAAGGGGGGTAAAGCAACTGCATTAATACATTCATCTGGCTTGTTAATTGCACAGTCCTGCATTATCTGGGGTTGCAGGGAACTAGCGTTAGCCGATATTGTCATCGAACTAGCCATCGCACCTAAAAACCCCGTTAGTATCAAACATCCTACTAAAATATAGGATCTTTTCATTTAGATTTCACCTTTCTGGTAATCTCATAACTCTTCATTTTT
Source organism: Promethearchaeota archaeon CR_4 (assembly GCA_001940655.1). Classification (GTDB taxonomy): domain Archaea; phylum Asgardarchaeota; class Lokiarchaeia; order Sigyniarchaeales; family CR-4; genus CR-4. The sequence goes on from MBAA01000217.1 coordinate 4,620, forward strand.
CAATTTTTTTCTCTTCATGCCTGCCTGCAATTTATTGTTAACATCATCAAAATTGCTCCATTCATAGAAAATACGGGTACCGAAATTATGTGAATGTGCTTAATAACTCACTTTTCATGCAGGTTTTCGCGGGCGACAACATATGGTTCAAGTCCCGTGAAGGTTACCAATCGAGGTGATCTTTTGTAGTCTCAACCTTCACCTATTTAAAAATATCTTGTTATTCCCACATTTCTTGCCACCTCGCAAGCATAGCAGAATTGTTAGTTAATCTTGATTTCCAACCTACGAATCGGGTAACTTAATATGCACCAGGAGGATTTATGCTCGTGAAGTTGGCCATCAAATACCAAAGACTGTCGAGCGAAGAAAGATAAAAATTTAGGGATAATGTTACTTTAAATCTAAGGAATTTTCAGAGGTGTTATTTTCCGGAGAAAAGTCAGTACTTTTCTCATCCGGGAGTTGGTGTTCAACGGGAAGGCGATTTTTTTTCAGTCCCTTAAAGAAGGTTCCAATCCGCTTACCAATGACCATAATCGAGAGGATGAATTCAGGCACCCACCGGTTCATCAAGACGATGATGAGGACGGCAATAATCGATGATGCCGCGGAAATGCTGTAATGGATGTCGTCCCAATTTGCACCCCCGGCGTAGAGGGAAAGCTGGATGACCATCCGCAGGACATTAACCACGTGGAAGAGGAGCGTGGAGACCACGATGGAAAGGGTTTTTCGCCGCCAGATTCCCCGGTTCGCATTCATATCCTGTGAATGGGGGATGAAAAGGATCAACGCTAAGAACATAGCGATGGCTTGGAATCCCGAACAATCGTGGGTAAAACTAATAGTGCTGAGATATGGGGTGATTCCCGGAGGTTTTATCAATACCTCGAACTGCCACCATACTAGTCTTCCTTCATAAAGAGGGGATGGGATTGGGAATGTTGAAACCGGCACGACATTTACTCCAACCCCGAAGAGTCTCAACAACCATGCGGTTTGTTCTGCCACGAACCAGTGAATCCATACCCCAAAGGCCTCTGTTATATAATAGATGGCAAAGTATCCGATAATCGTCCCAATGGGAAATAACACCAAACTCCAAGTGGAGAACCGATATTTTTTCCCCTCATAAGTAATTTCAGTCATAAGTGATACGCTGTTCAAATCGCTATTGCTATTAATGGTTGCGCTTTTGGCGGGATGGTAAAGGTGTCCTCAAACGTGGTGTCCCTCATGATCTTTCACGTTATGGGATTGTCCTTTTTTAACACTTTTTCGTCCCCACCCCAAAAGGTATTGGATGGATCAAAACGACAAATTCTTTGTGGGAGGGAATCACGCCAGAAAATTTTTGAATCTGCGTGTATTAGAAAATAGATATGGTATCCGTGAAAATTAGGGGCGTGTATTCCACCGCTTTGGCAGAACTTTTCCTTAGCAACCAATTTTCGATCACACATCCCTCAACATCGCTCCACGAGCGTTTTCCCGAAGTGAACTTCTTAAGCGTGGACCCGGACATTATTATCGAAGATACGATGGATAGGGAAGGGATATACTGCCATTCTAAAAACCGCTTGGCGGAAATCTCCAAAAACCCCCTCAATACGGTCAATTTTCCCGAGCTTGTCACGATTAAATGCAATTATTCCGTAGATGCAATCTACAAAGCAAAAGTCGTCCGTAATAATCCCGACAAACGCATCTCGTATGTCAAACTTAGACCTCCTCAAGATGGGGGGGACGAAAAGAGTTTCTTTGACGCTATTTTGGATGGAGTCTTTTATCCAGGTAAGTACTTGAACGTGCAAATAAAAGATCCCGAATCTGGGAATCAACTTCCCCGTGTGACAACCAACTTGACCTTCTCGGGGAAAAATCTCGTCTTCGTGCTCAGAAATCCCAACAAAGTGTTAATCAGTAAAAAAATTGCGGATAAAGACCGCCGCCACGACCTCTTCAATCTCGGAAAAAGTCTGGACATGGGGGAGTGGGGCATAATTCTCCGCACCGAGGCGCAGCATGAGTCGAACGAAGATATCCTGAAAGAATATGAGAACCTGAAAGGAACCGTCGAAAAACTTGTCAGGGCGGTCAAGAACCAGCGAGAGGTCGGGATCATCCACCAACGCTACTTTTCTTCGATATTCCTATTTTCCCAAGAGATTAAGGGGAAGCTTGATGAAATGCGGAATAAAATCATTCCCACCATCGCAAACCACCATTCATATAAGGCGAGTGGTCGCGGAACCTCCAATTTTGGCGAGATCGTCGATTTCGCGGAATTTATGGTTTACAATGACCCCAAGTCGAAAGAGAAAGTGGAACGTTTGGTAATGCAATATTTCTTTTCTGCATTCGCGCCAGGAGTGACGATCAATATCGAGCACCAGAAATTATCGGGGCAGAAGATACAGTTGACGCCAGGGATCATCGATCAGGTGGAATTTCTACCAGAGAATAAAGTGAAAATGTCCGTCAAGCGAAAATTTCGGACTAATCATGGTCAGTATGATGGACTCAACGTTCAAAAACAGGAAGGGGATTATGCCATTGCGGAATATATTACTGGATCCGATACTATTCACACCAAATATTACCGTGAATCTGGAGAGCTCCTCGGAACATACATAAATCTCAATTCCCCCCTCGAGTTTGTTGAAAATGGGGTATGGTATGTTGATTATGAAATCGACGTGGTGGAAGACGCAACCGGCACGAGGAAAATCATCGATGAACAGGAATTGGACAAACACGTCCAAGCGGGGATCATCGAGAAATCTCTTGGAACCCGCATCCTCAACCGGACGCAGGACATCTTAAAAGAAAAAGCGTAAGAAGTGCAATTCGAAACTTTTTTCTCCCACACCATATTTTGAAAAATTCTATGTCAAGTGTGCGTCATTTTCGCAATTTGGATGATATAAGCCCACGAGAAATGATGGGTCTCCTTGACCTTGCAGAGAAAATCAAGAAACATCCGGAAAATTATCGCGAATCATGTAAATTTAAAACACTCGGCATGCTCTTTGCGAAAACTTCCACGCGCACGAGAGTCTCATTCGAAGTGGGGATGTATCAGATGGGTGGACACGCGATTTATCTAGACTGGGAAAAAACTAATTTCACCCTGGCTAAGTTTGAAGATGAAGTCGCGGTTCTCGCACGCTATTGCGACATTCTGATGGCGCGGGTGTTTGAACACGACTCTATAATCCGGATGGCTCGTGCCTCCTCAGTGCCAATAATTAACGGGCTTTCAAACGACCATCATCCCATCCAATCGCTAGCGGACCTTCTTACTATCAGGGAAAAATTTGGATCTCTCGAGGGGATTACTGTGGCATATGTTGGAGATGGCAATAACGTATGCCATTCCTTGATCTGGGCTTGTTCTCATGCGGGTGTGAAATGCCGCATCAGTACACCGCGCGATTATAATGTACACGTGCCTTTACCCAAGAATTCTTTCACCTGGTACGAAACCCCTGAAGAAGCGGTGAAAGGAGTTGACATAATTTACACGGACACTTGGGTCTCGATAGGACAAGAAGCGGAAACCAAGGCGCGCCAGCAAGTGTTCCGACCTTTCCAAGTGAATGCAAATCTCATAGCTCAAGCATCCTCGCGGGCAATTTTCATGCATTGCCTTCCGGCTCATCGCGGTTTGGAAGTATCAGATGAGGTCTTCGATGGACCTCAGAGCGTGGTGTTCGACCAAGCAGAAAACCGCTTGCACACGGAGAAAGCACTAATCCTTAAACTACTTGGTATTGAGGCTTGGTAATGATGAGCTCCGCTGAAAATCGCCTTCCCCCGTGTATCGACTTACACATCCATACTCAATACAGCGATGGGGATGGCACAATTCCCCAAATAGCGGAATATGCCCACAAACGAGGTTTTTCTGCAATTGGATTCACCGATCATACCACGGTAGAAGGTGAATTTCTTAACACCAGGTATGACAAGCATAATTTTGCTACCTATCTTTTGGAAATAGAAAAAACACGTCTGAAATTCCCAGAACTGACCATATTGTGTGGAATCGAGATCAGTGAAAGCTTTGGTTCCATTCCTGATGAGGCGGAAAGCATCTATCGTGCATGTGACCTAATTCTGGTTGATGGACACTCTGTCAAAAACCCCTTCATCGGCGCCCAGAAAATCCGGGATTGGTGTGAAATGTTCCGTATCTTTACCAAAAATATTGGCGTAGCTCACCCCAGGTATAAGGATCTAACCTCCAAAGAATGGAACATCATCACCCGGAGTCAAATCTTTTTAGAACTGAACAATCCCAAATTAAATAATGGTGAGATCGCTGCGGTGAGGCGGTTTATCGCACAACCCAATGCTCAATCAACATTGTGGAGCGTTGGGTCTGATGCACATTCCCTCGCGCTCGTTGGTGATATTTCTATTGCTTGGGGGATTGTTCAACAATACCAGCTCTACAAAAAATTAATTGTGCCAGTCAGTCACGTCTAAGTAAAAGTTTGATCTGATGAAAAAATTAAAAAGATTGGCGTAATTGTTTATTGTCATGTAGTCTATTTTTACATAAAATCGTGGGTGGACGATATGCCGCGCCAAACAAAAACATCGAAAGCTGCCGAGGCCCAGAAGGCAATTGATAATACGGTTTACATGCTGGATCTCATTATATCTGATAACCAAGTTCCACGAAATATTCGGCGAACTGCTGATGAAGCGAAAACTGCCCTTCAAAATGCAAAAGAAACTCCTGCCGTAAGGGCAAGTAATGCGATCTCGTTGTTGGATGACCTGTCGAATGATCCGAACTGCCCTGTCCACACCCGAACGCAAATCTATCAGGCACTCAGTCACTTGGAAACCATCCAAGATTGAATGAAACGAATATTTATCATTTATTTTAGACGAGATTATATATAAGCAGGAAGATTCTTTTTTACTAGCGCCCGAATAAGTTTAAGAAACTATGTCCGCGGTGCGGTGACCAATGCCCGAAGAATCGCTATTGTATGGTGTCGTATTCTCGATCTTTGATGACGAAGGACCTTCTCCGCGGTTCGTGTGGCCAGAAAATCTCGATTATGGTTGGCAGCTCCAAATCAGTATGAAAACCATCAGTCTGCTTATGGGCGAGCGAACCTACCAAGACGGGGACAAATTTGAGGAAGTGAGGTATTATGGTATCCTTCCGTTCCCAGACTTTGGTCTTGAGGCGTTATCGTTTTTCTTTCTCCTCCGGGATGAGACTGCACGAGGTCAAGCAAAAGCGGCAACCATTACGCTCTTAACGCGTGAAAAAACCCGGGATTTCTTGTATGAAGATATGCCGTTTCTGCAATCCGTCATTAATAGTACAGCCGCGCAAATTATGGACAATCACCAAGAAGCTGATTATACCACGGCATTGAAGAAATTGATTGTGGACATTCAAACACACCTGAAACAAAAAGCGTCCCCCTTTGCTGGAGGGCGGAAATATAAGCTATTATTCACAGGACTCGATAGTTCAGGAAAAAGCTCTTTCTTACTCGGGGTGCAAGAGAAATATTCAAAGATTCTCGGGATTCAACCAACCAAGGGCGTGAATCGATCAACCATTGAGATATTTGGCGCGAAACTCGTTGAGTGGGAACTGGGTGGACAAAAACATTACCGGGACGCCATTCAAACCTCGGCCACGATACTTTATGGGACGGATGTCTTATTTTTCCTCGTGGATGGTCAGAACTTGGGCAGACTCGAGGAAGCTATCGATTTTTTTAGAAACATCTTGACTTTCTTAAAGGGCAATGACATCCACGTCCCCATCGAGGTATGCATCCACAAAATCGACCCCGACCTACGGGAACATGGGAATACTCGCGCAAATATTGAAAAAGTCCGGAAAAAGTTCCGCGAAATCACCTCTGATGTTCACCAAATAAAATTCTTTGAAACCTCAATATTCGACCACTGGTCGCTATTACAGGCGTTCTCCTACGGCGTTGCTCGTTTGTCCCCAAATCGCGAAATTGCCCACCTACAACTTACACACTTGGCAGGAAAAATCCACGCAGAGGGGTTATACCTGCTCAATGAAGCGGGGTTAATTCTTTCCGATTATGTCCAGAATGCATCAATCTCGGAGGCGCTTGAAATTAGCGTCCCCCACCTGTTTTCGATCTTCAAGAATTTCAAGAAAGCGAACATGATCCAGAAAGACCGTGTGATTTCAAAATTGGACAATCGCGTTGTCGTACTGCAAAAAATCACAGTCCAAAAGTTCGTTCTATATCTCGTAGCGCAGTTGTCATCAGAAAAGGACATTTCCGTTTTAGATGCAAATTTGGATGATTTCGTCCACCGCATTTCCGATATAGTTCAGAATTACCTTTGATTCTTTAAAGGGTTCAAGATCTTTTTTAGACGTAGAGGAAAAAAAGTAAGCAAAAGCCTAATATTAAGATGTTGATCCGCGGAGGCAATTTTCAGATGTTACTTACGCCGACGGAAAGCGATCCAGCAAGTAATCGCAATGACACCAATTACGAGAAAAATCGCAATATAGATCCAGAACCCGTTGTTATCAATCCAGATGTGACTCTCGATTACTGTGAACCGGGTTCGGATCTCAAAACCTAGATTGGACCCCGAGGGGGCCAGCACCATTGGAAGGAC
>MBAA01000217.1:11370-11909 GCA_001940655.1 Promethearchaeota archaeon CR_4
TAACCCAATCACTTTTCGCGCTGGTACGCCTTGTACCCGTAAGAATGCTACCATAAGATCCGAATATTCGGAGCAATCTCCCTCTCGGTTGATAAGTGCCCACGATGCACCCTTTTCACCCGTTCCATCCGTGCCAGCATCAGACTGCACCACATAAGTTATGTTTTTACTCACCCAATTGTAGATCTTGCGCGCTTTCTCCACGGGGTTGCTGTCAGCCCCGCAAATCATTGCAGCGGTTTGTATAATTGCAGGATCGGCAATATTGATGAAGGGGGGTTGATTCTGGGTGTATAACTTGTAAAAGGACGTTCCAGTAGTATAATCAGTCATTTGGGGCGATCCTAGGTTGTCCCACCGAATTTGATTGGCTATGACGGTATAGTTGGTAGATAAAACGAAGGATCTCTGTTCAGTAGTCCCAGTGGGATGGAGTGTTTTTTGATAATAGTCGAAAGTATTGTTGAAGTCGTCAATTTGAGTAAAATTTGCGATGTTATACCCGTAGGGGGTTGCATTTCCCAAGAGTACTGAAGCTT
>MBAA01000217.1:11958-12219 GCA_001940655.1 Promethearchaeota archaeon CR_4
AGGATTAAAAATGGAAGCATTAAAATGTGGTGATCCGCGATTGCTTAATTCTAACAGGATTTCAATTCTATATGACACATTTCCCAGGATTGAATAGGATTGCGAATTTGTGGGAGATACCGGTGTCGTGCTAGCTTCACAGAATCCTATTGGCACAATCTCCAATAAAATCATAAATAAAATTCCGAAGTTGAAAATCCGGGAATTACTATTGAATCTCATTATAAGAAAGAAACGGTAGCGTTTTTATTTAAACACCTT
>MBAA01000101.1:0-133 GCA_001940655.1 Promethearchaeota archaeon CR_4
CAATGAAAATCTTTTCCCACCAGGTTTTTGCCTTTTCCTGAGAACTTTCAGAGTTATTATTTTGGTCTGCAATCAACAAGCCGGATCCTAAACTATCCAGAAGAATCACGTCAAAAAATCCAAATTTAGTACC
>MBAA01000101.1:294-436 GCA_001940655.1 Promethearchaeota archaeon CR_4
CCGTAACATGAATTTGATGCATAACCAATCCAGTTGAATTTAAAAGATTAAAGCCTATCTAAAATCGAGATTTATTCACGATCTATATATTTTTTTCATATCTCGCTGGAAGAGATAGGCATTACTAAAAAAAGAAGAGTTC
>MBAA01000101.1:519-4791 GCA_001940655.1 Promethearchaeota archaeon CR_4
AATAGTTGGAGTTTCCACACCGATATGACTGGCGACAGAACTGATGGGAACGAGACCTGTGGGAACGTCCTCGAGCAGGTACCTCGTATTGAGGGTAATGGGTGCCAAAATATCTTTATACGCCTCCACCTGTTGAATGGCATCGTAGATCGTGGGGGCTCGGACACCATAAGTCTGTTCGATCCAGTCAACCACGCGTATAATTTTAATGCCCAATTTTTCTCCAACACTCGAGATTTCTTTCTCTATTTTCCCTAACACCTCGCCTACGTTAGGAGATATACCATCTTTATAAAATAAGAGGCCTTGGGCTCGGTCGATGCTCGAAGCGTTGAGCAAGGTAGTAGCAGGATGGAAAATGCACCCGATATTATTCAGGGTAGTGGCAAGCAAATCTTTGACAGGCCGAAACTGAGGGAATACGTCATGAACCCGCGAATGAATGACAAAAATTTTATCCTCGGGAGTGCAGGACAGGTCAACCGAGTCCTTGATGTAATGAATCTCCACGCCATTACCAGTTAGAGCCCGGGCGGTAAAGAGCAATGTTTGAGTTTCGCCTACTAATACATCGGAGGAAACCCAATTTTGATCTAAAATGCGGCGGAAAGTAAGGGCTCCAAATGTACGTCCTGGATTCAGGATTATCGTTTGTCCGTGTTTCAGGTGGGGAGCTAATCCTGCCGCGATGTCCTCGTGTGCAAATGCAGGAACGACCACTATGATGATGTCGGACCGGGGAACAAGCTCCTCAAACTGGTCACTCACTTTATCCACGGTATAAAAACCTTCCAATTTTCCCCGAGCCCAAACGCCCCCCTCTTCCTTAATTTCTCGCACATGTTCTAGGGAGCGATTATAGAGCTCAACATGGTATCCCTTGTGCACGATATAGGTTAACATCGCTCGCCCGCCGTTTCCCCCACCAACCACTAGGAAGCGAGGATGGTTTTTCGAGGGGGACACTAAATTTACCGTTGAAAATCCCCTCCTTGCCCTTGGATAATTTCGGAGATTTGCCGTCGTCCGTTTTCGATCAAATCTGTCTTCAAAATGCTTTTTACTCTCTCGGATTCAAGGATCACTTTCTCCTGAAGAGGATCATACGTAACACAGGCGCCCTCCATGATTTTTGTGCGAATGTTTCCTCGCGCGTAAAGATTGTTTACCAATTGCGGGGCATCGAAAAGACCACAGGTCACAATTTTCGTTAACAATTGTTTTTGCACGATTGAAGGTACCTTTTCATCCAAATCAAGTTTTTTCGCAAATACCTCAATGATTTCAAATATCTGCTTTGCTTCTGTCACTAGTTGTTGTTTTCGTGCGTTTACTTCCGGGTCCGTTGCCGGGTCAGGTAATCCGTCAAGGCTACGAGTAATTATTTGATTGACGATTTCACAACTCTCGATGATTTCTTGCGGTAATGCGGCGTGGAAGGCTTCCGAGTGAGTGACCACGTGAACGATGTGAGGGTGCAATGACATTTGATATGTCGTTGACAGTGCCAATTGCCCCTTGGCGCGGTTTAACTGCAATGGTAAACTCGCGAGGCCAGTGCGAACCTGCCGGATGACGGAAAAACCCTCATCCTCCAACATTTGGTTCAACTCGTGCATCGCCAACATCTTCGCGAGGTCCATTTTTATCGAAGCATTCGGGGGGGAGTTGAACATGTATTGGGCAACGTAATACTTCACGCCCAATGCTTTTGCTATCTGAGCGCAGAGGAAGGAATCCGCGACTACGATCGCGTCTGGCGCGTCCCGCAAACCCCAGTGGTGGGGGTCATTAATCTCCACGGGAATTCCTCGCTCCGCGTACCATCGAATGGCGTGGAGGTGTTGTTCTATCGAATCCTCGAGGGACAAGGACCCTCGCCCGTCCATCTTGTTAAACCAGAAAATTGGGATGGCAGCCCACGCGTTCTGAATCGTTTCCCGGGTCAGATCTGCAAATCGAATGAAATCTTGGGTTCCTGCGTAAATACGAAGGAGGGGAAAGTTGCCGGATAACCGTGCCTTATGGAGGGATAGGAGGTCTTCCCGCGATCGAAGGGGGACGCCTCCCGCTCCTGCTAATGTTTGGTTTTGCAACTCAGGGTGGAAGAAATGCTCTTGGGTTTCCTGGTCGGGAGCGATTGAAACCACGTCTAGAACATCAGCATTCGCTATGTCGTGAATGCCTTGGATCGTATCTTGCAAGGTGGGCAATCCAAAGTGTGCGCGTAAGAGAGGAAATGGTTTCTTCCACTGGATGCGCCCAATTAAATCCATCGGACACGTGGATGGTTCTTCTGCTTCACTTTTTTCATCCTTCAAGATTCGAATAATTTTATTTGCAGATTCCCCACCCTCAAAGAAGACATCAAATTTATCGAATTCTCTGGCAACTGCGACAACGGGGGGAGTCCCAGCAAAAAATAAGCGAGCAGGTTTAGGGTCTAATTGGTCATATTTTGCGAAAAACTCTTCTAACAATGGCCGGACGTTGGCAGGTGTCAACCGATAACTTAATCCAACTATTTCCGGATTCCATTTCAGAATTTCATCAGTTATGTCACTTACTTTTCGCGCTGGTCCGAGGAACTTCACTTGAAATCCCAACAACGATGCAATATTCCCAAAATTGATGGCGCCCGCTACGTGAACACACGGTGCAATACTGACTGTGAGAATCCTTCGGTTTGATCCACTTGCCGACATTTTTATCGCTCTTTTATTTGGTTAAGTATTGATTTCTTTAGTCAGATTTCATAAGACGAGGTAAATCCAAGCTGGGAGATGGTGGCGGGTGTTGGGTGAAATTTAGAGTTAAAAATCCTCCAAAAATACAATTCTTCCTTTGATCGGACCACGAGCGTGTCAGTCACACGCTTTTCAGATTCAAATTCTTCATCCGAGATGTGATTTTGAAAATAATCCCGAAGGAAAAATTGGGAGCCAACACCTTTGGAGAATTTTTCTTTTTCCCGCCATACGAAATCTGGCGGAATATCCTTCTCAAAGGCTCTTCGGAGGATGTATTTTTCGATCTTTTTACCTCCCACTTCCCGAATTTTTAGGTCGTGAGGAATCTGGAACGAAAATTCTACCAGACGTCGGTCAAACAGGGGTGCCCGAGCTTCTATTGAGAAGTGGTATGGAATTCTATCGACACGCTGCAATCCCGTTTTATGTTCTATTTCTAACAGATTTAAGAGCTCGCGATTGAATTCTTGTTCGTTTGACAGCGCCTTCAAGTAGTCGTAACCTCCAAATAATTCATCGCCCCCTTCGCCCGTTAAGACGACATCTGGTTTTTCGTCCTCATTCATCTTCTTGGATATTATGAACATAGGAATGGCGCTCCGAATTAACGCCGCGTCGAAGGTTTCTAATGCATATATCACATCTGGAATCATTTTGAGGAGGTCATCTATGGTAATTGTCACAATTGTGTGAGGCAAGTTGTATGCTTTGGTATATCTTTGAGCATACGCGAGATCATTGGAACCTTCCACAGCAACAGTATACGCGTGGAGGTTTTTTATTAAGTCTTTCGCTAGCGAAACTACGATCGTGGAGTCAATGCCCCCACTTAACAGCGCACACACGTGTTCTCCAGGACAAATATTGTCCCGTACTGCGTTTTTTAATAATTCCCGTATCTTATTTGCATAGAAATCTTCCGTTATGGGATGCGGGAGGGAATTTTGAGGGGATTTAAAATCAAAATATTTCTTCGCACCCTCCCGAGAAGAAAAAACCTGACCCGGATTAAGGGGAACAATAGTCTCCTGAAGAGGCGACAATGCTTTCAATTCGGAGGCAAAGAGTAGGAACGAATCAGTGTCACAAACATAGAGGGGTTTACCCCCTATTGGATCCCTGAATCCAATGAGGGTTTCGCCATCTTTGAGAATTCCACTAAAAGATCCAATTGCTTCTTTAAAAATATCGATCCCAATCGCAAAGTAACCCGCTAGAAGGGCAGTCGCATCTAACCGCTCGAGTTTTCCCGGAGACCTCGGCACGTTGCATCCATATTTTGTTGCTAAAAAATCTGCATTATACACGTGCCCATCGAGAGCGAGAATAGAATTAGTTTTAACATCGACTCCTACAATACTCGGAATCATATCTTTTTGATTTGCGCCGACAACCATTTCTATAGAATTTTTTTTGTGTCGATATTGTCCTCTCACACCCCTATGGTGGAGTTTCGATATTGATTGTGATATTAAAGTTTCTCCACCGGGATCAATTCCATTTTTGTAGATTATCCCAATTA
>MBAA01000101.1:4803-8234 GCA_001940655.1 Promethearchaeota archaeon CR_4
GGCCAAACCATTACTTGTTATGCTTCTTTTTTCCAACGATATCGTTTAAAATATTTTTCCAGCAACTATAGAGGAAGAAAACCAATGAAATAAAAACATTTCCTTCGTTAAAACACGCGGATGTATTTAATTCACCTTATTTTAACTAATATTATTTCGGTTGGGCACCTTCCGGCAAAATTTTCCATTATCAACTAGAAAACGACTTTAATAAAACAAAACGCAATTCCAACCATAATGCGTGGAGTGGTAAAATATAATCTGGAACAAATTTGAAATTGCAAATTAATAATCCTTTTCAATCTTTTCCGTTACACACCCAAGAGCAGAGAAATTAACAATGTTACGATTCCCGCTAGCACTAAGTGTAAGACATATTTGATAGTGGATTTTCCAGCAATTTTACCTAAAAAGATGCCTAAGAGTATCAGCATGGAAATAAGGATGATATAAGCACTCCCAAAGTGCCAAATTGTCAATACTGACCCAAAGAAGAACGGTATTAAGGGAACGAGTGAACCCATCACGGGGGCAACCCCATCGACGATAGATGCCACGATGGTAGCAAAATGCTCCGCTCGTTCGGTGATGGTTTTTGTAGGTTTTTTTGGACTATTCCTCCTCAGTTGAGTTTGGTATTGTTTCACTTTACCATGATACTTAGATTTTAATAAGAACGTCTCAGGCACACCCATTGCACGAGAGATTTCGCTCAAGCTTTCTTTTTCGGTACGAATATCCGCTTCAACAGAGGAATATTCAGATTTACCCATCGCTTGGGAAAGTTCCTTCAATTTTTTCGTGCGTTCCGCTTCTTCCGACAGGAATGCTCCCCAAATACCGCTGATGCCAATCGCTAATGCTGTTGCAAGGCCTGTAAGGAGGAGGGTTTGGGTTCTGTTCACAATTCCATCCAGAAACACGATGAAAAACCCGGAGATAATCCCCGCACAGGTCAAGACGCCGTCAAAACAGTTGTTGAAGAATTTCCGCCTCGCTATTTCTCCAAGACTAGACATATGCGCATAGGTCTTCCACCGCTTGATTAAATCCTTAAAGGCCATTGGTCTCAATCTTGAGGCGTTTCAATGTATTCCACGATCAGACCACAGATGACTTGATCCACGGAGCGAATGGAACACGACAGTTCCTCCAACTTTTGGGAAATTATATCATAGTCCAAGTTTTTGCCCTGAATAGCAATTTTTATTGTCTGCGTCATTCTATCGTATTCTTCTAACGTGATATTAACCCCTTCAATGCCAGAATTCACCAATTGAACCAGTTCCATACTGAGGATGTGCAATGGCGGGTTGTGGGGCTTAAGTACGTCCATAACGAGGCGAGAGATGTTGGTTTTATGCATAAAAAGGTTCGGATCTCCGAATGAGATACACCATAATTATTATAATTAAGTTATAAGAATGTATCGAAGAGGAGTTTGTGGACATTTCATCCCAATATTTGACAGGTTAGGAGAAAATACGTAATTTTCCTTTTTGTGGTGAGTTCCAGAAGGATAAAGAGGGCGGTTGTGTTGTTTCCCTTAATTTTCATCATTCCCATATCGTCGGAGTTTTCCTCGTAATTTCGGGATCATTACTGATTAATGCTTTCACTTTATAGGCAATAGCAGTTGCGGCAATCACACGATCGTGGAGTCCGGGGATGGCGAGATCCTGAATGAAGCGCCAATAAGTCAAGTCCATATAGGCTAGGATAAACCCAATCCCACTCTCGAGGACGGAAAATAATAATTCAGTTGTCCCCTCAAAGATCTTACTCAAATAAAAAGCATATATGTTTCAGAGACCAATTTACTTTGGGATTATATTTAGGCGAAAGTAGGAATTACGAGGAAGGATTTCCACGCGGCAGGGGTGGTGGCGCTCAATGAACGTGGCGAAGTATTTGCCCCAGAACTCACTGTAGCGTAATTCGTGTAGATCATGATAATAAGAAACTTCGAAAACTCCTCCATCTTTTTCCTCAATTTCGACTTTGTAGAAGTAGTTTGCCGCCATCCAAATGGTCTTCAGGCCCTCTAAAATCTCGCGACAGGTCATTTGGTCGATATGTTTCTGAGTATACCACTCGAGGATGTCCGTAGCGACGTTGTGCGTGAATGCTTTCTCAAAATTGCCGGAGATATAGGCGAGGAAGGTTGCTTTACCCACAAGAAGCATGTTGAGTTCGCTACGCGCCCGGTTGGCGATTGATTGAAGATCTTCACGTGAGGGATTATGGTGCTTGTCAAGGAGATCCAGTGCGACCTCGATGACTTTGGACTGGTTCCCATACACAAGTTCGCCGTTTTCCTTCTTCAATGCCGTATATTTGTCGAGTAACTTGATGGCGTCCTCGGAGAGGGTCGTGTGGATTGCTTTTTTGGGCATTTCAAGATCAATAAATGGCCATTACTTTTTATTCTATGGCCATTTGAATACTAGTGGCCCCATATGGAGTATGGGCATAGAGTTCATATCTATGGCCATTCATTGATCTATTAAGAAATAATGTTCTCATAAAAAAGAGTCTAAATCGAGGAAATAAATATGGAAAATGTTGCCGTTAAAATTGCTGCCATAACCAAGTTACCTGTGAAGTTCCCGCTCAATCACTTTGTCATCAATCTCGAACGATGCGGAGGGTGCGGTGCTTGCATAATAGTTTGTCCTTTCGACTGTATTTCCATGCAACATTTTGTTCCATACTATGTAACCCACAAGCTCTCTCAGTGCATCGGGTGTGGCGCATGCCAGAGCACGTGCCCTAGTGATGCCATCATTGCGCGACCATCCATCTTAGGAACATGTTCGTGAATTGGAGGAATTATTGTCAAAATGATTTATACTGATTCGAACCCGAATTGTCTGCCCGTGATTACGTGGGGGAGAGGTTATCGCTTGCGGGTAGATTAAAGATGTAAAAGATGGAGCGAATGTGGGAGAAAAAGAGGTTGCCGGGGTTCAGATGTAGAGGAGAATGAGGATGTGGCGAGTCAGGGGGTGTGGGGATAGTCTCCCCCACCCCATTTTTCTATTTGGGGGTGAAAACTTCAACATGAAATCCACAAAGGCATTTGCGGCACTAATTTTTTTAACGGGGGTTATTTCCATGTTGGGTATAGTTTTGTTTACGTCCTATCGTCAAGAAACTCACACACAACTCCTGTCGACTGGTTCCTAAAACAATATTGTTGATTTGAAATATGAGGTAGCAAATTATTCCGCTTATTTCGAGATAGACGGGTGCAACCTACATGCGCTCCTCAATATCACATATGACGTCATCAATGGCACAAAGTCGACCGGATTCAAACGATTTCGGCCCCAACAGGAACAGAGGGGTATATCCTCATGAGTTCCATCCTCGTTTTGGATGACAATACAACCTTAACCCACAATTTCCGGGGATTCGAGGGAGAGGAT
>MBAA01000101.1:8253-8533 GCA_001940655.1 Promethearchaeota archaeon CR_4
TTTCGTTCACTCATTTGGGGTTTACCGGCCTTAGGACAATCACGATGAATTTCACGATGGCGAACTATCTCTATGAAACCGAGATAACCACGGTTTGCGAGCTCCCGAACATCGGAACCTTCAGTATTCCCGTCCGGCATGCTCGTGAGTTGCGTATGTTTCCCCGCGTGCTCTCCAACGGCACGCTCATCACGAACGATAAAGCGCGGGAACTCGCCATAGCGGGGGTTCGCGTGGTACAGGTTAGTCTCGATGGTCTCGAGGACACCCACGACCACAT
>MBAA01000175.1:0-7272 GCA_001940655.1 Promethearchaeota archaeon CR_4
CTTTGCGTAATTACAGTCATAGTTACGAGGGAGAATTGCGTCCTTGTAAGCTTTATGATTTTAAAAAGATGGTTTCATTGTTTACTGAGACTGAAAAGAAAAAAAATTTTGTTTTATAGTTGAGTTTTCTTTTTCTTAACAATTAATATCGCGCTCAACGATATCATTCCTAAGATTAGGAATAAGGGATATCCTGGAATTCCTTGCGTAGTTTCTTTAACAGCGGGTATTATGTAGTGGTCGATTATGTAATTAATGCAGTGCGGGGCTGCATTTTCCGGACTCGGTTCCAGAATCGTATCTGCAGTAATGGCGACTACCATATTCAGTGCTGGAATGACAGTGATTTGTTGCCCAAAAGCACCAACTGCGGAGTAATAATCAACAGTTAGATTTGACTTATAAGCGGGTCTCAACCACCAGAGGTATCCGTACATGGAATCTTCTCCGAGCCCAATGGGAGTAGCATGTTCTTGAGTCGAATTGGTAATCCATTGTGCAGGAATGATTTGCACCCCATTCCAACTTCCGTTGTTTAAACACAATTCACCAATGCGGGCCATTATTCGCGGTTTGGTGTAAATTCCAAAACCGCCGTGGGAAATATTTGAGACTGTAATCGTATTCCACTCCCAAGGACTGTTAAACCAAAATACATCGGCTGGATTCACTCCAATTGGGTCAAATAGGACTTCTTTCGCGTAATCTGATAACAACATGCCAGTTACATTCTGTAGCACCGCTGCCAAAAGTTCGGTATTTCCCGTTGAATACTCAAAAGTCGTCCCTGGGTCGTGTATGAGCGTCTTGTTAAGGATGTAAGTGAGGTTATATCCCGTGGCGGGCCATAGGGAAAAGCCATCTGAAGCTTCACTCCAGTTAAGACCCGTTTGCATCGTAAGAATGTCTTCTAATGTTATGTCAAGTTTTATAGTTTCGTTAGGGGTGTTTAGAGGCATTTTGTCAGGAAATATGTCAAAGAACTTTTGATCCACACCAGTCAAATTTCCATTGGCAATGGCGATACCCACGAGCAAGGAGGTAATCGACTTGGTCACGCTCCACATCGCGTGTTTACCATCTATGACCTGAGTGTATTGTGGTCCAACCATAATGCTTGGACTCCAACTGCCAAATTCTCTCGCACTTATTCTATCATAATTTTCCAAATATTGGTCGTGAATTATGTAGCCATCTCGAGAAATTAGCACGCTCTGAATGTAATGGGAATAATTCTTGATGTAGTCATACATAGCTTCAATAGTGGCATTATCAAGATTAAGATCTGAAAGCGATTTTTCCGTCCAAGATGCGTCATCTCCAGGAAAATAGTATGCTAATGCGAGTGAATGGGGGAAACAGCACGCAAATAACATGACCAACATTGAGATTCCGAAAATTACCTTTTTTTTTGCCATAAAATATCACCGGTTTTTTTTTCGCTTAACTTCTATATTAGCGTTTTGTCGGGATTTGGATGAATTCCCAGCAAAATGGGAGATTTTAGGCGAGAGAACATTATACCCTAAATATATTGACTCATTTATTCGAATATTGCGTGAATTCAATGCCTAATCTGCAGTCTGGTGAAAAAATAAATCTAATCTACATCAACGGGATTCTATTACAACTAATAATTTTTTCTTCTTCAAATCGTGCCTAATGGTGTAATTTGAGGAATGTAGGAGTGGGAAGTAACCCTTGTTTGATGATAAAAAATTACCGGGGGAATATTTAGAATTCCAGTTGTTTAATGGATAAATTTGATGGATCACTTCTAGTAACCTAAGAAAAAATAAATGACTAAATTATACATTTGACGGATATATAATAATTTCAAAATTAAACCATATAGAAAAAATTTGCTCCTCGAGGAGATGTGGAATAGTATTGCCCCTCACGAGTATGTGGTGCCGATCCTGATTACGTAAAACCGCTTAAGACAGATAGGGGGAACAAGTTAGAAAGATCTCTTTGAATCTTTTTTTAGGCTTAACAAGCTCAAGATGGGAATTGGCTGGAGAAAATAACTTCTATCTTATATATCTCTGCCAAAGGACAGGATACAAACATTCAATCTCGCTGCTCATTCACGTAAAAGGAAAAAATTTCTGTGACTCGGGCGTCAAATTTTGTTTTTTCTGCCGGGAGGAGGGACGTCTGTTGTAACACGAGGCGGAGGCAATTGCGGAACACCACGGTTTCTTTATCCACAATGAGTGCTGCCCCGATGTTCCCGACCCACTCATAGAGGAGGTTTCGTCCGGGAAGGGAAAAAAGTCGCAGATTTTTGGATTGTTGGAAGGAGTTCTGCACGAGGTCGGCGATGCTGGCAAGAGCGGGACCCAAGAGTTGTGCACTCACAGATTGGATAGGGTTAAATTGCTTCTCGTACAAAATCTCGCCTTGACTTCCTGCCCGGAAGACCACGAGCATGTAGATTTGGGTCGGCAAGTAGAATACACTTGGATTGGCATAGAATAAACCAACAAAGATACACGCGAGACCAACAAAAAATCCGACCACGTTCCAGAAGTAATATAGTCCTGTTTGGAAGACTATGACCGAAATGGCGGCCACGGCAAGCGGTATTAACGTGGCCGAAATCCCCATTGTAAAGAGTAAAAACTTTAGCTTGGTGCGTTTGCGGATATCGTGACGGCGCGTTATCCGAAGGTTTGCCCGCAGGTTGTAGGTCAAATGAATAATTCCGAGAAAAATATTCGTCACGTAGGCAATTTCCGACAGTTCCGGGTAATATGCCGCAAACTCAGGCGATAATACAACGTAGAAATTTTCGTTGGTGTAAATCAAGAATAAATTCAATCCTGCGATAAGCATTACCAACATCCCTGTAATCCCGTGGAGTCGCCCGTAAATGACATACGTGATAAAGATCAGATTAACCCCCTGCACCGCGATGAGTCCAATTATGACTATGCGGTACCAACCCAACGAATATACTGGCTCTTCTTCAAAGATAGCAAACGCTTGGCCAAGGGACATGATGGCGAAGAGCATAGGGACAAGACCCCGCAAGACCGTGATTCGCAGGCGGATTTGCCGGTACCGGTAGAAAAAAACCGTCATGAGAACGAGATACATGACCCCAGCTAGGAAAAAACCAATTCCGAAACTAAATCCCACGGCATTTGGCAAGCATTTGCTCCCCAGTTGATATGATGAGAATGAACCGCTCACGCTCCATTTAAAAGTAGCGGAAAGTCTCGCTTCCGCGTGCTACCACACTTCGTGGACGTAGATCGTGTATTTTCCGCAAACGTTACACTTAAATTCGAATTCCTCGCCGGGGAGGGCATCTTCCGGGGTTGTTTTCAGGTAAATGCATTGTGTGTTCTCGCTATTACATGCCCCACACGCGCGAGGGGGTTCCCCCTGCACCGGGTCGTCCCTTGCTGCATAGGTGCGCCGGTGACTCACGTTCACGGTCCACGAGGAATCCCGGGCCGCCGGGGGCACTTTAAATTGCAAGTGGAGCTGCAGGGGTGCCTCTTCTCCCCGCAACATTTTGTACCGAGATAAGATGCGAGCTGCTACCGCGCGGACTTCCACGGTGGGACTCCCGAGGGCGACATTCAACATCGGTAGCACGGAACTCAGGTCCCCTCCCTTTAGGAAGCAAGCATAAAGCGCCCGAGCGGCGCTTTCTGCAACTGCTGGCACATCCCCGAGGAGACTTGCGAGGGTCGGAACTGCCACACTCGTGTTGGCCCCTTCCTCGGCCGCGAGCGTGATACTATCCGCTGCGCGAACACGTGCCACGGGATCGGAGTCTGTAAGGCCCTGAAGAAAGATCTGGAGAGGATTGGACGGCGGGGGGATATTTTCCATCAAGTCACTGATCAAGATTCATTTCTTTTAATGTTACCTGCAAATAGGTTTCCGTTGTTTGAATGGTAGTCTCGATGGCGGGGACCACCATTAGGAATAAAAAAATCCTTAATATGGGGAATGAAAAAACATATAGAGCGTTTTCTCAAATTCTAGCAAAGAATAGAATACACTTCCCAGGAAATCTGCGACAAATCAAACTGGAATCGCATTTAGGATGGATTCTATAACGATACAAAATCTTGAAAGTGATTTTCTCGGTGTTGACTAATAGCACCCTTACTTCATTTTCATCTATTTCTTGACTTCTCTGGTCGGCAAACCTGCTTTGGATTTTATATCGATTAAATAACGCTAAATATTCACATTTAATGTTATTTAGTCCTTCAAAAATTTTTGCCGAATCTACCGAGCCTTCATATCAAATATCTGCATTTGTAACTAATTTTTAAGATTGCATCTGCGAGTAAATTCTGGGAATCATTGACGGTATGAAAGTAGAATTCTCTGTATACCACGAAAGAAGACAGGTTCTTTTCTAAAAGGGTATAAAAGGATGCAGATCAGAAACCTTGACCGTTTTGCTACGTGTACCACTAAAAAATCTCCGGATGTAATGGCTAAATTGAATTCAAAAAAAACACATCATAGCAAAGGAAGCAGTAAATTCTGTAAGTCTCTAAAAAATTATTTGTGCTTACCTTTCGGTTTGATCTGGGCGTATTTTGCGGTGAGAATTTCCACGAGATTTGTAAGATTGGGACTAATCGTCACGGTGAGCGGTTTTGGCATTGTTTTCATCGCTTCTAAGCAATATTGTTGGATATCCGCCAATTCTGGTAAAGGTGCTATAAGGGTACCATTCACGAGCACTGGTTGGAGCAACGGGCGTCCTGGCAAATCTTCTTCCCCTGAGGCCAGAACATCCCCATCTTTAGTGCGGAAAATCTGCTTGCGGCCGGGATAGGTGACTTTTCCAGACGAAAGCTTGATACAGGGGCATCCGTCAATTTCAGCGAGTTTGTATACAACCGAGAGCGCAGGATCGTCACGTGCCACTATCATTTCGGTGCCAACGCCGAATATATCTGCCAAAAACTCAGGTTCGCGTTTTGCAAGATCGCTGATTTTGTATTCATTTAGATCGTTACTTACTACAATTTTCGTGGTTTTTTGTCCTGCTTGGTCTAGAATCTGCCGGACACGCGGGATCTCAGTTGCGAGGTTCCCGCTGTCGATCCTGACGCCACCGAGGGTATGCCCTTTTTGCTGGAGTTCCTTGCCGACTTGGGCCGCGTGGCGGGTACCTTCCGCGATGTCGTATGTATCAATGAGGAGAGTGTTATTATCCGGATACGTCTCCACATAGGCTCGGAAGGCGTCCAACTCCGTGGGGAAGGATTGGATCCACGAGTGTGCCTGGGTACCAACAACCGGAATACCGAACAACATCCCTGCGAGGACATTCGAGGTGCCTGAACAACCCGCGATGTATGCCGCCCGGGCACCCAGTAACCCTGCCTCGCGTCCGTGGGCGCGGCGAGTCCCGAAATCTATTACGACCTTTCCTTGGGCGGCCTGCACGATGCGAGCTGCTTTTGAGGCTACGATACTCTGATGCCCAATTACGCAGAGCAAATAAGTTTCAACCAGTTGAGCCTGCCCGAGTGGGGCGATCACTTCGAGGATCGGTTCATTTGGCGCTACGGGAGTCCCTTCAGGAACTGCCAGGACGGTACCGGTGAACCGGAAAGCCTGTAAGTATGCCCGAAAACCTTCGGGGTCGGGATATTGCTTGAAAGCCGGGTGGGCAAGGATGAATTCGATGGCTTCTGGATCAAACCGCAGGCGGGTTAAATATTCGATTGCTTGTTCCAATCCTGCGGTAATGATGAATTCTCGATGATTGGGCAGTTGGCGGTAAAACAAGTCAAATACGGCAATCTGGTCGACTTTCTTGTGGTGAAAATATCCCCCCAGCATCGAGATTTGGTACCAGTCGGTCGCCAATTCCCAGAATACGGGGGGAAAATCCATGAGGAGTCCTCTTCAATTGAGAATATCAGTTTTTTTTTATGTGTAAAATTAAGAACCAAGAGTAAAACAGGGGGGTAAAATTCTCTTGTGGGCACTATTCGCGACCTTTTTTTGTACGAGCTCGATCTCTTGTTCCGTGACCCCGCAGGTCTTCATTAAATCATCTTCGGAACACCCGAGTTCCGTACCGTAGAGAATCTGGTCGAGCTTGAGATAGGAGATACCTAATTCCCCTTCCGTGGTCTGCCCCGCCCATAAACCTGCACTCGGCGGTCGGTCGACAATTTCCTGGGGCACGCTAAGGAATCGTGCTAGACGAAAGACTTGCTGTTTGTACAATCCCGTGATAGGTTCGAGGTCCGCCCCCCCGTCTCCGTATTTCGTGAAGTATCCCACCATCCACTCGGATCGATTACTCGTGCCGAGTACGCGAGCATTTTTAGTATTGGCATAGGTGTAGAGCAGGGACATCCGAATACGGGGTTTGAGATTGTTCAGGGCAAAGTCCCGTGCATAGGGATCTTGCGCCTCAAACGATTCCAGGATGGTTTGGATGTTAATGGTTTCGTGAGACAATCCCAACTGGTTAATGACATTAAGGGCATATTGTTTGTCCAGCATTGTATTGCTCTTGGTCGGCATGAGGATGCAATGCAATTTTTCTTTGCCTAAGGCCTTTACCGCGAGGGTGGCAACGAGGGACGAATCAACCCCCCCCGACATGCCAAGAACTGCGTTCCCGGGCACATGGGCTTTAATAAAGGTCACTATCCGTTTCGTAACGTCTGCCCAATCGAGCTCGAAGACCTTCACGGGATCCTTCAGAAACTCTGCAACGCGACTCATTACTAAATTTCTTGCCACTGATCCTTTAAAAGGTTGCTTCCAGTGTGAGTGTACTACTCTGGCGGGTGTTCCTGTGTAAAATGTCGCCAAACAAGTGGAAAAATAATCACCGCAATAACAATCCCTGTAAAACAAATTGGGAGTATCCACGTGTAATACTCCGTGGAAGTCATCCACCCGTCAGGTTCCGTCATTCCTTCAAATAAGTGGGGGGCGTCCGTTGTCACGTAATCTGCGCCGAGACACCACACGTGGGAAAAACGCCAGGCGGTATTGACACCATACACGTTCAACGGGATTGTCGCGGTTTGGTATGACCGGTAAAAGATATTGAGGAAGTCGTTGGGAGCATTGATCATCTCCTTGCCGGTCGCACGGAAGGCATCTACTGTGGGATAGACGATAGCCCCTCGTTCCATAAGAACGATCTTTGAAACAGGTGGCGGGAGGGCCGCGAAATCAGCAGGATCTAAGTCCATAATCCACGCGCCAGCAGTAATATTCGCAGCAGCAATCATCTCATAACAAAGGGAAAAA
>MBAA01000175.1:7308-8260 GCA_001940655.1 Promethearchaeota archaeon CR_4
TACCTCCAATCCACGTTCAAAATAAGGCCGTGATCACGCGTGAAATTCAGGACTTGGGCGAGGGAAGGAATTTTGGCTGTTTCATAGGCCGTAACGCGGTCCTCCCCAATCAATTCTTTGGCTATATTTTCATATGGATCTTCCCTCACAAACCACGATCCTGCATTCAATTGTTGTAATTCTACCCAGGTAAATGAGGAAGCGTACTCCCACGCACGAGTTGGGAAGATATCTCCAATATTCGTCGTGCGCCAAAGCCAGTCATCATGCATCAAAAAGGGGACTCCATCGATACTAATCCGCACGTCCACTTCCCACCCCACAATGCCAAAATCAAGGGCGGTAGTGATGGCCTCAATAGTATTCTCCGGGCCTAACTGCGATGCGCCCCGATGAGCAATTAACAGTGGTTTCGGTGGTAAGGGCCCGGTGATTACATTGGCGGGTAAATCCCATAGTGGGAAGGTAAATCCAATAAAATATACCGTAAATACCATAAGTAGTGCAATCCGCCGAGTCAGATGCCGTTTTTGTTGGTCAATCGCAATATCTTTCCGAACAGGAATCTTTTTCACGCGTTTTGGAAGCTGACTTATGCGTTTTACCAAGGGATAAACCAAGATAATGAGGACAATTCCTATTACAAGACTGGCAATAATGGTCGTAGAATCAAAATAATGAAAACCAGAAAGAATATCATCCTGTGCAATCCATAATAATAATGCTAAAGAGGAAGTCGAAAACCCTATAATTATGATTGTTAAAATAACATGATATTTTGCCGGTTTTACGTGTATAGCACCTACTTTTTTGTAAAAAAAATGGAAAACCAACCACACCACATAAATTTCTGCGATGCACATTGAGAACGCGAAAAATACAGGAAAATTAATCCGCAGGCCCGTGAAGGTTTTTAAATAAATATTGACTAAGGGCCAATACGTTGTAGTGA
>MBAA01000175.1:8359-8568 GCA_001940655.1 Promethearchaeota archaeon CR_4
GGGTCGACGGTGCGGTAGAAAGTAATGTTAATTCTAGTTGAAGTCAAAAAAATAAAGGTAAAAAAAGAGCAGGGTTATTTTTTCTTCCCGAGGGGAAATATCTTGCCTACTTCCTGAATGATTTTCCGGGACCCGGAGAATTTTATCTTACCCGAGGTGTAGGCTTTTATCGGCGAAAGGGTTCCAGTGTGGAGCCCTAGGAAAGACTC
>MBAA01000175.1:8617-9200 GCA_001940655.1 Promethearchaeota archaeon CR_4
GGAGTGAGCTTAAACTCCCCGTTTTCGAGGACAATCTGCCACGTGCCTCCTCCAGGTCCGAGAACGTTGTACTGGAGGACAACTTTCTCTTTCAGCTTCAACGCTTGGTCTTTATTGAACACCTTTGCCATATAGTCAAATGTATCTTGTGCAGTTACCACTTTGTTCACCTCATTAGAGTTTGGCACATTAACGTAGGAAGGTTGATATATATGATATTTGCTATTTTTGAACCACGAGAAAAATGATTACCTAATTGATCGATGGAGTACTGGAAAAAGAGGTTTATAGCAATGAATAAGAAGTACAAGATGGTTTGGCCGACTGGATCGAGGGATAAACAGTACGATAAACCGTATATAGATCTGGACGAGTGGCGTGATCAGCCGGTTCGCCATCGCTACGTACACGGAGGGTTCGAAGGTACCGATTGCCTGTTCTCCTTCTACTTCCCGCCAGCGGAACAGTACGAAGGGCGGTTCTTCCATTGCCTCATGGCGGTTTCGGGCATTGAGAATGCTGCGAGCGCGCCTGCGATGACAGGTTTTATGTTAGCGGGCACGATTGAATTCGCTACAGGGAG
>MBAA01000175.1:9282-9396 GCA_001940655.1 Promethearchaeota archaeon CR_4
TGGTGCAGGCTCATGCAATGCGAGTGCTGGAGGACAAGTTCCCCAAAATCGTTGACGCACTGGAGCCTGGCGGCAGCGGGGACATGTATGCCGGACTAACCCTCGAGGAGCGTG
>MBAA01000175.1:9468-9622 GCA_001940655.1 Promethearchaeota archaeon CR_4
TCGATGGCTGCGAGACTCGCTGACAGCGAGGCGGAGGTGCCGGCAGCGCTCCGGATCGCGAGTATACCGGAGGGAAATCTCCAAGGATGCGCGATGAAATTTACGAGTGGTGCAGCCGCTGGGCACACGCTCTACATCTCCGCAGCGATGGAAG
>MBAA01000074.1:0-5493 GCA_001940655.1 Promethearchaeota archaeon CR_4
ATGCGACTCATAGGAGAACTGTTATAAACCTTCTCAAGGAAAGAAATCTTGTAGACTCAAGAAGTAAACCATTTTTTCCTTTCAACTTATTTGAAGAAAAATCGAGGGATGTTTGTGCCAAGGATCACAGAACTGTTCAAACCTATCAAGATTAACTCCATCACTTTACCAAATCGCATCGTAATGCCCGCAATGCACCTGAATATGGCCGATAATGGATATGTTACCCCCCAGCTCACGGATTTTTACGTGGAGCGGGCAAAGGGGGGCGTTGGGATGATCGTGGTGGGGGGAATAGCCGTAGAGAAACGGGGAATGGGATTAGCTATGATGCTCTCCATTTTCTCCGATGATTACATCCCCAAGTTGAAAAACTTCACGGACGCCATTCATGCAGTTGACGGTCTCGTGGCCGCCCAACTTTATCATGCAGGTCGCTATTCTTTCGAGCAAATGACCGGGGAAAAACCTGTGTCCTCATCTGCCGAGTATAATCGCTTTTCCAAACAAATTCCTGTAGCCTTAACCAAGGAGGGGATCGCCGAAGTCGTAACTGCCGAAGGAGACGCAGCAAAGCGCGCTAAAGATGCCGGGTTCGATGCAGTGGAGATTTTAGGGAGTGCAGGATACATTATTGATCAATTCCTCTCACCGGTAGTGAATAAACGAATGGACGACTATGGAGAGTCTCTCGAGAATCGCGTTCGTTTTCCACAAGAAGTGATTACGAGCGTGAGGAAAGCGGTGGGTTCCGATTTCCCCGTGTGGATGCGCCTGTCTGGGGATGATTTCGTGAAGGGAAGCAACCGTTTCCGGGACAAAGCTGCCATCGCCCCCCTGCTCGTCCAGAAGGGGTTAGATGCGATCTCAATCACTGGGGGATGGCACGAAACTAAAGTTCCCCAAATTACTACGGAGGTGCCCCCCGGGGTATTTGCTTTCTTGTCTGCCAACATTAAGAAAGCAGTGAACGTGCCGGTTTTTGTAGCTAACCGCATCAATGACCCTCTTATTGCTGAAGACATTCTCCGGAATGGTTATGCCGATTGCATAGCTATCGGGCGGACGCTCATTTCTGACCCCTTTTTCCCCCAGAAGGTCAAAGAAGGCCGTCTTGATGATATTGTGAAGTGTATCGGGTGCAATCAAGGTTGTTTTGATAACGTATTTGAGATAAAACCCGTGTGTTGCATTCGAAACCCCCGCGCTGGTAAGGAAGCTACTCTACTCGTGAAACCCACTGAAGCGAAAAAGAAAGTCCTCGTGGTCGGTGGAGGTCCCGCGGGTTGCGAAGCAGCCAAGGTTGCAGCCGAGCGTGGACATATTGTTCTTCTTTTGGAAAAACGAGACAAGCTCGGCGGACAAGTCCTACTTGCCGCTTCCCCCCCCGGGCGGGAAGGTTTTCTCGAGATTCCACATTATTATGAGCGTCAACTTAAAAAACTCGGCGTTGAAGTTCGCTATAATGCTCCCTTTCACGATGATGTTGTGAATGCCTTCAAACCAGATGTAGCGATCATTGCGACAGGATCAATTCCCAAGATGCCGTCTATACCCGGCATTGACAAACCTCTCGTATGTACAGCCCCGGATGCCCTCTGGGATGAAGTTCCCCTCGGGCGAAATGTTGTCATCCTCGGTGGGAGCGGAACCGGGGTAGAAGCTGCCATCACCATTGCCCAGAAGGGGGCACTTGGCCTCGATGCAGCCCACTTCCTTGCCTTCTATGAAGGACTCGATCCGGGCGAGGCGATGACGATGACGTTCCGGGGCCCACGTGAAGTGACCATCCTCGAGATGCTTCCACGGCTTGGGGTGTCCATCGGGAGATCCACTAGGTGGACGTTCTTGAAAGCTTTGGAAAAGCTTGGCATTAAATCATACACACAAGTTACGATACAGGAAATAGCGGATGATTACGTACGGTTCCAGAACGCAGATAGTAAGACAGAAATAATCCCAAATGTAACAAACGTGGTCGTTGCTGCGGGCGTCTCCGCGGATAAAGAAGTCTATGACCACATTAAAACGAAAAATCTCGTCCAGACCGTCATCAACATCGGGGACTCGAAGAAACCCCGGACGATGGAAGAAGCCATAAGCGAAGGTTTCCGAGCTGCACTCAAAATTTAACCATTGTCTTAATTACTGTTAAAAAAATATACTATTTCCCTTCATTTTGTCATTGAAAAATCTTGTTTCATTTTTTCTTGTCTAAAGGAAATGATGAATTTTACGAGAAATAAACCCCCCAACGGGATTCCAGTGAATACCGTCAACCATTCCAACCAGAATAAGTGGAAATCCATTAAAATTATGAACGTGAGGTTAATCCCGGCAACGACGAGACTATATAACGCAAACCATTTGGGAATCTGGCGGTGGGATCGAAATGCCAAGAATGTTAATAGGAAAACCACAAAGTTGACGTTAAAGAATATACCTGCCCAGAAACTGTGAAGGTCTACCTGATCTTCTGGAAAGATGCCCAACATTACAATAGTTAACGCATTCACACATCCCGCAATTTGAGTTAATTTAATGAGGAGGTTCTGCTTTCCTTCCTCAGTATACCACACCCTGAACCCGACATAGTAGAGTGTCATCCCTATGCCTGATAAGATATTCGCAATGTTGAACCAGATTGCCCCCCGGGGATTTAGAAGCGAATAACCTAAGTCACTTATCCAATTATTCAAGGGACTAAGCGGGGGTGGTGAAAAGAGTGACAAGGAAATGAAGAAACAGGTGAAATAAGCACAATTTCCAAAAACACATCCTGAAATGCCGATTACATAGCTCCAATATTTATTGATATGCATTCGAATTTACTCTCTCAAAAATTTATTCCTCAGAATTTAGCGTGCAATAAATTCACTCTGATTTGACGTCAACACTTTAATGGTATTGTTTTAGGAATTGTAAGTCGTATTGAGATGGACATAATCTGAAAAAATGTCCAATATGTTGAAAAATGGTTGCTACTATTTACGTAGTGGAGACATATGGCTGACGGCGGTACTGAAATGGACACGCGAGATAAGAGCAAGCGCGTGAAACTCATCTCCTTAGACGGAGCAGAGGCGAATTTTCCCGTGAAAATCGGGGACACGGGTAAAGTGGCTTTCGCGTATAAATTGGAGGGCGAGGATTGGATTCAATGTGAGTGGGATAGCGGAGAAGTCGAGAGCGTACGCCGTAAAGAGGTCGAGTTTCTCTAGAATTATCCTCTCCCCGCAGTGGAAATAATGCGGAAACTGGTTTAAATGACGAGTGTAAATCATCTCATCCTTCTCATCATCGATGATGTCGCTGCGACACAATTTTTCCAATATTACAAGGCGGGAAAGTTGCCAAACCTCCAAAAGCTTGGCGAGCAGGGGATCAAGTGCGAATTATGTTGTACCGCTTACCCCGCCGTGACGTTACCCACGCACCCCGGTATGTTGACGGGGGCTTACTCGGGGAATTATGCGATCGAAGGGCACGGTATTCCTCACTATCATTGGGTGGGCCGGGACACTCATCCAATTACGTTACGCAACTATTCCTCCCTTAATCTCTACTATGAGAATGAAGATTTGGGAACCGGGGCGCGCACAATCTTTGAGCAATTCGGAGAAGGAAATTCTCTATCTGTGTTCCAATTTCCAAATCGCGGTGCCCACTGCGTGCGACCAAAAACGAAGCGAGGAGCATACGCACTGGGATTCTACTATATGCTATTACGAGGGGGAATGTGGAAAATGCATCGCAGCATTGTTAGCACGATATTAGACGCTTTCGAGCACCCGAAACACTTCTTCGAAACCAACGAAGTCCCGGTGGTTTCGGTAGGGTGGATGCCTGGAACGGATGCAATCATGCATGTGAAAGGGTATGATAGCGATTTGTATGCGCAAGAACTCCTCAAGTGCGACGTTTATATCGGGGAGCTCATTCAAGGCTTAAAAAACCTGGGTTATTATGAGTCCACTGCAATTGCCGTCACTTCTGATCATGGGAATTATAAGGCTGAAAGAGCAGGACAATTAGATCCGTGGTTGGATGCATACAAGCTCCGACCATACGACCCCAAGACTCAGCAAGGAGATCATGACATCGCTTTTGGAGGATTGGGATTTTTCAACTTTCCAGGACATAGCTGGCACGAGCATCCCACCAACGACCAGCTGGAGCATTATGGGTCTCAGAAAATCAATTTATATGAAGCGGTTTTTAAGATTAAAGACGTGGAATTACTTTATTACCCGCTTGACAGTTCTTCCCCAGACCGGGGTCAAATCCGGGTCATTCGGAAAAACTGTGAGGTGTTCTGCCACGGACTCATCGAATGGCAGGGGCACGGTAAAAGTCAACAGGTCAAATATACTTTTGAAAACGAGGATCCCCTTGAGTATAACAAGGATTTAGTCGCGCAACGATTGCTGGACAATAAGTACCACAATATTGAGGAATGGCTCGCACATACCCACCATTTGCCTTGGGGGGCAATGCTGGTCGACCAACTCCCCCGGTATTTTAAAAATCGCCGTGCGGGTGACTTTATCGTGAGTACCTTGGGAAAAGCGTGCTACAATTATGAACACGGGCGCACAGTGAACGATCACGTGTATTCCCACGACGTCGGATCCCAACGCGATATGATGGTTCCGTTGGTTTTGGGGGGGAGTCCGAGCATCCCGCAATGCGATGTCCCATTCTGCAAAACCACGGACATCGTGCCCACCCTCCTCCAGCTGATAGGGCGCACGCCTGACAAAACGGTGGTAGGCAAGTCACTTTTCTGAATTGGAAGGATATATATGCCGCTCGAATTGATTGAGAATCCCAAACACATCCCTGTCCAACCAGTGATCGGGTCCGTCCTGCTTCCTGTCAAAGGGCAGTCGCTCGCTATACGCATCAGCACTCCCCAGATCATCTGCCTCGGGAAGAATTATGTGGAACACGCCAAGGAAATGGGTTCTGCTGCACCAGAAGAACCCCTCCTTTTTGCTAAAGCATATAGTTCCCTCATCCAGAATGGACAACCGATTCTCCACCCGGGTCGTTCGTTCGGGCGTGTGGATCACGAGGTGGAGTTGGCGGTAATCCTCGGCAAGTCCGCCTGGCAAATACGCGCAGCCGATGCTGCATCTGTTATATTTGGGTACACGGTCTTGAACGATGTTACTGCCCGGGACTTGCAGGCAATTCTCAAGAGTAAATGCTATCCCTGGTTTCTCTCGAAAAGCCTTGCTACTTTCTGCCCGATAGGCCCCATCGTGGTGCCGGCAAGGGAGTTGGATCCATCCAATCTCTCGCTTGAATGCCGGGTGAATGATGTCATGCGCCAACAAGGCAATACCCGGGAGATGATCCACCCCATCCTAAAGTTGGTTGAGTTTATCTCCGCTCGCATCCCCCTCCTGCCTGGAGACATCATCGCAACGGGCACTCCCGCTGGTATTGGGCCTATACAACCCGGGGACACCGTAGTTTGCCGGGTAG
>MBAA01000074.1:5513-5617 GCA_001940655.1 Promethearchaeota archaeon CR_4
AACCCCGTGGAAGGTAACTTCGGTAAAAGCACTAAGGCGAACTAACACGCAAAACAGGCCTAAGAAGAAATTGGGAAAAAAAATTCACGGGTTTAAACGATTCT
>MBAA01000074.1:5629-6779 GCA_001940655.1 Promethearchaeota archaeon CR_4
CTTGGCATCGCGTGTCTTCTTCCGCTCGTAGATAAAATAAACGCCTTCTTGTTTAACGTGGGCAAGTGTACCACCATCGCAAGTAGGCTTTTATGATGCTTTTCCATGTAGATTCCCGACCCAAAACCTATCAAGTTATACTCGGCCAGTTCGCTCGGATTAAACTCGCCGACTTTCTTTAGATCTGCACCAAGCACCAAAGCCATTTCCTTTGCTATCTTTTCCGTGTTTTTGTGGTGGTACGACACGTAAACTATCGCGGTTTTCATAATTGATTCGCTGTTTACCCAGTTTTGTTGAATACGCAAGATTTTTCCAAAGTTATAGAAAAAGGAAAAGATTTGGAATTTATGTCCATAATTACTCGACGGGAAGCTTTTTCTCCGGGCGCTTATGGAAGGTCACGTAGAGGATTCCCTTTTCCACGCGGGCCTTCACATTCCCATCCACGTCAGCACTAGCGGGGATAGGCACGAAGAAGTGGAATTTGTCTCGAGTCCAGTATCTCATTCTTGGGAAACCGTGAAACCTGTGTTGCGGGCCCTCACAGCATTCCGATGGACTCTGGTCTTCTGACTTCTCAGGGGTGGATTCTGTCTTTGCTACTTCGACTCCCTTTTTGTGTCCTGAGACCTTGAGGTATTGATCTTTTACCTCGAGGTCGATCTCGTCTTTGCCAAATCCCGGCACGGGGATCTGGATGGTCACCTGATCGCCATCCCACTTGACCGCGTGCGGGCCGGGTGGGAAGGGGCAATCGGAACCACATTCGCCAAATACCATAGGGATACCGCGTAAAAAGTGCCGCATGAACGGCATCCCTTCGAAACCATGGCACTTTGCACCTATGTCGTCACACATCTTTTTTCACCAATGTTGTGGATATTCGTGGTTATTACCCGTCTTTGTCGTCATCTCCCTCGACCGGGATCGGTCGTCCCTTGACTTCTTTAGGACGTCGTTCGCGAGGGATCCGCGGAGGTTTGATAGGCGGGAGCTTGAATGGCGGTTGACCCGGAGGCGGGGGTGGGGGCGGTGAGCTGCAATGGCAGACCACGGAGGGGTCAAACCGTTGGAACTTTGCCATAAGGCGGTTAAAAATTTCAGTATATTTCTCGGCTACTTCGGGGGGTAGATTTACTTGAGGAGG
>MBAA01000074.1:6813-13678 GCA_001940655.1 Promethearchaeota archaeon CR_4
AAATGGTCAAGAAAGTTGGCTACACGTATGAATCGGTGGGGTACTGGCCCGTGTCGAAAGATTTGCTGGAGGTAATTCCCAATGAACTTGAGCTCTTGTTCGGTATCCTCAGAAATTTGCCCTTTTAACGCCGCTTGTCCTTGTTCGGAAATTTTGTGAACCATTGCGGACCGGTCCCCAACTGCCGTACCTTCTTTGGTGATCAACCCATCATCATTCAGGCGCTTGAGGACTGGGAAGATCGTTCCGGCAGAAGGCGTCCAAAGGCCTTTAAACCGTTCCCTGAGGGTTTCAATAATCTTATAACCGGTCATCCCCTCGTTGTCCTGTTCTTGCAAAAGGGAAAGCACTTGGAAATCGATGGGTTTCAGCCGTTGTCGATTGCCATCTAGATCGGTAAAGGTTTTTCCGTAGAAGAACATTCGAGTCACCGTTAGTCTCTTGCTTATCTTATCATAGGCAATACTAGTATTTAAAGTCTATCGAATTCGATATATTCCGAATTCGAAAAATTACGAAATATGATGCAAAGGATTTCGAGGATTTTAAAAAAAAAGTGTAGCTCCTCAATTAGCATCGGGAGGGACATTCCTTTAACAGGGAATACATGGCCACAACGTTGCACATAGGTTATCCATCACGCTCTTCGCTGCAGTAGAGCAATAATTGTACGGATTCACCCTGTCGCCATCATTCACGAACCAATTATTATTTGGTATCTGAAATACACTCCAGTGGATGTGGGGAAACTCGCTACCATTGACAGGCAGAAGCCACCCGAGGGTTTGGTTTTCTGCAACGACCTGCCCTACACGAATATAGGCGGAGATATTGGTTTTTTGCGCGATTGCTACGGACTCGGTGTAAGTCCATGGTTCGAATGCGATGAACATACCCCAAGCAGGGTTGATTCGGAGAAAGACGTCCACGATCCAGAGGTTATTGCTCATCTCGTGATAGTTGATCTCCGTGATTTTCCCCCCAATGGGTGCGACAATCTTCGTGTCATTTTCGAGCTTGAAATCAAATCCGGTGTGGTTTAGGGTTCTATTAAATCGCTGAATCCCCGTGACCTTGTAAATATTCGTTGGTGCAATCGGGAGGCTGAATTCAGGTGTGTTGGAATTCCCCGGATCATAGTAATTTTGCGAGAAAAGAAAAATGATTGCTGTAAGTACGACACCACTCACGATTACAATGCATAAACCCACGATCTTTCGTTTTTTCCCCATAATTATCATTTAAACACAGAATAGGAGATAATTACTCTTCTCACACCATAAATTTTACGTTGTCTTCTTGTGACCTTTAAGCGCTCTTTCCAGTTCCTCCTGTTGTTTCCTATAACGCCGTTTTTTCGCGGGATCAGAGGTTTTTCCTTCTAATTCCTTGAGGTGTTTGATGCGTTTTTCATACTCTAATCTACGAGACAAGCTCATATGGGGTCTAATGCGGATCGCCTTTTTAGGATTAACGAATTTGGATAACCAAAAAACTATGGAGGGTATTTTTTCGGTTTCAAGAGTTTCCACTTGGCGTTTGGGTTTCCCGCACAAAATTCATTAGAGGGAAAAAAATCACGAGACAAAGCACGGAATTAGGTGATAGAACCAGACTTCAGGCAGTAATGAAAATTTCCACCCACGTATATGGCATAAGAAGCGTGCCCATCTTGATATGAATGACCAGATATGAAATATACGAACCCGCCAGGATCTCGAGGATTTTGCTAGGTTTAAAAATTAAAGGTTTGACAAATAGTGTTAAAAATGGAAGATCAATGAGGAACATACCTAAAAACAAGAAAAGCGAGAAATTAACCAAGTCTATCGGGGAAACACGATGCATTCAAATGAGATTCTCGCGTTTAAACCTGCTGCATCAAACGGGGGCAAATATTCAATTCTATTTTCATTGTTGGTTTTAGGAATTCTTTCCGCCGTGTTTATCCTCCTTATCATCAGCACTTTGGATGTAGCAATAACCATCATCAGTATTCTCGCCATTACTGTTTTTCTTTGCATCTTCTGCACGGTGATCTACGGGTATTACTCGATGGCCTATATTTTATCTCCCGAATGCTTGATCCTGCGCTGGGCATTCTTCAAAACAGTCATACCTCTTGCCACGATCGTTTCAATCGGCACTCCTAGCAAAAACCGGTTCGATGGCATCAGGACTGCCGGAGTTGGCATCCCAAACCACTTATATGGGGCATTCAGGTTGCTATTGGATGGCGCCTTTATGCCAATTAAGCTATTTGCTACTAAACTAACAAATCTCGTCATCCTAAAGACTTCTACTGGAAATTGTTACGGGATCACACCTGAGAATCCAGAACAGTTCATCACCAACATAAAGCAAAAAGCTAGCAGGATCGTTGAAACAACCATTAACAATGCACCCCCGTTAGTAACTGAGCAAAATACAGCTCGCAAGTATGTTCTATTGTCAAGGATGTTTTTCATCGCGGTGTTCGTTGAGATGGGAATATTTTTTGTATTCCTCTTTCTTACATACCCCAATTTACCAGACATCGTACCACTTCATTATAATATTAGCGGGCTTCCAGATCGTTTCGGGAACAAGGATGAATTATTAGGAGTTTCGTTGATTCTGCCTTGCATACCGATTACTTTAAATCTCTTGATTTTTGCATTGACTCGCCGGAAAAGTGAATTGTACAAGTCGAGATATGGCCCTGCAATAATGTTGTTGCCACTCTTGATAAGCACGGTGTTTCTCGTGCTGAATATTGCGTTCATCGCTCCATTGATAGTATAATCGAGGTTCTTGAAAACACTTTAATTCTTTCCTTGTAAAAAACACGCCTTTGCGGGATCCGGCCATCTTTTCTCCCGATTGAATCTGATTACATTACAAGAAGAAGCAACTCAGGATGGTCACGAACACCAAGCACACTGCAATGTTGATCCCGCCAAAGGCCGCCCCAACCTTGAGCATGCGCTTGTAGGACAAATTGGGCACGTTAAATTTCTTGGAAATGTCGAGGGCTAGCACTTCACAAGTGGATCCTTGTGGCATGAGTCCGCCGAGTATGACACCAATGATCATTGCAACCACGAGAGGATACAATGGTAATCCTCCCGCGGCAAGATCCTTGACGATGGGGATGAACATCAGGATCACGGGCGAGTTGAGCAAGGGCGTGGTGACCACGCACGCGAGTAACAGCACGAGGATGGACGCCACGACGATGTTCCCTTGGATAATTAAAGAGATTCCATCTGCGATCATATTCATCAATCCCAGTTCTACGAGGCACCCGATGATGAGGAACAAGCAAATGTAGAAGAAGATCACGTCCCACTGGATGTGCTTGAAGATGTTCGTCATTTTTTTGCCGGTGATCATCACCAAAATCGCCCCAATCACGAGCGCAAAAACAAAAGGGGGAATAATGTTAGCAGGAAATGCAAAGAGGCACACGAATAACGCGATAAATCCGATACTGGCAATGTAAAATTTCCAGTGATCCCCAATGACCACGGACGCGTCCAGTAGGTCGAGGAGGAGTAATTTTCGCTCCTCTGCGACTTTCTCCTCTTTCCGGAGGGTGAAATGATCGAGAAGGACGACCGTCAGGAACATAAGTCCGAGCGCGAGGGGCAATAGATACACGGCAAAAAATCCCACGTCCAAGTCGAACGCCGAAGCCACGATGATGTTCTCACCCGAGGCAAAGGGGGTCATGACGAGCCCGGTAATGATACTAATGGTGAGCCCGAGGGTATAGGTGCCGGACGGGATCTCGAGGATGCGGCAGGTCTTAATGATGAGTGGCACGAAGATGAGCGCAACGATAACATCCCCTACTAGCGCCGTCATAAGGGTGCCCAGAATGCAGGTCACGTAGAAAAACTTGCGCTGGTTGCCCTTCGTCCACCGGATCATTTTCACGGTCACGTACTGGAAGACGTTCTCTTGGTCGATAACCGTCACGACGAATTGCATGGAGAACACGAAAATCATCGCTTTGATGTCTATCGTGCCAAGGACATCGAATGGGGAGGAATCCGACGAGTCTAAGGGCTCTCTTAGGAACATTACTAAAGCCACGCATGTAATTGCGCCGATGACGCTAATGCTGATATAGTCCGTGTTTTCCTTGGAAAACGTGATGATGGTCAGCGAAAGAACGAATAGGCAAATGACGATGAGGATGATGTCGTTCATGCGAGCTAACCTCCCGACATTTTCCAACTTTGAGAGGAGCAGGTGAAATTCTCACACGCTTTCCCTTGTCTTGCTGGTAGCACGATCTGCGAAATCGGAGCGCACTCGTTGTTCGTAGGATAAAGTCTACTCGTATGAGTCAAAAACCGTCATAGATCCCTTAGTGGCTAAGAAAATAAAGGTATATGGTTACTTCGAAATACGGGAGACTTGAAAAAGATGGGCGGGGAGGGATTTGAACCCCCGACCAACAGGTCCCAAACCTGCTATCATACCAATCTAGGGAACTGGCAGAAAGCCACGATCCTAGCTAGACCACCCGCCCGTGGAACGGTCTATTAAGAATAAGAAGAGAAGTTCCCCCAACCAAATAAGTTTTATCCCAATTCATCTAATGATGTTAAAGAAAAGCCGAAGAATTTGAAATTTAAAGGACACACGAGGTAATGCTATGAAATCATCTACGTTTTCATTTAAGGATCATGATGGAATAGACATTTTCGTCTATAAGTGGGCACCCGATGGAGAAGTGAAAGCAGTCCTTCAAATCGCTCATGGAATGGTGGAACATGGGGCTCGATACGCGCGTCCCGCAGAAAAATTCACGCAAGCGGGATATGTGGTCTATCTTAATGACCATCGAGGGCACAACAAGACCGCGAAGGATCTCGACAAAAAAGGGCAGCTGGGCCCTGGTGGATGGGAAAGTATGGTCAAGGATCTCAAGCAACTGACCGACATCATTAAGAAGGAAAATCCCGGTTTGCCAGTGTTTCTCCTCGGTCACTCGATGGGGTCTTTTTTGGCTCAAGAATACATCCAGCAATATGGGAAGGAGCTCAAAGGGGCAATCTTGAGCGGTACAAACGGTTTCATGTCAAAACTCATTCTCGCATTAGGGAAAATGATGGCAAAAAGTGACGTGAAAAAATTAGGGCCCAATGCTCTCGGCGTGAAAATGGACAATAATTTCTTTGGTAAATACAACAAATTCTTTGAACCCGCCAAGACCAAGTTTGACTGGCTCTCCCGGGACGAAGTCGAGGTGAAAAAATACGTGGACGACCCGTGGTGCGGGTTCGTGTGCCCGACCAGTTTCTACGTGGAGTTCTTAACCGGACTATCAACAATCTGGAAAAAGACAAATGAGGCAAGAATTCCGAAAGATTTGCCGATTTATATGTATTCTGGAATGCTTGATCCTGTGGGGAGTAATACCAAGGGAGTCACTA
The DNA here is from genome assembly GCA_001940655.1 of Promethearchaeota archaeon CR_4. Lineage (GTDB taxonomy): Archaea > Asgardarchaeota > Lokiarchaeia > Sigyniarchaeales > CR-4 > CR-4. The sequence goes on from MBAA01000074.1 coordinate 12,243, forward strand.
AACTATTCAACCGCTATAAAAAACTTGGGATCAAGGACGTAACCAAGAAATTTTACGAGGGTGCGCGACATGAGATGTTTAATGAGATTAACCGGGATGAAGTCTATAAAGACGTTGTCCAGTGGTTAAATGCTCATATTTAATTTTTTTTATTTTTTTGACCTCTCACCCACCACCGACCCTACCAGCGAGAATCTTCAGGAATTGTTTCCCTATATCCTGGAGACCCTTCCGAACGAGGTCATCGACTGAGATCGAACTCGCGGTGAACTTATCATAGGTAGGTTTGAAGGAGTCCCAACCCTCATCGAGGTGTTCTGCGAGATAAGCTTCGCAGTCATCCAGATGAACATTTAATGACGAGATTTGGTCGACTAATTTGTCAAGAATGGCAGTCACTTGCTTCCTAATTTCGTCCTGCTTTTTCTCGAGAGTTTTCAGGCGGGCGGTTAGTTCTGACAATTTTTCAACCGATTTGACATTAGCGAGAATCTCCTTCTGCTCTTGAGCGCCAGTTATTTCTTCCCCGAGAGCAGTCACCGCCCCGTCCCGTGTTTCATATTCCTCCCATAATTGGATGATGCTCGATCCAAGCACCTTTTCAACGCGAGTAAAACCTTGTTGGAGTTCCGTGAGGAACTCGATTCGATTGATTTCGGAGAGAGATACCACGCGTCCAAGCGTTCTTGGAATGTCTTCTTTAGTGATCGCTATTGGTTTTCCGTCAGGAGAGGAGTCTTTCAGAATCTTGGAGAAGAGCTTATTCTTTTCGACCTTCTTCTTCAAACCTGGTTCTATGGTTAAACCTTGCTTTAAAAATGCCTGGGCAAGAGTAGGGTCTTGCAAAATGATCGCAATCTCACTCGCGTCCAATAATAGATCCGGCATTTCCCCGGTGAGTTTTTTACTTGCTTTAATAAGTAACCCCCGAGCAGGTTTCAATTTCCCCTCCAATGCTAGACAGTAGGCGAAATTGAGCAACGAATACGGGTCTTCTGGATCTAATTGTGCTGCTGTCTTTAAATCCGCTTCTGCCTCTGAGAATCGGCGCAACTGAAGGTTGACCCACCCCCGACAGGCAAATCCCATTGCATCGCTAGGATCTTGGAATATTGCAAGTCCGTAAGAGTCGATTGCTGCTTCATAGTCCCCTAAGGCGGCAAGCGCATCTCCTAAAAGCAGGTGGGGTTCACTATCCTCTGGCACAATTTCGATGAGACGCTGATACAAGATTTTGACCTGGTCATAGTGACCTAAGTCATAATAATACCTCCCAAGCACAAAGAGGGCGAAGGCATATTCGGGGTCGATTTCCAAGGCTTTTTTGAGCGCAGCCTCTGCCCCCGCATAATCCTTGAGGTATCGCTTACTATTTCCAAGATTTGCCCACGAGGTGGGGTCTTCCGGGGTAATTTTCAATGCATGCTCAAAATAAT
>MBAA01000113.1:0-249 GCA_001940655.1 Promethearchaeota archaeon CR_4
GCGATGCCGGGACAATATTACAACCGTTCTGGACGAAATTTTCGCAAAATTAAACGAGTGACATCAAGCGTTATTAAGCTCAAAAACTATGTATATAAAGGATATTCTTTATTTTTGAAAGGTAATTGTTAACTTTTTTAACAAACCCGTTGTTAGTTCCAATGTGAACTCTCGATACCGGTCTGCTTTCGTTTGGGTGAGTCTATCAATCGTCCTATTTTTGACAATAACGATCCCAATCGCACGTGC
>MBAA01000113.1:326-1804 GCA_001940655.1 Promethearchaeota archaeon CR_4
AAGACGATAGCACGATCACGTGGGAAGTAGCACCCGAGTGGGCATCCTATTGTGACATCCTATCTGTAAATGCATCCGAAAATACTGACAATTACTCCATCGTGGTGATTTTCAAGGGTAACGTAAACACCTCTAGAATCCAAACCCGTTTTGCCGGCGTCCGGGTGTTCGTTAATGTGACACAAGTTCCCCTCAAGAGCAAGAATGCTACTTTAGAACTAGTTTTAGGCGGTAATATTTACCAAGCGGGTGAAGTGGTAGACTACTTGAGCTATGCCCAAGTTAACAATGCCACGCAATGTTTCAACGCCACGGATGTCGCTGGCATTACAGGAACCGGGGTGAATTTCACTTTCCCAAAGATGTTGTTGAATAATATCTCCGAGTTTCAAGATGGCGTTCAATCCCTTGCAAACTGGTCTGTCGTGGTTTGGGCATGGGATTTCTTCAACTCCACCGCGGACTTCAAGAGCGGTAACCTCTTCTGGGATGGGTATGGTGATACGACATTCCGCGAAATCTGGAGAACTGGCAGGTTCGCTTTACCATCGATCGGAAGTTATGATCTCGGTTTCCTAGGCGCGGCAATCGCTTTAGGTATCGTGATAATTCGTAAAACCCAAAAATCGGCGCATAAATAGGAAAATAACTTTTTCGTAATATAGATATATGTTTACGCCCCTATTATTTGCTATACATTATGAGCGTGGAATAATGCCACCAACGAATCCAACGATTGAAAAGCTGAAGATGATTGCTCGCCAAAAAGGCGAGGTTGTCAATATTCCTCCAAATGGGAGCGCCGCGATTATTATCAAGGAACACACGATGGTGAATAAAGGCCAAACCGCTTATAACCTCGATGTTGGAGTTGGAAAAGTACTCGCTATGGGGAAATTCTTTGACGTGGTAGGATATGCAAAGCACGGCGAGCAATTCCCTTTCGCAGAATCAAGCGTACGCACGACTTTAGAAGAAATCAAGAAACCCCAAGAGGGGGCACAGATGCTTATCACCACATTCCCGATTGGATTCCTACGGAAATTGGATGAAACCCGGTGGGAAGGCAAATTAGTCGATGTGCCTGATTTGATTACTTTCTTGGAGTCGCTAGAAAAAAGCGGATAGACTGCCTGTTTTTAATCCTATCGCGTCCCGGGATATCCAGCTCAATTTTTTAAAAGGAGAGACCGTATGCCTGTGGAACTCCTCGCGCCCGCGCAAAATTTTAAGTCTCTCAATGTAATAGTGGGATATGCGAACGCAATCTATTTCGGGGTGGAAGTTCTCAACATGCGCATGCGAGCAGATAACTTTCGCACTGAAGACCTCCCAAAAATAGTGTCTTTTTGTCACGAGCACAATATGAGGGCATACCTGGCATCGAATGTTATCTTGTATAACCACGAACTCACGGAAGCCGCGGATCTAATTCAGACTGCACATAATGCGGGTATTGATGCCATCATCGTGCAGGA
>MBAA01000113.1:1814-2391 GCA_001940655.1 Promethearchaeota archaeon CR_4
ATTCAGATGTGTAAGGACACAGGTATTCCCTTTCACATTTCCACGCAATTATCGATTTCAAATATCAAGGCCGCTCAATATTTCGAAAATTTGGGAGCCGAGCGACTCATTCTCGCCCGGGAACTCTCACTGGTTCAAATCGCAGAGATCAAGAGGGCACTATCGCACGCGAAAGTGGAGTGTTTCGTTCATGGGGCACAATGCACATCCATTTCAGGGCGCTGCTATTTCTCTGCAGACGTGTGTGGAACATCCGATGATTCTGCTAATCGTGGACGATGTATCCAACCCTGTCGCCGGCAATGGACGTTGACCGACGAAGAGGGCAATGAATTCGACTATGATGGGATGTATTTTCTCAATGCCAAGGACTTGTGCATGATAGAGCACATTCCCGAATTAATCACCGCAGGTATCGATGCTTTTAAGATCGAGGGACGAATGCGCCGCCCGGACTACGTGGAAACCGTGACGAGGTGCTATCGTGAAGCCATTGATGCTTATTTGGCAGGTACCTATACCCGAGAGAAGGTAGATACATGGATCGTCCAACTCAAACAAGCATATAATCGGGGAT
>MBAA01000113.1:2399-4295 GCA_001940655.1 Promethearchaeota archaeon CR_4
GGATTTTATTTCAATCGCCCCACGGAAAAAGACGTCATGAATGCCCGGGGCAACGTGTCGGCAAATTTCCGTCAGGAAACAGGGGTTGTTGTCGCCTATTTTCCAGACTCCCACGCGGCAGAGGTACTCATCACGCAGGGGCTGTTGAAAGTGGGGGATGTAATCTGCTTCGAAGGCGTCAATACAGATACTTATTTCAAACAAGTTGTACGATCTTTACAGGTCAAGCGACAACCTGTGAATGAAACGCCACTGGTCAAAAGTCGTGACCAAAAAATCGCAGTCGGGGTACAAGTCGACCAACCCGTCAAAAAAAATGACAGATTGTATAAATTTACTTCACGAGAGGATCCTAATCCTGTATAATATCCTAATTCACTCTCTCCGCGAGTTCAGGATATTGTACTAAGAGATCGGGTAATTTCTCCTTGATTAATTCACGCCAGCGATCCGAAGGGTCATTGATCGTGGAGAGCTTGAAATCTTGAACTGCTTTTTCTGATGGCACGTAAATGTCAGCGGGAATAACCGCTTGGGACTTGAGACTCACTGAAATGGTTTTTCGCTCGTAGAGATCGGGCACTCCTTCGTAGGCATCAAAACCTGGGAGTTCTTCGCACGGAACTTCGAAAACCAAGGCCCAAAATCCATCTTTGTCGCTCGCCGGTAATATGAAGGGATAACTACTACGCGGAGGGTGGACTCGCCGAAAACCAGTCACCTTGCAGAGTCCCACATTTTTATACCGCTCAAAAGTTCGCCGGGTGAGAAATGTCCCGTAACCCACAATGCGTACAAATTTACCGAGAGTTCCTTTGCGGACTGGATTTTTGGTAAGCTTTTTTGTTGCTTTTTTAGAAACTTTTTTCGCAGCTCTTTTTGCAGTGCCTTTTGCGGGCACAGTTCCAACCCCGTAGTTTAATCTGGTTTTATGAATAAAATGTTGTTCCCACGAACAAATATTTCACCGTAACGTGCAATGGGTTGCCCGTCTTGGAATTCGGTCGTGTCTACTAACGTCATATTCATGTACGTGTCGATCCTTTGCAGGCGGCCCTTATATTCCGTGCCATCTTTGAGTCTCAGCATAATCGTGCCATTAACCGAATTATTGAGGACTTTCAGTGGATTTCGTTCCATCGGTATGTCAACTTCAAAAAGCAGTAACTTGTTGGATAATGTCAAATAGACTCCAATTTTTAAAAGATTTATCCTTTTCGCTACGTGATCTGGGCTGTGGAAGAAAAAAAGCAAAAAATTATCCGGGAACGCTACAATGAAAGTGCCGCGATTTATAATTCGCGTTATGGCGCAATCCAGCGGGAAAAGTTCCGCATTAGTCTCTCCCCGGAGACTTTAAATTCGCTTGTAAATGAAATTCTTCTGGACATCGGTTGCGGGACGGGGTTGTTTGGCACATATCTTCGAGAATTGATCCCTGAAGGACGATTTACCATTGTAGGGATAGATATTTCGGAAGAGATGATCAAGCGGGCTCGAGAAGGTGGTGTAAACAACTGTATAATTGCTGACATTGTCACAGTGCCCATCCGCCCGGGCTGCATTCACGCGGCGGTGTCTTTTACTGCGTTCCAAAATCTCACGAACTGGAAGGAAGGCGTGGACGCGATGTTTCAAGCGTTATCGAGAGGTGGGATATTCATTGCGAGTATACTCAAGATGTGCATCGAAGCAGTCGAATTTTTTTCATACCTCAAACGAGTTACGCGTGTATTTTTCCCGTTTGAGGTCAACCAAATCGAAGATTTCATCGTCCGCGGGCAAAAGAGATGAAAAGATTTACTTGGGGGGTAGCGGGGGAGCAACAATTTCTTCAAAAATCGCATCCGGGTCACTGTCAACCCGATGTCTTTTCTTGAAAAAATTACAAACGTT
>MBAA01000113.1:4314-4638 GCA_001940655.1 Promethearchaeota archaeon CR_4
TAATCTTTAGCATTCGGATGGTCGGCCGGCACCCACTGGGGAAAATCGATTATTAGTAAATTTTCATCAGCATCCAGCAGGATGTTGAATTCGCCCAAATCCCCGTGGATGACCCTAGCTTGCTGGTAGAAAATCTTGATGTCAGCAATGATCAGGGAAAATAAACCCACGGGGTCTGCAAGCTCCTGAAAATCGAGCAATAATTGTCCCTGAATGATTCCCATCACGATTGCATGGCGGTTTTGAGCATAAGGTTTCGGGGTATGGGGAGTTAAGTCATAGACTTTCTGAAGCGCTTCAAATTCACTTTCAGCCGAGAGACGG
>MBAA01000113.1:4655-14086 GCA_001940655.1 Promethearchaeota archaeon CR_4
GTAGTGCCCGCGGTTCGCGATATACTTGCGGGTTTTTTTGACATTCCGGAAGGAAGTGCGCCCGAGGCGGAAGAATTTGACCGCGACTTCCTCGTCTTTCGCGGTGAGTGCTCGGTAGACATCCGCTTCTTTCCCAACGCCAAGTTTGGGTCCCCACTTTGCGATGAACCCCCGTTCCGCAAGAGTATGGATGGCAAGGACGTCATAAGCCACGGAATTAATAACATAAGTCACCAATTTCTGGGAATTCCGGATGACGAGGTCGAGCTTGTGGACGCGATCGAGGTGATACTGTACCTTTTCAAGGGACATCCGGGAAAAAAAGCGGATTTGCTCCACTGGCACCGATTCTGCCCGCCGCATCCCCAGCTCGATAGCCGCCAGCATTCGGATGTCTTCTTTCTCGAGTTTCGGGTAAATAGTGATGGCAGGTAAACTCATAATCTCACGACAGGCAAGAATCTTGGCATCACGAGGTGTGTCATAGTTCTGATGCTTAACTCAGGAAAAAACTTGGTGAAAATATCCCCTAGAACATCTTTTTTGCCTTGGTAAACATAAGGATCTTATGTCTGCTATCCAGATTCCAGGCAAGTGGCACTTCATTATTGGTGAGCCGGATGATGAAACCCCTTTAGGAAAGATGCCCAAGGGCACGTTAGAAGTGACACCGGAGAAATTGAATGCTTGCAAGGAGGGGGAAATCGACCTGTCAATAAACATTCGAGATCTGAAAAAAGTATACAAGGAGACCAAGCGAGGTACCTTGATGGTTAAAATCATCGGGCGAAACAAGCAAATTTACACCTTCATGCCGTTATCAGGTGGGAATATCGACAAAGGGACGATGGGAGAGCAATTCTTCCAAGCTGTACGGAAAATGCTGCCAACTCCCCTCACTTGAGGTTTATTCAAAATCAGACCTTTTCGATTTAAAAAAGTCCAGACTATTACATTTTTTAATCTCCTTCCCCACAAAGAGCTTATGGTGCAAAAAAATGCCGAATACCGGCGTCTCGTTGTAGATCGCCAGCGACGCTTGTCTGAAACCCTTGGAGTATCCGGTTACGAAGATAAAGTGCGCGATCTGATTATCGCTGAAATCGAACCTATCGTTGAAAAATATTGGGTAGACGCAATGGGCAACCTGATAGCGATAATGGGTGAACCCGGCAAGTCCCCAATCCTGCTCGATGCTCACCTGGACGAGATTGGATTGATGATTACCCACGTCACAGACCAAGGATTCGCGTATTTCACACCAATTGGAGGCTGGGATGAGCGCCTGTTCTTAGGACAAACTGTCGTTGCCGAACCACAAAGCACCCGGATTCATGGTGTAATCGGAGCATTGCCACCACACATTACACGGGCGGAGGACCGCAAGAAATCCATGGACGTGGAATCCCTGTTCATAGATTTTGGATTTTTAACAAAAGACGAAGCGGACGCAGCAGGTGTCAAAGTTGGTTCTGTCTGCACGCTAGACTCGGGATTCCAAGAGTTGCCGGGGGGTCGATTGAAAGGGAAAGCATTCGATGATCGCACGGGTTGTAATATTCTCGTGCAAACTGCCTGCAATCTCGCAAAGAAAGAACTACCCCACCAAGTATGTTTCGTGTGGGCGGTACAAGAAGAAGTGGGTACGCGGGGAGCGAGAACAGCCGCGTATGCGTTGGATGAACAATACCACATCACCATGGCTGTTGCGTGCGAGAATACTACTGCAGGAGACGTGCCCGGTGTTCCTCCCCAGCGATGCCCATCTCGGATGGGGAAAGGTCCAGCCATTACCCTCGTTGACGCTAACACAGTCGTTTCTAAGATGGTCAGTGATCTCCTAATAACAACAGCGGAAGAGAACAAGATTCCTTACCAAATTAAAACACCTGCAAGCGGGGGAACAGACGCAGGTGCCATCCATCTCACACGCGCTGGAATCCCTTCTGGGGTTGTCAGCGTGCCGGGACGGTACATTCACTCACCTGCCACAATCATTGACATAAAAGATGTCTTGGGGGCTATTGATTTGGTCACTGCCTTCACCCTGATGCCATAGTCAGACTATGAGGACAGTATGGTAGCATCCGTTTTAGTTTAATAAAACGAGCCAGAAAATAATTGAAGAATTACTTACCGATCGCCATTCCCGTTGGATCCAGCTCGCGAAGTAATGCCACATCCTGGGGTGTGGGAGGTGTGGTTTCGGGCACGTTCTCCGGGATGATGATCTCGAACCCCGAATTTTCCTTGATCTGATCTAAAGTCACGCCCGGGTGGATGGCTTCCAATTTCATTATTTTCGTCTTTTCATCGAATCCATAGACCCCCAGTTGACTGATGACCTTAATCGGGCCAGTCCCCGCTGGGAGGCCGGCACGCTCACGCGCTCCTGGCCCATCGAGATATCCCGGGGTGGTGACGAAGGTTACTTTTTCAACGAATTTCTGAGTGTCTTGCCGCATAATGATGATGGTGCTCCGACAATTAGATCCCACATCATTCGCGCCTCCCGAACCAGGCAAGCGTACCTTTGGATGATTCCAATCTCCCCCAATGTAGGTTGTGTTAAGATTCCCATACTTGTCAATTTGCGCACCTCCAAGAAATCCATAGTCGAGCCAACCTGCTTGGGCGAATGACATATTGTCATGCATCGAGCTAGCAGCGATCGCCTTGTAGGTGGTGCGGGAATCGCCGACAGAGATGGGAAGCATGCGCATCTGGGGACCGACCGCGCCGGCTTCAAATATGATGAGGAGGTTAGGGGCATGTGTGCGCTGGGCGAACATTGCCGCAATCATGGGGAGACCGGTGCCCACGAACACGGACTTATTATCCTCGAGCACCCGTGAAGCAGCTACTGCCATAAGGTGTGTTTGAGTATAGTAATGTTCAACGGTTGGTGGTTGTTTTACTATCGGTTTTGAGGTCGGTTTTTGTCTGGTAGCAGGTTTCATTCTAGGTTTTGCTGCTGGCATAAAGTTTAATCACCTCACTTTTTCTTTTTGTCAAGCCACGGCGCCTTTAGCTCCGCCTCATAATGCTCGACATCATAGAGATATTTCATTTTCTCTTCCCCACCCACCAGCTGGAGGTATTCTTGAAAGTTTGAGGTGCCGTAAACGTACTTGTCCATCCACTGCAGTGTTCCTTCTTCGGTCTTGGACATTTCCAGCCACGTCCCAATGACTTCCTCATCAAAGTAATAGAGGTCAGGCATCAGTGTGGGGTGCGCCCCGTATTTCACCTCGACTACGGCATCAACGATGAACCCCGGGATTTTCGTCAAGTCGGGATGCTTGCGAATGTCTTCATTATGAATTATTTTCTCAGTCGTGATGATCAAACGCCGGGCTGCCCGGGCGAGCTCGAAATCCTCAATCAGAATCCCGTCAATCTGGCAGTTACCAAAACAGTCGGCGCGGGGGACGTGAATGAAAACAACATCGGGGTTGCATGATGGAAGCAAACAAATCGGTTTTCCCGTGAATGGGTCTTCTACAACCTTGGCAGAAGATTTTCGAAATGTATCGGATCCCAACATCATACGGCAAGGAATAAAAGGTACACCCATCATCCCCCCGAGAAACCGCCATTGAAATCCCCCATTGCTGATTTCCGCTACGACTTTGACCGTTCCAGATTCCACCGCACGGCGACCACACGCTGAGAGTCCTCGGAGCTCGTGGGCGAAGGAATACGCCACCTCTGCTTTACTAACACAACCGCCACCAATGAGCACGTCCATGTCATGAGCTGCAGTCTTGCCCAGCATAGTGATATTTCGCTTTTTTTGCCGGATCATTTCATAGATACCCGCGAAACTCACGCGGATGTGGCCGAAACCCCCCATCCCCAAAATATCCCCATCTTTCACAAATTTGGAGACCGCCGATGCAAGATCCATACGCTTGTCCACCAATGCGGGGGTTTTGTTTCGTGCAATCCATTCGCGATTCTCGTCCGGGTCGTACCACCCAACGAGCTCGCCTTCGCCTTCATCAAGGACTTTCATAGCCGATCTTCCTTTACTCATAAAAAATAAAATTCCTAAAACCAGTACGATGTAAAACTATTTAATTCTAAATCTAAATCTTATGGAGAATTTTCTTTCAATCTTTCCCTGACAAATTCAACGAGTTTCTCGGCCCGAAAGGGTTTCGTGAGGTAATTATCTGCCCCAAGTGCCTTTGCCTTATCAATATCTTTCGTAAACGATTTCACCGTGAAAATAATCACTTTAATACTCTTTAATTCCTCATTCTTCTTGAGAGTTTCTAACACATACCAGCCATCGCCCTTGGGCATCATAAGATCCAATAAGATCAGGCGGGGGAGTGCAGTCCCTTTCCGGATCATCCCTAGCGCTTCCATCCCGTTTGTGGCGGTTTTCACCGTGTAATTATTCTTCTCAAGGATCTTCCGGGCTAAAAACAAGGTGTCTATCTCGTCATCGACAACTAAGACATCACAATTCGGGGTATCCATTTCTCTTTCTCTAACGTATGAGAGTTTTCTTCCCGATATAAACTGTGTCTCATTGGTGTATTGAAAGGTTAGTAAAACGTGGTAGCGGGGCGTTTTTGGGCAATCAGAGGAGAAATAAGGATACCAAATTAAGGTGGATAACTCAAATTCTCAGGATTCTTTCTACAACATTCTTTTTTCGATCTAACTCGCGATAGGCAGCGGAAAATCCATCTGAACCTAAAAAAATAGTTTCTTCCCTTGCCTACGTCAATGAAACTTCAAAATCAGTTTGATTTATTACTATTTAATATATTTCACAAATGAGGAAGTGTTATTTCAGTTTTTCCCGAATATGTTCGAGGAGTTTCTCGCCCCGGAACGGTTTTGTGATGTAACTATCTGCCCCGAGTGCTTTTGCCTTATCATAATCTTTCGTGAACGCCTTTACTGTGAAGATTGTGACCTTGATTGTTTTTAAATGCTCATCCTTCTTGAGGGCTTCTAGCACATACCACCCATCGCCCTTTGGCATCATGATGTCTAATAGGATCAGACGGGGGAGTGCAATGCCTTTCCGGATCATATCCAACGCTTCCATCCCGTTCGCGGCGGTTTTGACCGTATACTTATCCATTTCAAGGATTCTTCGAGCTAAAAGCAGCGTGTCTGGTTCGTCATCCACCACCAAAACATCACAATTCGGGGCATCCATGGACTCTTTCACCACCTTATCTTTAAATCAACATTAGTTAATAAACTGTATCGCGCTGGTGTATTATAAAGTTTGAAAAGCGCGGCGGTGGGGCGCCTTTCATTAAAAGAAGAAAATAGAAAGGGATGGGGATGAATATGAGATTTTTATGCTTTGGGGGTTTCCTTGCGAAGCATTGGAACAATGGAACGATGATTTGAATCGGACTTTCCCGAGTGCCATCCGAACGAGTTGAGTGACTAGGATTTTGAAAAAGTTTTGAAAAAAAAATCAAATATATTTGAAGAGCTGGCGACTTTCCGAGTCCTCCAGCACGTAATTCGAACCACCCCCGTGGATCATACAATAAGCGTCCAGAAACCCAACGGGCACGGAATATTGCCGGATGAAGCCTCGCCCGCCCATAGTCCTGAAGCAGTGAATGGATGCTTCGAAAGCAAGCTCCGTGGTAGCGATCTTCAAACCCATTGCTTGGCGGGCGAGTTGTTTGGACATCGCGTCCCTCTTGGCGTCTAATAATCGAGCATAGTTAATCATAGAATCTGTGAGTAGACGCAACTGGCGGACGTTTTTGTTAATGGGCATTCGGACGATCTGGTACTCATGGAGCTTGTGCTCGAATTGTTTCCGTTGGATGGCATAGGAGTGGGAATACAGTAGTTTCTTCGCGGCATCACCCAAAGCTTCCGCGGAGATCACGAGGCGTTCCTCCGTGAGCTGGTGGAACGCGATGTCGAGGCCGTTCCCTTCGAGTAAATTCTCCCGAGGTATCCGTACGTCATTAAATACGAGGCGCGAGACAAATGCATCTGTCATCCCATAGGTTCGTAATCTAATTGCCTTGAAATTTTCAAGGGTTTGGTCTTTGGTGTCAACAATGACGGCACCGAGCGTTCCGTTGTCTAGGCGGCCGTATACGAGTATATATTTGGCGATGGGCCCGTTTGTGATGAAAATCTTCTTGCCTTCTAATATAACCTCTTCTATATCGTCCTTTATGCGGAGCTCCATACGGGCGATGTCAGATCCCGCCTCGAATTCGGTCATTGCCGATGCCGCAACCACTCCGTCCCGGGCCACGGGTATTAGATAGTGTTCCCGCTGGTACTTGTTGGCCTTATAATCCACGGGGTTACAAAAGAGTGTCCCCCCTGCCAGTCGCCCCATCTCGACAGACCAGTTCCCACCCACATACTTATCATTAGCCTCGGACCAACGTCCACCGCAGAGGGCAAAAGCGATGAGGCAGTTCCGCATCAAATGGCCCACCGAATATTTGTCTTTATCTAGGACAACGGAATAATACCCTTTCTGGGCGAGTTTACGCATAATTTTGACAATGATCTGGGCTTTTTGATCTTGGGTAGGTACCTCAACGAAGTAATTGAGTTCTTCTAATTTCTTGATGTCATCATCCAAATCTCGCTCGAGAAAGTCGTAAAAGTGGTTTACAAACTCTTTCTCCTCAGCGGTCAGGAGAGGATTTGCCAATAAGTCGCACTCGGGAAGATTTCTGATAATTCGGAGCGGCGTAAATTCTTCAAAGCGAATGTCCATAAAATTACCTCCACGATGGAGAATGGAAGCTCAGTCTAAATAAAAATAGGGTATCAAGAGATATATCAAGTAAGATTCTCATAAAATGATAACGAGGACTTCTCCTTCCGTTACGAGAAGATTTTCCTGGTTGACAACATTGGTTCTAATACGGAGGAATTTGAGCGTGCCTTCTTTCTTCGTGAATTTTTCCACGACCTCTGCCTCAGCAGTCAAGGTATCTCCGATAAAGACGGGTTTACGGAAATCGAGCTTCTGGGACACGTGTAAGGTTCCAGGACCAGGAAGTGTAGTACCCAAGAGACCAGAAACCAACGAAAAAGACAGACTCCCGTGAGCGACACGCCGTTTAAATTGCGTGGTCTTGGCGTATGCATCATTCACATGGAGGGGGTTGAAATCTTGGGAGATACTGGCAAAAAGAATGATGTCTGTCTCCGTCACGGTTTTGGAGATGGTGGCCTTATCCCCCACCTTGAATTCGTCCCAGTTAGCGAGCTTAATGTCCATAAACTAAGAGAGAGGGGCATGCTTTTTTAGCACTACAGTAGATTGGCTAGCAGCTTAGATTTCTGCAAGAATTTTTCGAACTGATAATTAGGATCTCAAGAATATCCTTGAGAGTAAGGGGTAAAAAAAGAAGACTGAGTTGTTTTACAACTTCTTTATTTCTTCCAGATTTTGCTCGCACCGTTTCATAGCATCGATCTCGTCTTGGACGGCGAACAGGTTCAACGCTACTTCAAAACTCGCCTTTGCTTTTGCGTACTCTTTCTTGTTTTTGTATAGGGATCCAAGTTGGAAATAACAATTGGGAGTATAGTATTCGTTTGGCGCGAGTTCAATTGCGATTTCAAAGGATTTTGCCGCGTAATCGAGGAATTCAGGCCCTCCCGATGCCGCTAATAACATAAAGGTTTCCCCTTGGTCATGAAATTGTTTTCCGTCAGGTGTATACTGCTGGGCATAAAAGTTGAACTGCTCCTGTAACGCGGGATCTGATTCTTCAAAGATGCGTTTGAAGTTCAAAAGTGAATCGATTCTATCAATAGTCTCAAGGATTTCTTGGTTGTAATTCGAGTAATAGGCCTGGGTTAATAATTCCTTGATGGCGAGCATAATTTCATTGGGCTTTTTTGGGTTCCGACTTTTCGTGAAGACGAACGTTGGCAACAAGTCTTGAATCGCATCGCTAATAATGTCCATAACTGTTTGTGGAATATTTCGCTGCTGTAATGCCTCAACGAAGATTATTATCAAATTCCCAATTGTGTACTCCCGTTTCCGAGATGCTTGAAACCACGAGATTGTATTGTAGAACGCTTCGTCTTCAATTGTCCGAATGGCCTTCCCCGATTGAATCATACCATTCCCGATATACCCCAAGCCTTTGGCGAGGATATCTTTCGCGAATACATTCGTGTCTCCCATCAACGCTTGCTGGAGCGTGATCACTATTTCGTTGGATGGGTGCCGTTCTCCAATCAATCCCAGGGTCTCTGCATACAGCTCGACTTCGCTCACGTTCCTACTCGATTGCCGGTCCAAGAAAAAGAACTTTTCAATTAACTTGGGGGTAATTTTTCCTGGATTTAGGATTGCCAATTTCCCCAAGGCAAAAATCGTCTCGAGTCTGACTTGGGGATCTTCATCTTCAAGACGCTTTAATAAAACATTTTCATCAACGTCCGCGCGATGTTGGGAGATGCTCCCTAACGCAAACACCGCCTCTGCTCGGACACTTGGGTTCGCGTGCTCCGAACGGTCATAGAGAATCGCCAGGTCGACTTTTTCGTGGATTTTTTCATCTAAAAGACCCAAGACGTGCATCGAATCCCGAGCCAGTTCGAGGTTGGATCCCTGAATTTTTGCCGCCAGAATAGGATATATATTTTCTTGATACATCGGTGCAATCGACTTTAACGCTTCACTGGCATTCTCGGCGACTTTAGAATCAGGGGAGTCGAGGAATTTTACATAGTGTTCCAGTATGGACACGTTGTTTCCATTTTGAGCGATGGTATAACCGGGGCGCATTACGAGAAATTCCGCAATGCTTTCTGCACAGATGCTGACCACATCAATATCCGAATCTTGAATGGAATGTGCAATGAGATCTAAGAGGATACTGCTTTTTTCTTGTTCCGTGCCTCCTTTTAGGATAAAATTGCCAATGGCGTCAACGGCAACGTATCGAATATAACCCTGCTTGTGGTTGAGAAGCTTTCTAATATCCGCTACTGGGAATTTTTCGATGTTAAAATACACGATAGACGCCAAAATACCAATTGTACTTTCAAGAATATACTCTTTAATCTCTTCCTGTGTGCCTTCATTATAGTGTAGGAAGCGGAGGATTTTATTCACATCGACATCTTGCGAGACCTTCGCACACATCTTCAAAATGGCTTCCAATGCCGAATCGATTATCTCGGCGTCCCGATAATGTTCGTCCAAGATTTGGTAGATAGGGTTCAGCGCGGCAGTGACAAATTCTTTGTCTTCATATTGTCCTTCCGTGACCATTTCCACGATGGAGGAATACGCCGCCACCCGAATTTCATAGTTTTGAGATATCAGTAAGGGTTTTATTTTTTCTAACACGTGTGGCAAATTCTCTTTCGATTCACCAATATCCCCAATTGCATCGAGGATATTAGTTTGCACCTGTGTATTGGTTGTGCCTAAA
>MBAA01000113.1:14151-14282 GCA_001940655.1 Promethearchaeota archaeon CR_4
CGCGTCCTTGATGAGGTAGGTACTTTTAGTTTTATCCATTTCGATGGTATTTTTTGCGATGATTTCCACAATTTGTTGAGCCAAGTTTTTGTCGTTCACGCTGATAAGAAACAAATATTGTGCGGCCTTTT
>MBAA01000113.1:14385-17694 GCA_001940655.1 Promethearchaeota archaeon CR_4
TCAAGATGATCAGGGGTTGCCACCCAAAAATCGATATGGAAAAAACATAGGTGACAAGGGTATCACCACTAATGGCCATGAAGTTGATTAACATATTAATTCCGATCGCAATGAAGATGTACCCTGAAAAGATGAAATCGATGGTTTTGGTCTTGCTCTTTTTATTCCAAAATCGGGTAAAGAAACCTTGGATACCAAATGCCACGGTGGTGATGAGTGAAAGATAAGCACTCATATTGACTTTATCTTGCAGAGTGCCTTCTTTAAATGCATTTGAAAGAGCGCCATAAATGTTGTAGATGCTCAGAATGAATGGAACCAACGCAATCCCGAGAAAAATTAATTGCATCAGTTTCTTCATCAGCGGAGGTTTTTCCAGATAGAGATTGGGTTTGATCCGATTGCGATAACTAGCCCCAACGATATTAGCCATTTGCCCTGAAGCAGCATAAGTATTCAAAAAGAACAAGGGGAAGATGAGAAACCACATGAAGGCAACCTCGAGAGCACCAAACTCGGTAAAGGCAGAAATTACGAGGATTGGGATAATGTAAATCCCAAGGAAAATAAGCAAGGAGATGAAATATGCCACTTTTCCCTTAAATTTGTCTAGAATCTTGGTTTCCAAGAACTTATGGAATCCGTGAACAGCATCAGCGGTAGGGCGGCCCAGGAAGAAAATCTCCCAGAGCGGGTAAATAAATAAAAAGGTAAGTAAGACGAGTAAAATAAATCCGGCAATATTGATAACCGACTCGATGCTAAGAATGTTTAACGTGTCAAGAACATTGAAAGTCAAATCAATAGCGAACGTAACGACTAAGGAAAACATTGCCGCAAATACCAAGCAAGAAATCCAATCCTCGAGTGTGAACTTTTCCCCTTCAATCAAGTTAATCTTCCGCAAATTCCGGTAGACCAACAGGAACCCAAACGTGAAGGTGACACCGGCAACCGCGATGTAAAGGAAGGGGAGTAACGTATCAATTAGTGCCATAATTTAAGCCTCCATAGTCGTAATATTTTTAACGATATTCTGTTTAATTTTGGTAAGGGTGTTCGAGGTCAATCGTTCCACGCACTTGTCCTCTTTATCTTGTACCGCTTTCACAAGTGTAAGGATTTGTTCATCGGGCGTTGACCGGAGCATTTCTACTGATGTTATACCCGCATGAAAGAAGGTGGTAGCGAAATACGCGTCAATGCCTTCAATTTCGAGGAAACCCAATATATCGACAAATGCGCACCACTCTTTCCGATCCATATTCATTCGTTTACGCAAATTTTTGATCACGGGGATTTTAGCTAAGAATTCGCCCGCGGTCCAAATGCTTAACTTCTGCAGCTCCCGCGCCCGTTCCACCGTCATTAGAGGGAGCTTGAGCAGGGGTTCACTCAAACCGAATCGGAAGCGTTTCGTCATTAATTTAGCGTAGTAAATCCACTTGTCAATTTTTGCGAGAGTTGGAAATTGGATGATGATAAAATAGGTGTCCTTATCCAAATCTCGGAGCTTATAATAAATGCGGATCGCCTGGCGATGGGATAATTCTTCTATCGAATTAATATTTACGTAAAACAGGAGTTCAGCCTCGCGCGGATTCATTTGGGGAATCTTAAATAATTCTAACACCTGTTTCCACTGTTGAATCCGGTTCATCTCAATCCCGGTTTTCTCTCGAATCTCTGTTAGCGGATAGCGGAGAAAATCATCAACGGTCGTGATATTTAGTTTTTCTTTGAGGAGGCGGAGAGCTTCCTCGCCGAACGATTCAAACACGTCAAGCAAGCAACTAGTTGTCATATACCCTAATCTCCACGGACATAGCCGAAGTTCCGTATAATTATATTTTTCACTTTTTTGTATTAAAAAGCATTTATCACTTTTGAGACTACAAACCTAAGTTAGATTTCCTATCCTTGGTACTATCGTAATGGATAAGTCTAGAGAAAGGGATATCACTAATACCACATTGAGTCTAGTTTTAGATGTCTTTCCAGGACACAGAATGAACATCTAATTATCGTTCCTCAAAATGATCCCCTTTTTGGAAAAATCTAGCGAGAAAACAACAAGGGGGTTAAAAAAGATATGAATTTATTAGTTTGGATCTTGTCAATGAGAATAGAATTCTATTGTGGTTTATTATGTAACCCACACTTGCCCGCTGCGAACGACTGCCACAATTCAACAAGAGAATCTTTAACTTTCGAGTCACGCACTTTTTGCAGATTTATCGCACCTTGGGTACAATTAGTTGCACATACCCCGCAACCAATGCATAATTCCTCCCGCCAAGTTACAAAATCATCCTCTAAATTTGATGCATGGGGGTAATGGCGGGAGAGTGCGTTCGTTGGGCACTTTTCAATGCAGGTTCCGCATTTCTTGCATAATGTATGATCAAAAGCAGGGATGAAATTGCTCCTCGTCAACGTGTCATTATACCGACGCCGGATAAACCCGGCAAGGATTAAGCAATTTTCAGGATCACAGTTGCAAATAAAATAAGTTTGCATGGAATTCATCGTGGAGTGCACGAGGCCTGCTTTAGAACAGGTATGTAGGAGCTGTTCGGCTTCGTCCTTGGAAAATTCCCGACCAAAACCTTGACTGATGGCAAAGTCTGCCCAACTATTCAGCATCAGGCACGTTTCAATGGGCCACTTACTAACATCTCGCCCGAGATAACGCCCGTGCACCCGGCAAGCGCAGGGGATCACAGCAATCCTCCGACATTGGTCTAGGACCTCCTTGGCGATCTCAAAGGGGAGAATCTCGGGATCACTACTGACCGCTTGGTTCACTTCGATTAATTTGTCAACGGGGGCAGCAGCGGGCAACACTCTTACCCAAGGGAACGTTGAACGTGCCTCCTCCTGAAAAATATTCACCTTGTAATCTTCGAACCATTCCGCTGGTCGTGCTTCCTCCTCGAGATTCAGACTCGGGTTAGCAGAATAATAGAATTCGAACAAACCCGGAAGCATGGCCATGAGGGAATAATAATCTGTATCTTCATTCTTGTTGAAATACTTGAAGAGAATACCTCGCTTGCAGAGGGTGTCAAAGATCTCGCGTACTTGCCCAATATCCTTTTTAGCCCGTTTGGCAAATGTGTCCACGGTACGAGCGTCTAAATAGGGCGCGTTGAAGAGACTGAGCAATTCTGCCTCCTCCGGAGTAAAAAGATGGGCGAGGATTTTCAGGATCGATGGTGCTTTCGGGGTGTTGATGAAGAAAAGATTGAGTTTGTGCCGAAGGCGCTCATAACAATCCGGTTGGGTCATATTTATTTCCGATCCTCC
>MBAA01000113.1:17706-18297 GCA_001940655.1 Promethearchaeota archaeon CR_4
ATAATAATGTGTCCCCAACCGCCACACTTGAGGCCAACATCGGAACATCCCGTGCGGGTAAACCGCATCTCATTTGGATCGATGCCCGCGTAAATCAGCTCATTAATCGTGTAGATTAGTTTGTCTAAATCGGCAAGGGCGTAGATGCAGACTTTTTGGGGATTGAGCTTGGTGAGCAAATTCCCCGAACCGTCAAAGTAGAATTTTGTCCCAACCTTATGTTGGCTATTGCAGCCGTGAGATTCCACCACCTCCACAACGATGGTCTTTCCCGCGAGGGTCATCCCTTTAGAAAGGACATCGGTATTTCGCGAGTTGCTGAGGAAATCTTGCATTTCTTGGTTCGAATATCCAAAATGGTTTTGCAGATTTGACTTCATTTCTTGACTCATTTTTAACATACGTATTCCTCCTGAATTTGGAAAATATTGGAGAACAATGTAACAGGCCCAAGTTGGTATAAAAAGGATTTTCGATCGACCACAACTATTTTTGGGTTGAGACCTTTCATTGGAGGTGATAACCGTGGACTTATTGGAAAACGTGAAATCCGTCCTAATCGACGCACATTTTAGTACATACGCGATAAAT
>MBAA01000113.1:18337-23778 GCA_001940655.1 Promethearchaeota archaeon CR_4
AGACAGCAAAGGACATATCAAATTCGTCAAACGTGCCCCTCGGGAGGATTTACGAGGTTTTAGAGGAACTCAAAACGGCGGGTTTAATCGAAGTGATCGAATCGAATCCGAAAAGATACCGGATGATTCCCCTGAACCAAGCATTATATAATCTCGTCACGACAATCAAAAAAGAAAACCAAAAGAAAACCAATTTCTTGATCACGCGAGCGAAAGAAATAGAGAACGAAATGTTGAGGGCGGACAGGTATCTCTCTCGAGATAAAACCCAGGTTTTCTTGCGAACCGCCTTCAATACAAAGGACATATTCAGACTCTATTTAGACCTTTACAAGGAAGCTTCAAATGAAATCCTAATAAATGGTTTTCTTGATGAAAATACGCCCAAAGTTCTCCGGAACGCGGGATTTTTTTTCAATCCATTGAGAGAGGTTGCAGATCGTGGTGTTCACGTGAGAATGCTCTGGTGTTCGGAGTTTGATGCTCGCCCCCTCTCGGACATTGAAAAGAACGCTAACGCACAATTGGTGGGAAAACTCCTCGATACGTTGAGAAGGGACCTCCAAATCCCGGCTGACCATCCTCACATCGAATTTCGGTTCACCCCCCAAAGCATCCCTAGTTATGTTGATGTCTTCGACCAAAATCACGTGATTTTTAAGCTTCGTAACCCCCTGCAACCGTACCAAGTTTTCGGCTGTGTTTGCCTGGTCGATCCGAGTTTAGCGCTGGAACTACACAAGCGTTTCAATGCAGCATGGTTGCTCGGGACTGCAAGTGGAGAATAAAATTTTTAAGAATCAAAATATTCGAGCAGTAGTATGAAAACCTTAATCATATTCTTTTCCATGGGGGGTCGCACGCGACAGGTGGCTCAAACAATTGCTACAGAGTTACACAACGATGAAGTGCAGATCGAGGAACTTAAATACGGTGGAAAAAAAGCTCGGAGTCTCGTAAATGAACAAGATGCCGTCAGAAGGGGAGATTTATCACATTTTACCTTCAATCCAGCGATCTTGAACCTAGCTCCGTATGATCGAATCCTTTTCGGTACACCCACCTACGGAGGCCTCCCATCTCCTGTCTTTGAAGGTTTTCTTGAAAACTGCAAGAATGCGGCGGGGAAGGAGTGGCTTCTTTTCGGAACCTGCCGCTTATCACAGGGGAGAACATTTAACCGAATGCGAGAAATTATCGAACAGAAAGGAGGGAGAATTATCACCCAACAAATGTTCAAGGGATTCTTCAAGATCAACCCGAACAAGGTTAAGGCATTTGGCCAATCCTTCAATAAATAAAACATCTTCTTCTCAATTATCACTACGATTTCACTAGAATTGCAATCTCTTGTGTTTTTGTTGG
This sequence comes from Promethearchaeota archaeon CR_4, assembly GCA_001940655.1. Taxonomy (GTDB): domain Archaea; phylum Asgardarchaeota; class Lokiarchaeia; order Sigyniarchaeales; family CR-4; genus CR-4. The sequence goes on from MBAA01000113.1 coordinate 19,703, forward strand.
TGTAGCAATTCCTTCAACGAAAAGAGCTAGTAGTTGTTGTTCTTCGGCAAATTTTCGTTCATTTCTCTTTGCCCATTTTTCTGGGCATCGTGTCGCTATTGCTTGGCGGAAAGAATTATATGTTGCCGCGCTGACGTTCAGCTAGTTTTGTTCATTATAAGGTGAGGTTTTTGACGCGTGTCTGCATGATTGCAGGAGCTACGACGCCATTCGATTATGGCCCGACTGGCTTCGAGAGCATAGAAGAACAGGCAGTAATGTGCCTGAAGGAAATCCAGCAAGATGTCCCCGATTTCTCGTTGCGGGACGTTGATTTGATGGTTTATTCACACTTCTCAGTCCATTTCGGCCACCAACTCTGTCCCGAGTGGATCGTGCACGATCACTTGGGACTCGTAGGCGTCCCCCAGTTCAGGGTGGAGAACGGTGGGAACACAGGCGGCTCCGCACTTTACGCAGCATGGCTCGCGGTCAAGTCGGGTCACCACCACATCGTGCCTATTATGGGGTGGGAAACGATGGATTCGGTTTCCCAGAGTCAAGGTTCGGAGTTCATCGCCCTCGCCAGCGATATTCGTTACGAGCTAATGGTTGGTGGAATATACCCGATCTTTTACGCGGCCCTTGCCTTGAAATGGATGAAGGAAAATAATGTGACAGAAGAGGATTGTGCGCGCATTGCAGTGAAGAACCGGAACAACGCGATGGAAAATGCGAAGACTCAATGGTATCGCAATGAGCATAAATACCTCACAATTGATGATGTGATGAATTCCCGAATGATTGCCTATCCCATTAAGAAGTATGATTGTTGCTTGATGACTCGGGGGATGGCTGCGGTAATCATATGCGATGAGGAACATGCTAAAAATATTGCCCCGGACAATTACGTGGTTATCGATGGCATTGGTTTATCTAGCTGTACCATTCGGGCAGGAGACCGCATTAACATTCCCGGTTGGACGGAGCGGTACGGGGAAGGATATCCCGACATAACCGAATTTGCTGCCTGCCGGAACGCCGCGGAATACGCTTACAAGCACGCCCACATTGACAACCCGCGCAAGCAAATTCACGTGGCGGAGATCCACGATGCCTTTTCCACGAGTGAAGCGCAGATTTACAAGGCGTTAGGATTTGCCACGAGGGATAACGTTGCCCAATTTATTCGTGATGGTTGCGCCGAAATTGGGGGGGAACTCCCCGTCAACCCCGGCGGAGGATTACTCGGATATGGACACCCAGTAGGCGCTACGGGCCTTATGTCGTTGACAGAATGCTTCTACCAGCTGACCGGGATGATCGGCAAGAAACACCTCTCAAAGAGAGGGCAAATTCCCAACGCGGAAGTTGGATTGATTAACAGCCACGCAGGAACGGGGACTAGTATCTCGAATTTTATTCTCAGGAGGCCCTAAAATATGCCAGCGGCAGCGAAGAAAGTTAAATCCGGATCAGTAAAGAAAACCAAAGTAGTCCCGGTAAAGAAGACCAAAGCGGTACCACAAAAAAAAACCCAGCCTGCGAGTACCACCAAAGCGGAAGCTAAAATGCCCATAAAAAAACCCAATTTCTCAAAGGTGGTGGACTGCCGTCCGGCGGGGGTGGCAGAGACAGGTCTAGTGTTTACCGGGTACGAGGTTTCCGATGATGGGATACTCATTAACCACAAGCTACATTACGACCAACTCTACACCTTGCGCAATGGATCCAATTCCAAACATTTCTTGGGATTCCTCGATGGGAAGATTTTCGGTACACGGTGCCCCAAGTGTGGAGATAAATTCTTCCCGCCGCGCATCACCTGTTGGGACCTCACCTGTAAGATGGAACAAACCGAGTGGGTGGAACTGAAACCAGTCGGGTATGTTCACACGTTCACCATTGCAGGGTGGTCCGGTAGATCCTCTTTGAAGCGTTTACCGTTCGTGCTAGCATATGGGATCATCGATGGATGCAAGACCGCAGTCGCAAATTTCCTCCTCGGCCTTGATCCCTGGGATGCTGAGTTCGGTATGCCTATCAAGGTGGTCTTCAAACCCAAAGCAGAACGCCTAGGGGCTATGGTAGACTGGCATTTCGAGCCTGGAGATGGTTGGACTCCAGGCCCAATGACGCCCGAGAAGGAAAGAATGAAGAAAATGACCCTCCCAGTTTATGAATGGGTTAAGACTATGAAAGAATAATTGAGGAGGATCACAATTTCTTAATTATTTTTTTCTCCTCGACATTTTCTTTCGTGAGAATTTTCAACTCGAACTCTTATGGTTTTGGATCATTCTTGGTTTTCCCTTCTGCCTTATCCAGTTTCAAGGAACTATAAATTTCCCGCTCGCAGAGGAATTTAAGGATCTCCACGGTACCTGCGGCCATCTGGGCTATTTTCGCATCCCGATACAATTGTTCGAGGGGATATTCTTTGGTATAACTAATTCCGCCCACGATCTGCATTGCATCAACCACGATCTCCATTTGGGATGTCGCCGCTGTGAATTTGGCCGCCGCAACCTCTTTAGTCGCAGTTTGCCCGGCATCGAGCATCCGGGCTGCTCGTAACATCATCAGGCGACTTGCTTCCAATTTCGCGTACATTTCGGAAATTTTAAATCCGATGCCCTCGAACTCTTGGATTTTCTTGCCAAATTGCACCCGCCTGTTGGCGTACCGCGTTGCGATCTCAAAGGCGAACCGAGCCACGCCAATATATTGGCTGCACGTGAAACACCGTTCGCCATCGAGGCCGGTCATCATAATTTTGATGCCCTTGTTCTCCATTGCAGGGCCACCAACGAGATTTTCCGCGGGTACTTCACAATTGTTGAATCGTAGGTAAGAATTAATGGAACCACGCCGCCCGACGAGCTCAAATTCCTTGACCCGCTCGAATCCCGGCGTGTTCGTCGGAAATATGAATGCGCTAATGCCTTGATTCTTCTTGGGGGCGTTAGGATTGGTCAGGGCATACACCAAGATGTAATCCGCTTTGGATCCGTTCGTGATGAATCGTTTCTCCCCGTTCAAAATGTAGGAGTTTCCGCTCGCAGTCTTGATGGCGGTAGTCTTCATCCCCCCAACGGCATCACTCCCCGCGCTCGGTTCCGTTATGCCGATGGCGCCAAGCGCTTCCCCGGACATGATCTTCGTCAAGTATTTCTTTTTCTGGTCTTCCGTGCCAAAATGGATGATGGGCGCGGCGAAGAGGTTGGCTGACGCGCCATAAGTGACTGTGACCGCCGAATTTATCGCCCCCAATTCCTCGCCGAAGATGGTTCGGTAGACAAATCCCTTCCCGTGCCCCCCAATGGAGGTGGGGAAGGAAAATTTCAGGTATCCTGCCCGAGCTAGTCGCTGGTAGGCTTCGTAGCAGATATCCCAGTTATATTCCCGCTCGATCTGGGGCGCGAGGGACGCGATGTTGTCGAGAAGGAACTTTCGAAAATTCAATCGAAAAGTCCGTTCCTCCTCGGTGTAAAGAAAGTGACTTCCGGGGAACATAGACTCACCTAGTTGCACCCCTAAATCCTCGTAAGTGATGAAATCCGGATTCGTGTATTCTTTTGGCATAATTTTAAACTCCTGTTAGTCCCTGTTATCAATTCAAACCAGATTTATTTAAAGTGAGTCGTCAATTCAATTCCGCACTTCAAACATAGTTGGAGCAATTCTGATAGGTCTCTTATAGAGGAAAACATCAATCTGATATAATCGATTGAACAAAGGGGGATACGTGGACTCGGTCAAAGAAATCTACAAAATTGGGAATGGCCCTTCGAGTAGTCACACGATTGGTCCTAAAAGGGCAGCAGAGCGTTTCAACGCGCGGAATAAAGAGGCAAGTCACTTCCATGTCACGTTGTATGGAAGCTTGGCAGCTACAGGGAAGGGCCACCTTACAGATAAAGCAATTATTGACGCGTTCAAACCCAAGATGACCACGTTCAGGTGGTTGCCAGAGGAAATATTGCCGTTCCATCCCAATGCTGTGAAATTTGAATCCTATGACAAAAATGACACGAAAATGGAGGAATGGCTCGTTTATAGTATTGGGGGCGGGAATATCGTTACCGGGCCAGATG
>MBAA01000113.1:23876-26885 GCA_001940655.1 Promethearchaeota archaeon CR_4
CGTGGCGGAGGAAAATGCTGCTGGGGAAGTCGTTGTGACTGCACCCACATGTGGTTCAGCAGGTGTCCTTCCAGCAGTTCTTTTTATGACGCAGGAAATGTATAAATTCCAAGATGAAAAAATCGTCAAAGCACTTGCCACTGCTGGCATTTTCGGCAACGTTGCGAAAAAGAATGGATCCATCTCTGGAGCAGAAGTGGGGTGTCAAGGTGAGATTGGTGTAGCATGTGCTATGGCATCTGCAGCGGCGGCCCAGCTTACGGGGGGCACCCCTGGGCAGATCGAATACGCGGCGGAGATGGGATTAGAACACCACTTGGGACTCACATGTGATCCCGTTGGAGGCCTTGTGCAAATTCCCTGCATCGAACGAAACGCAATGGGCGCTGCACGTGCAATAGATTGTTCCTTGTATGCCCTGTTGTCGGATGGCAAACATATGGTGAGTTTTGACAAGATAGTCAAAACAATGGTGCAAACCGGACACGACTTGCCCAGTCCCTACCGTGAAACCGCCAAGGGGGGACTCGCCCGATATCACAAGAAAATAACAAAGTAAAAAGATATTGCATATTATCGATTGTTATGGTCTAAAGAGTCTTTAATTTTTTACCTGATCCACTAGGTGTTAGTTGATGCAAGAGTATATACCAAGTTCCATAATGAAGTCGTTGGAAGAGAAACATCCTGCCCAATTCCCGTTTCAGAACAAGGATCAAATTGAGGTAGTATGCAAGAAAAAAGAGACCATCTGCATCCGCCCGATGATTAGGAGCAGGAAAAACGTCGTTGTTGTAAGTCCCGAGGGCATCTACATGCAGGGGAATTACAACACTATCCACCTGACTAGGAAACCTCCCATTTTACGTAAGTGGAAAACCGAGGAGAATCTGCTGGATGATATTTTTCCCAAAAACGAAGGGTGGCAAGAGTTGTTCCTCGAATGGACAAATATTGTAGAAATTCGCGAGGAGCTTACTCATGAGAAAAGTTGGAACATGGTAGTAGGTATGTTCCGGTGGCCAATATTGCACATTACCGACACCGTCACTCAAAATAAGGAAATCCGTGAAACATTGCGGAAAAAAAAACCTTCTTGGGAATTGATCCTCCTCCCCAGAATCAAGATGAAACCGATCCTTTTAGACCTCTCGGTGTTTCCTGCAAAAAGGAAGAGGGATGTTAACATACTCTTTCTCCTCTCGTACCTAATCCATTACTACTGGTTATCCTCGAAAGATCAATAATGACATTGTTCGATTTGAACATTTATATGTCCAAGGCAGGAGAATAAATTACTAATCTCTACCGGAAGGAATTGTAATTGATCGAAGGAAAAGTCATCATTTCCGCTGCCCTGACAGGAGCAGCCACGACAAAGCACCATAACCCCGCTGTACCTTATACACCAGAGGAATTCGAGGATGTAGTTGCAAGATGCCGCCAAGAAGGAGCTTCGATCGTGCACATCCATGCTCGCCGACCGGATAATGGTGCCCCTACAACGGATCTTCCTACGATCGGGGCAATTCTGAAAGCTATTAAGGCCAAGACACAGGACATCATCATCAACCTTAGTTCTAGTACTGGACTCAACGTCCCTGACGAGGAACGCATCGCGCCCATTGTCAGGTTTAAACCCCCCATTGCCTCATTGAACACGAACAGCATGAACTTCGCGATTGGTGACTGGAAGTCGGGGAGGGTTGTTACGGATACTTTATTTGAAAATTTGTTTCACACAATCACCAGTTTTGCCGAGAAGATGAAGGAAGCCAGGACAAAACCCGAAATTGAGGTGTATGATCTCGGAGGTCTTTACAATATTTTATTTCTGCAAAAGTCGGGGATCCTAGAGGAACCGTTACACTTTCAGTTTGTTTTCGGTGTACTTGGTGGTATACCCTTTAGTGTCCACAATCTCGCCCACTTACTTGAATTGAAACCGCCAACCGCAACGTGGTCCGTATGTGGTGTGGCAAAAAATCAATTCCAAGCAGCCACTTGCGCTGTATTACAAGACGGCCATATAAGAGTCGGGTTAGAGGATAATGTCAGGATGCCAAATGGCGAGCTTGCCAAAGGGAGTCACGAACAAGTTGCTTGGGCGCGACAACTCATCGAACACGTGGGTCTAAGCGTGGCCACGCCGGAAGACGCTCGCGAGATACTCCACCTCAAGAAAAAAGATCAGGAAGCACCTCTGGAGACCTATTGATGTTGCCCTCGCAGAATTGAGATAATCATTCATAGTCAAATAAGTGATTGTCATGGAAAAATCAAACACGAGTCTATCGTTCGCTCTGGAAAAATATCTTGCAGGATTTGAGCTTGATGCATGGGGATATGCGAATGCGAACGATCCACAGTTTAACAATGCCCCTGCAGGTTACCGCCCGAGCGACATTCTAGACGGAGCCCAATCCGTCATCGTCATCGGTAAAACCCTCCCCCGGAGTTTGTTTAAAATTAAGAATCACCAAACCCAAGTGGTGCACCGCATGTACCACAGTCTCTACAAATATCTGGACATTGTAACGGTTCGCATTGCGAGTCAACTCGAATCTGCGGGAGAAAGCGCGATAACTGTGCCAAGTTACGTCCCTCTGACAATACGAAATCAACAACCGTGGGGCATTTTGTCCCTGAAACACGCCGGCGTTTCCGCTGGATTAGGTCAGATCGCTACTAATGGATTATTGCTTCACCCGCAATTCGGGTCACTGTTACGCTTAGCGGGGATCATAACTACTGCAAATTTACCACACAATAGACCCTTGGAAGGAAACCCGTGCACTGGTTGCGACTTGTGCGTAAAAAATTGCCCCGTACAAGCTATCGGACAAGATGGTTCGTTTAAAAAGATCAGGTGCTTGCGCCAAGTAGTCCAGCACGGTGTGGACAAACTTCACCCTGTCACCAGTCCAGACTACTCGCAAAATATGGAACTGGTTACGAATACGTTGTTCTTAGAATACTCCATCGGTTGCATAAAATGCCTAGAAGTCT
>MBAA01000113.1:26911-30498 GCA_001940655.1 Promethearchaeota archaeon CR_4
ATGCTGAATAAAAGATGAAATGGTAATCCCCACTCAAGATGCATCATTAAAACAGAATCTAATATTATGCTTCGAGGGAATAATCTCTAAACTCGTTAATATTTCTAAAGAACGCCTAATTGGTGTAACTGAACCCTGAGGTCTGCAGGTGAGGTAAAGACAATCCCTGTCATACCCAAATCTTTCCCAACTGCAACAAACGACGCAATATCATCTATGTATACGCATTCTGCAGGCGCGAGAGCATATTTTTCGAGCAATCGCTTGTAGATTTCGGGTTCAGGTTTAACACGATTTTCCTCGAAGGAGAAGACTTTCCCATCAAAGAGTTGGAAAAAATCATACTTATGGGTGAGGTATTCGTGGGCTTTTTCGGTTAGATTTGATAGTAGATAGGTCCGAAAACCCCGCTGCTTCACCTGTCCCAGCAAATCTATCGTGCCTTCAATGGGGACGAACATCTCCAACCAATGGGAAAAATAGAACTGGATCATTTCTTCGTCCTCGGGATGTCGGGTGAGGAAAATGGTTCGTGCTTGGTCGAGTGATATAGTTCCACGATCTATCTCATACCACGTGGAATTAAGGGGCACGCGTGGAATGAATTGCTCGATGCGTTGCATATCTGGTGTGAATTGCAGGAGAAATTCCTTGGGGCGCCAAGTGAGTAGAACGTTACCCAAGTCAAAGATGATGTTATGAATCACTGGGATTACTCCACTTAAAAAGGTCTAACTATTTTTATAAAGGATCGGGCTCCCTAAATAGCAATCTATTTACATAAAGTAGGAAAAAACTAAAGACGCCTTTAGCGTATTAACCCCACGATATGTCCACATAGAGATACGTGCAAAAAATAATGAAATCGGTGTTCATAATTTTCTAGGAGGGGAGAAGCCTCCACTAACTTTAACTAGCATTTTAGGAATGAATAAAAGTATGAAACTCGTTGACTTATCCGTTCCAATTGCGAATGGTTTACATTGTGACCCGCCACTCACGGCTCCACACGTGATATACCAAGATCACCAAAAAGGAGCAGAAGAAATGCAGATTGCATTTGAGGGATTAAAACCAGAACACTTGCCCGATGGGATAGGATGGGCAACCGAGAAGATCACGCTCAATACTCATTCAGGGACGCATATGGACGCTCCGTGGCACTACGGACCTATTATGAACCGGGAAACAGAGGAGAAGCGGGCACTCACCATTGATGAAATTCCCTTGGATTGGTGCATTGGTTCACTGATTGTTTTGGATTGTACGGATCTGGCGGAAGGATATGTATTAGAACCCAGCGATATAGATGTAAAATTGAACGCGATGGGTCACTCGCTCAATTACAGAGATATCGTGTGTGTTCATACGACCGCCCCAAAATATTTTGGCACAGTAGAATACCGTGACCATGGCGTGGGCGTGGGGAAGGCAGGTACCTTGCACCTCCTCCGGCAAGGAGTCCGGGTAGTGGGAACTGACGCGTGGTCGTGGGACGCGCCCTTCAGCATAACGGGAGAAAAGTGGAAGCAATCCTTGCGAGACAAGAAACCGAATACTTCAATCATTTGGGAGGGGCATTTTGCGGGTATCGAGCGAGGGTATTGTCAATTGGAAAAGCTCGTGAATTTAGACAAGGTTCCGAGGATTGGGGCGACCATCTATTGTTTCCCAATCAAGATCGCTGGTGCGAGCGCGGGATGGGTTCGTGCGGTCGCCTCTGTCCCTGACACTTGACAAAAACTGCCTTGATAAGCTTTTCAAAGAAAAAGTGTATATAGAATTGAATATAACAGAACTTCATGAAATTTCTGGTGTTGACAAGTCCGACAATCCGCTTCCTCGTCAACAAGTACATGGGGAACTTGTCCACACCACTTCAGGTTTCAACCGCAATTAGAAAATTCAACGCCCACGAGATTCTTCTCCCAGGTGAATCAGAAACTTTTATTAGGATCCTCACGGAATTGCACGCGAGTTTGTTAGCAAACAACCTTGTGAACCGTATTGCCTCCATCCGTAAACTAGTTGGCTCTGGTTCTAAATGGAAGGGCACTCTCAATCTTCTCCTCGAGATGGGACACGAGATATATGTCTATTCATATGAACCTGGATCAATCCAGTCCCTCATAGAACCCTTCCAAAAATTGTTAGGTTCGGACTTATCTAATGTGAGAATTATCGCTCCCCTTAGTCTGGACGAGATGGAAGAGATTTATTCCTTTTTTCACACTCTCATAAAAGTTCCAGTATATCCATTCATCCAGAATTTTGTCACGAGCAAGTGGCTCGCTGAATTTACCTTTGCACCTTATGTACCTCGTGCGTTTTACTTCCCCCAAGGAACTAATGCTTGCGACTTAATTGAGAAAGTACGGGTGATCATCCAAAAAGACCAGATCAAATACCTTATTTTAAAGGATGAATATGATTTCGACTTGCGTGCCATCATTCCCTATTCTGTCGCACCTGCTAACGCCCTTGAACAATTCCTTAACCAATTTTACACCAAAGCCGAAGGGATTACCAACATAGGTGGTCTCATTCTAGAAGAATTTTTACCAACAGATAACAAGATCTTTGTGAATAAATCCCATATTTTCAACTGTCTTATCCCGGGTGGCGACATCCGATCGATTGTGAATCTTAAAACCTATTCGCAAGGTGGTCTTCTAAATCAATTAGTGGATCATATCATAGATGAAAAAATCGAGGTGCCCCAACCATTTGTACAAATGTTAAGTCCACTCTTGAAACGGTTTTATCTCGACCTCTTTGCGAGCATTGATTTCATCATCCATAATAACACACCCCGAATCATCGATGTAAATGGCGTGGCTAACAGTTTTTCATACCTAACACTACCAACCAATTTAACTGTTGATAATATCTTTAAATTCTTCTTATCTCGCATCACCGAAACGAAGAATGACGAAGGTCTCCTTGCCCAAGCGCATTACCAATCAGCCATCTGCCATTTATACAAAGCAATTTGCAAAATCGGACCAGCATACATTGCTGGCGAGCGAGTAGTGAGTCTGACGGATATGGTGGAAATAGATTTGAAGAATCTCATTGTTGAGAATTTCAAATAGATTTTTACCAATGGTTAGGATCAAATAAAATTATGAAATTTCTAGTGCTTTGCAGTCCACACATCCGTATTCTTGTTAACAAGTATTTTACTAATTTCTCATCTTTGCAAAGCTCTGCTGTGGTGGTGAGGAAATTTAATGCCCACCAAATTCTTTCGCCGGGAGAGTCGGAAATTTTCATTAAAATTTTAGATCATATCCAAATGATTTTAGTTACAAATAATAGTGTCAATCGTGTACCAATCCTACGGAAGCTGGTGGGGTATGGGCCGAAGTGGAAAGGGATGTTGAATCTTATAATCGAAATGAAATGTGATTTGTATATATATCTCTACGAACCAGGATTTCTTCAAACTCTGTTGGAACCCACTGTACAGAGTTTTTTTGATGACCGAGAAAACGTTCGAATTATTGCTCCTCTGAATTTAGATGAAATGGAAGAGATTTATTCTTTTTTTCATACTTTAGTTAAGGTTCCGGTCTATCCCTTAG
>MBAA01000113.1:30544-30761 GCA_001940655.1 Promethearchaeota archaeon CR_4
ACCCTATATTCCTCGTACGTTTTTTATACCACAATATATCTCGGGTGGAGATTTTGTAGAAAAAATCCAGAAGATAGCAAAAGATGAGCATATTGATTCGCTGATATTGAAAGATGAGTTTGATTTTGACTTACAAATCGCAATTTCATACTTAATCACTCCTATTAGTCATCTAAATCAAGTTCTTGACCAATTCGAACATAGGATTCATGGGATA
>MBAA01000113.1:30791-33485 GCA_001940655.1 Promethearchaeota archaeon CR_4
TTTCTTGTATCAAATAATAAAGTAGTTGTAAATAAATCCCATATTTTTAAAAACATTATTCCGAGTTGTGATATTCGTTCATCTATATTCTTAAAATCAAAATCCCAGGAAGGTACTTGGACCAGCTTTGTTGACCACGTGGTAGACGAAAAAAGTACGATACCTTTGAGTGTCTTAGATCAGTTAAATCCCCCACTAAAGAGATTTTACTTGAACTTATTTTCCAGCATCGACTATATTATCCAGAACAATATTCCACGCGTCATCGATGTCAATAGTGTTGCCAATAGTTTCAGCTTCCTCACACCCCCAGCCAATCTGGACGTTGATGCTTTATTTAAATATTTCATCGGTGAAGTGTCGAAGTCAAAGAATGAGGATTTGCTTGTCGCCCAAGCACAACATCTCTCATCAATGGTTCGTTTGTATGATACAATTCGGCAAATTGGTCTTGCTTACATTACTGGGGAGAAGTTGATAAAACTCACAGATATGACCGAAATAAATTTGAAAACGATCCTTGAAAGTGTCAAATAATCGGATGAATGGGTTGGATTACAACCACTTGTTCTTCCTGAAAAAGATCCAAATTGCAAATGAAATGGCAAAAGATACCGCGATAACGAAGTAAAAAGGGATTGGGTTTCCACCTTCAGGGTCTCCTCCACCAGGCAATCCAACGTTCATTCCATAGAATGACGCAATTATGGTGGGGATCATTAAAATTAACGAGATGGAACCGACAACTTTCATTATCTGACTTAGATTATTGTTTATAACCCCCCCGTAGGCATCGAGCGAGTTGGCTAGCACGTCCCGGATAATAGAGGTAAATGCATATATTTGCTCAATGTCCGTCTGGTTATCGTTATATTTCTCGAGTAACTCGAGATTCTTTTCAAAATAACCAGAGTTCTTGTGATAAAAAAGTTTGAACGCATTTGTGTTGCCTAACACAGATGTAATAAACATGATGAGATAGGAATTAACTTGAAAGGGTTCTTGGATGTCACCTACGTTTCTGGATTTTAAAATGCGGGTCTGCATTTGCCGAACATTTCGGGCGAGTTGTTGTGCCATATTATCCAATTGGTCGAAGAAAAAGTGAGCGATTTCTAGTAGCAGGTAATATGTGTCTTTTATATTCTGTCGTCCTAAAATATCAATCATATTTTCAAAGTGCCTTGGTAAAGTGGGGTGGACAGTTAGGAGTTTTCCCTGCGATGTCAAGAAAATACCCATGGGTACTGTTGGAGATTGCGAAATGTCAAATTCTGCGCTGTGAACCACGTGAAGAATGAGGAAATTATTTTTCAATAACACGTCATAATTGTAACGAGGACGTTCGGATTCCTCCATGCAATCTTCCAAATCATCTAAATTTATATTGAATTTTTGAGCGATTTCGATCATTTCGTTGTCCGTTGGTTGGAGGGCATCGCACCACGTGATGCGGTTCAATTCAGTTCCCCTCGATGGTTTGATCTTGCCATCTTCGAGATGATAGTACCGTATCATAACAAGCTCTAACTCTTTTTTTTCTTAAAAGATTTTGTCTTGAACGCTTGAACCTTTGATTTACCATCACCTAATAGGGAATTTATTTGATGGTCGGGATAATCATTAATAAGCAGACGATGGATATATTGCCCAAAGACTTTTCTTATTATGGATTCGAGGTTATGTGAATGGCCGCGACCCCGACCCCCCCGGAACGAAAGTACAAGATCCTCCTCCTTGGTAGTGGTAATGTAGGCAAGACATCGCTCGTTCGTAACTTTGTCGAGAAACGTTTTAGCGAGGATTACCTCCCGAGCATTGGTGCGAATCTTTTTGTGAAAGCGTTTACTGTCACCCACAAAAAAGCAAAGGTGACCGTCCAGCTGACGATCTGGGACATAGCTGGACAGCAACGGTTTCTGCCCATGAATGCCACCTACCACAAAGGAGCCAAGGGCGTGTTTTTCGTCACGGATCTGACCTCCCCAGATTCTTTTGACACCCTACCAAAATGGTACGAGAACCTCTACAAGACCATTCGCGACCCGATCCCGACCGTTCTCCTCGCCAATAAGTGCGACCTCGAAGCGGTCGTGGACGATAACATAATATCAGCAGCTATGGAGAAGGTGGGTGCGAACACATTTTACAAGACATCAGCTAGAACCAGTGAAAACGTGCTCGAGGCCTTCACGACCCTAACCAAAAATATCTTAGAAAACGCATCCTAACCGATTAAAAAATTCCCAAGCAAATTAATGGGGCGGTTTTTTTACTCTTCAATGGAAGAGTGACCCCCAGAACTTATAGTGCTCGAATTTATTGTCTCGGTATTGGTAGTGCTAGTCTTTGCAATCGTGATCTCGTGGAAAAAAGCACCCACAGCAATAATTTCAGTAGCATCGGTCCATATCAAGGGGAAAAGTGAGATTTGTGCCAATTGAAACAAAAGATCAAGAGTGGAGCTTGGGGTTCCTAATGAGGAGGAATCAAATTTTTTTATTTTTTTAGGACATTACTATGCAATCCTTAAGTCCAATCTTTAAAAGGAGGAGATAATGTTACATTCTCAACATTTGGGAGTAGATTCCGAAGTATATTATAGGTTTCGTTTAGATCCATAGTCCATAATCTCTACTCATATTATAAAAATTAAGAACCCAATTTAGAAAAAACATAAATTCTAAAGATGAA
>MBAA01000113.1:33514-36348 GCA_001940655.1 Promethearchaeota archaeon CR_4
ACCAAAATGGGGGCTTGAATGGTTCTTTGGAAAAAGGAATTAAGAAAATCGCTTTCATTGGAAACTATCTCCCTCGAAGGTGTGGAATTGCCACCTTTACAACCGATCTTTGCGAATCAGTCGCTGAAACATTTCCTGAAATTAGATGTTTTGCTGTTCCTGTTACCGATATTCCAGAAGGATACAATTATCCGGGACGGGTTCGGTTCGAAATCATAGAACAAGACCTAGATTCGTATTTAAGAGCTACGGATTTCCTCAACATTAATAATCCTGATGTTGTTTCCATCCAACATGAATACGGAATTTTTGGGGGAGAAGCGGGAAGTCACATTCTCTCGCTAATGAATAAATTGAAAATGCCTATAGTAACAACCTTGCACACGATTTTAAGAAATCCAAACATCCAACAAAAACGCGTAATGGAGAAAATTATTGAGTTATCAGATTATCTCGTTGTTATGACTGAGAAAGCACGGGGATTTTTATCAGAAATTTATCAAGTAGATGAAACAAAAATTCGCCTCATCCCTCACGGAATACCAGACCTACAATTTATCGATCCTAATTTTTACAAGGATAAATATGGAGTGAGTGGAAAGAAAGTACTCTTAACATTTGGACTTTTATCGCCAAACAAGGGAATAGAGATAGCAATTAACGCTCTGCCGGAAATCATTCAAAAATTTCCGGATGTGGTTTATCTCATTCTTGGTGCAACTCATCCAAGTCTAATAAGACACGAGGGAGAATCTTATAGGATTAAACTCCAGCAGATGGCAGAGGATTTAGGGGTTAGCAAGAATGTCATATTCTACAACCAATTTGTGACAATTGAAGAGCTCAAAGAATTCATAATAATGGCAGATATCTACATTACACCCTATCTAAATGAAGAACAAATCACTTCAGGTACGTTAGCATATTCTTTTGGAGCGGGTAATGCGGTCATTTCAACCCCTTATTGGCACGCGGCAGAATTATTAGCGGGAGGAAGAGGAATACTCGTACCGTTTCGCGATTCCCAATCCATAGCGCGGGAAGTAATCCACCTATTCCAAAATGATAGTGAACGACACGCTTTGCGAAAGCAAGCATATCTAGTAGGAAGGGACTTTATTTGGAGTAATGTCGCACGACAATATAAGGAGACTTTTGAAGCCGCTAGGTTAAAAAAATCAGCGTTTCAGACTAAGACAAGCATCAACCTTTTGAGTGTACAACAAAAAGAGTACCCCAAAATCAAGCTGGATCATCTATATCGGATGACAGATTCAACAGGGATTCTCCAACACGCATTATTTAGTATCCCAAATTATAATGAGGGATATTGCACGGATGATAATGCACGGGCTTTGATTTTAATGATTCTCCTTGAAAAAATGAAAGAACTCAATCAAGATAACATCACGGGTTTAGCTGTAAAATATTTGTCATTTCTGCACTTTGCTTTTGATTTCACAACTAAACGATTTCGGAATTACCTTATGTATGATCGTCAATGGAAAAATGAAAATATTTCTGAAGATTGCCATGGACGTGCGTTGTTGGCCTTAGGTACGTGCATCGGTCGTTCAAGTAACAATAACTTTAGAAATCACGCTACTCGGATATTCGAACAAGCACTTCAAGTAACCCCCCTCTTTAGTTCTCCGAGAGCTTGGGCATTTAGCCTCCTTTCCATACACGAATATCTGAAGCGATTTGGAGGAGATCGCTTGGTTCATAATACTCGTGAACATTTAGCTCAAAAATTATTCACTCTTTATCAAAAGAATAGCGGTTCAGACTGGCCTTGGTTTGAAAACATAGTCACCTACTCTAATGCAATATTGTCCCATGCGATGATTGTAACCGGACAGGATCTAAATGATCCCACTCTAACAGGATGTGGACTCAAATCTCTTCAATGGCTTGTGAGTATCCAAACTTCGGAAAAAAATTGCTTCAGACCTATTGGTACAGAGGGATTTTTCCACAAAACTGGAAAACCAGCAACTTTTGATCAACAACCCATCGAGGCATACTCAATGATCTCCGCTTGCCTTGAGGTTTACCGTGCTACGAAAGAAAAAAAATGGTTCGACTATGCCCAAAGAGCCTTTGAATGGTTTCTAGGTAGAAATGATTTGGGTCTCCCCTTATATGATGCAAAAACAGGAGGATGCCAAGACGCTCTACATATCGATCGGGTAAATCAAAATCAAGGTGCAGAATCAACGGTTGCTTTTAACCTATCATTATTCGAGATGATAGAAATTCAAAAAAGTGATCGTTGATAAGAAACAATTTTAAAAACAGCCAATTATTTTGAAAAGTGGTTGGGTTGAATGAAACGAACTAAGGAGTATATAACTCACGCAAAAGATTTCATATATCCAGATCCTAGCCGTATCCTATTTAAATTATTTTTCCCATCGGATGAAAATCGAATAACAAGAATTATTGCCCGGATCATTACTTTGAGCGAGGACAACATTCAAACAGAGCTCAACTTGATTGGAAAGGAGTTTATTAATTCAAATTTAAATATTGAAAAGATCTTTCTTGATAATTTTAAAAAAGTCAAACATTATCTTCCTACAGATGCCCCACTTTCCACCGGAAAAAAGAAATTAATAGGTGCTTATTTTACTAGCGAATACTCCTTCGAGTCTACAGCACTTTTTAATCCATCTATTGTCCCCCATCCAGATCAGACCAATCTCCAAAAGGGTCAATTGCGATTTATTATGAGTCTTAGATCAGTTGGTGAGGGGCATATTTCCTCGATTTCATTCAGGACAGGCATTCTTGACAAGGAGAATTACATAAATCTCGACTCTCCAAAACCA
>MBAA01000113.1:36365-43145 GCA_001940655.1 Promethearchaeota archaeon CR_4
GCAAATTCCAAATACCAAATATGACAAATTACTATTTTCCCATAAGTTGTATGATATTGGGTTGGATAACGAGTTTGCAATGAAATGTTTGAATAATTTACCTGATTTATTTACTTATGATAATCTAATCCGGGTTTTGAAAGAGATATTATATGGAACAGCCCGCATTACGCAAACAGATCGCCTGACCTACGATAAAATGATCTGGCTAGCAAAATCAAATTACGAAACCAAGTTTCCCCAGGAAATTTCTCTCTCTGAGAGGTTGGTTTTTCCACTTTCCCCGACTGAACAAAATGGAATTGAAGACGCGCGGTTTGTGCTTTTTACAGATGATGATGGCACGAAGATTTATTACGCGACTTACACCGCTTACGATGGAAGGGTGATAATGCCACAAATACTCGAAACGAAAGAGTTTCTCCAATTTAAGATGAATACTCTAAACGGGCAAGCGGCGGTAAATAAGGGTATGGCATTATTCCCGCGTAAGATTAATGGACAATACGCTATGCTATCTCGGCAGGACAATGAAAGCATCTCCCTCATGTATTCCAATAACATCCACTTTTGGGATGAGGCGAGTGTCATTATAAAACCTGCATATCCTTGGGAATTTGTGCAGTTAGGTAATTGCGGTGCTCCAGTTGAGACTGATGCTGGTTGGTTGGTTCTAACCCATGGTGTCGGGGGTGTTCGGAAATATAGCATAGGTGCTGTCCTATTAGACAAAGAGGACCCTTCAGTTGTTATAGGGCGGTTAGTAGAACCGCTTCTCATGCCAAACGAAATTGAAAGAAATGGTTACGTTCCTAACGTATTTTATACTTGTGGGTCTGTATTGCACAATGGTCACCTTTTTGTCCCATATGGTATAACGGATACCAAAATTGGTTTCGTGACTATACAAGTTGATAAACTTCTCGAGGAATTACAAAATAATTAGACATTTGACTTCCCGAGGAAAATCTGCCATCTTTCTATTGATTCGGTTTCTTTTTTAACCAATATCTGATAGTAGTGTAATGAAACCAAGAATTAAATTCATCATTGATCAAATCCGCGATTTTGCGGTAACCAAAACCCTGCTGGCGCAGCTCGTAGCTTCGGTCTTTTGCTTGTTTTTTAATATCCTTCTCAACTTTTCGGTCAAATAACTTAGAATATTTCTGTTGTTCGTTAGAAAGGTTAATGGCACGAATTTCCATAATAAGCGTTTTATATCTTTGCTTTAGAAATTTCAGTGAACGTTCTAATTCAAGTTGTCGTGTTGTAGGTAATTGTGAATATTTTTCTTTTAGTAAATATAACTGATTTGAAATAATCTCCCGTCTAGTAGCAGGATCTCTAATAATAAAAAGATTTGAACCACATAAATCAAGGATTCTTGATACTACTTCATCGATGTTTGAATTAATCTGTTCTTGTTCTAATTCGAGGTTTTCGTTTGGAAACGCTATATCCAAATCTTCAATGAGATCGATTGAACGAGGATCTTTCTGTCTGGTTTTTGAGATGAGTGAATCGTTTTCTGGCAGAGAAAGAAATTGAATGGTATGGGATATCGAAGTGTGTCCTAGAAGGCGGGAAACCGTATGAAGGGGTAAATTTCGGACGTTCAATAAATAATAACCATAAGTTTTTCGCAAAGATTGCCAAGTCAATTTTCTTTGTTGAACTTCAAAAGGTGGGAATAATTTCTGTAGCAATGATGAGAACGTATGCGAAATTTGATTCGGGTCGAGAACATTTCCAGTGTTGGATAAGAAGAAATGTTTCTCCAAATCCTCTTGGAGAGGTTTCCCTTTTAATTTGAATTCTGAATTTCTTTTCCGGATGTACGAAAATATTCGCTTGATAAATAAATCTTCAACTGGTATTTCTAATGGGGGTTGAATTTTGTTATTCCCTTGGAGATCCGTGTGAAAGATCAGAGAGATATAAAATTGACCCAGTGGTTTTTGAACTATGTTTTCAGTAGTCAGATGGACCAAATCAACAATGGGAATCCCAGTATTCATTACTGTTTCGATTGCGAGGGGCAAATAATGAGCTTTAGAAGTGTTTTTTGCCAGTTTGATCAAACTTATTACTTCTTCGGGGTCAAATCTTCCAGGACTCGTCAATAAAAATTTACAACTCCTCAGATGTAGGAATCTAACGACTCATATTTTTTTAATTCATCTTCTTGGCCTTGAAACAATTTTTTCTTCCAATTTTAAATTGTCTGATAAAAATCTAGGCGATTTTCCTTCACAGAAAAATATCTTTCATCAGGCAAGGAAATATTTTTATATCACCGCTTTTCATTGTTTGTTAGTTGAAGAAAACGTATAAAGTTTTATCACTTTAAATAATTCTAACCTTTTGTCAAAAAAGATGTGTAAATGGGTTAGATTTTGTTAATCCAAAATATAAGGTAACAATTTTTGGAAAAGTATGGAGAACGAAGGAAATGGCTGGTATATTGAGCATCATATCTGAAAAAGGAGAAATTCAATCCTGTGAGATCCCAATCGCAGAATGCTCATCGTTACTACAACATCGAGGTGAAAAAGAACATTTCACGCTTAATTACAGTGATGTTATATTAGTAATCTATGGAAACCAAAAAGATCTATTCCCAAATGTTATTTACATGGACAAAAAAACAGGAGCCTTCCTTGCACTTGATGGGCAAATCTATAATGGTGAATTTCTCAAGCAAAAATACAAATTAACAACGAGAAACCCAATAATCCCTTTCAAAAATAATTATGCTGAGATTCTCCTTAGAGGTTATCTAATAAATAAAATCGATTTTTTTAAGGATGTAATCGGATCTTTTAGTGGGATTCTCTGGGATGGAGAACAGCTTGTGGGGTTCAAAGATCCGGTAGGTGCCAAACCCTTATATTATTGTCAAAAACCTCATTTTATAGCTTATGCATCTGAATTGAAAGTTCTAGCTCCTCTTCGAGGACCTATATTACCTATTGACCCAGGAACTCTGCGATTTTCCAAAGAAGGTCAGGTGAAATATTTTGATTTTAAGATTCCCCCCCCTTCCGCAGTAAAACCGGAGCCTGAGGATTCCTATGCAAAACAAGTGAATTTTTTGATCCGAAAAGCGGTTCTGGATAATATTCGACCGTCTGAAAAAGTTGCAGCTCTTCTGAGCGGGGGCATTGATTCAACCATCGTCACATCGATAGCAAAGGATCGCGTAAAAGATTTACACGTATATTCCATCGGTGTTGAGGGATCCCGCGATCTGCATTTCGCAGAAAGCTATGCGCAAGAACACAATTTGCTACACACCGTAGTTAAGATCGCTATTGAGGACCTACTTGCTGTCATTCCCTCTGTGGTTACGACTCTAGAAACTTTTGATGCTGCATTAATTCGAAGTGCAGTCCCGATGTTCATTCTATCTAAGAGGATACATGAGGAAGAAAATCCCGATGTGCTTCTCACGGGAGAGGGGGGCGATGAATTATTTGGTGGTTATGATTACCTAAAAGACTTAAAAAATCCTGAATCCTTCAACCAAGAATTAATCAATCTCTTAGAAATTGAGCACAAGACGGGCCTTCAACGTGTCGATAGGATTCCATACCATTTTTCTATCGAAGCACGAGCGCCTTTATTTGACCAGCGTTTAGTAGACTTCGCACTTCAAATCCCCCCTGATTTAAAAATTAAGGAAATAAATAATAAAAAAATTGAAAAATACATACTTCGGAAAGCATTCGAAACTGAACTCCCGCGTGAAATCGTGTGGCGAGAAAAAGAAAAATTTTCAAAGGGTGTAGGGTCTCAGTTTCTCCTCCGGGATCATTTTCAAGGAGTTATTTCTGACATGGAATTTGATTCAGAACGTCATATCACCCCCTTCCTTCACTTACGTTCTAAAGAAGAATTACATTACTGGAGAATCTTTGAAGCCACATTTCACCCAGTTCGAGAAACAATCGCCAATATCGGACTCACATCTACGTATGAGGTCTAAATAAAAAATATGGAGTTTTTCGCTTAAAATGAGTATAATTATTCCAATATTCCAGAATCCCCCTCCATGGGAAACCTTTACGGGCCCCCCAAAGCAGAAGATCTTAACCGCGTGCAATGCCCCATGTGTGCATATTGGAGGGGCAATTAATTTTGGAAATATTGCTAGCCGTTTATGGTTTGAGGTGAAATTTTACGATGAAGACATCATCTCTTTTTTATTGTAATCCAAGATTCTTGGTATTAGGAGCGGGAAATGGTGGTCGTGCCATGGCCACCTATCTAGCGGAAAAGGGGTATCCAGTAGATTTATTTAATCGCAGTAAAGAAAAGTTAATAGAAATCAAGGAACAAGGCGGAATTTGGGCCCGGGGCATTCTGCAGGGTTTCTTTGACCTCCAGAGAATTAGTGATGACCTAGAAGAATTAGTGCCATATGCGGATATTATCCTTGTTGTGGTTCCAGCGTCTGCACATGCGGAGCTAGCTCATAAACTGGCGCCAATCGTAAATCCCGGTCAATTAATTATCCTGAATCCAGGACGAACATTTGGAGCACTCGAATTTAGGCATATTTTCGACAAGGCAGGGGTTTCAGAGGAATTGATTGTCTGTGAAACGCAAACACTCTTATTTACTGCCCGAACGTTGGTCGGCAATGGTGTTGAGGTACTTCGTATAAAAGATAAAGTGAATATTTCTACTTGGCCCGAGAATAAGATTTTTTCGGCATACTATCGAATATCGCATATTTTTCCCCAATTTCGACCCGTTAGTAACTTTCTTGCGACAACATTGAATAATATTGGGTGCATCTTCCACCCCGCAACCACACTCTTGAATTCCGCTTCCATTGATCGGGGTCAGGATTTGTTTTTTTACCAGGAAGGTATCACACCAAATACTGCTGAAATCCTAAAACGCGTGGAGACAGAAATGATCACAGTGGGAGCATATCTTGGAGTTAGAATTACTCCCGTTATCGAATGGGTCAAACAGACTTATGGTATCAGGTCTAGCACCCTTTACGATGCAATTCACCAAGTAAAGGCCTATCGAAGTATATCTGCCCCGAAAGGGTTAAAAACTAGGTATCTTGTTGAAGATGTCCCCACCGGATTGGTCCCAATTAGTTCAGTCGCAAAAACCATTGGAATTGAGACCCCGACAATCGACGCTATTATCCACTTGGCGGGTATTTTGTCTGGCAAAGATTTTTGGAGGGTTGGGCGGACGGTAGAAAAATTAGGTTTGAAGACATTAATCCTCGAGAGGTCTCGGAGATTTTTGCGTACTCAAGTTGAGTCCCAAAATCTTAATGAATTAGAGGAAATGCTTGACGAAGAAGAATGACTCTTATTTGATAATATACCATTATAAATCTGCGATCTGTTAACAAGGATATAATTTCCTCTTAGCAATACATATATCAGAAAAAATCCAGATTTTCCATATCCAAAATGTTGTCTCAAAAAATACGGAATAAAAACAAAATTCTGGGATTCAACGGTGCTTGACGATTACATCCTCATCATAATTTGCCTTGCTGTTCTCGCCTTTATCATCTTTGCGTTCTCCAAAGAGAGCTGGGATTATCTTGGATTTGCCATACTTGGGGCTTTGGTTTGTGCTGCTTTATTAATTACCCAAAGTTCTCACGAGTTTAATCCATTAGAGGTCATTGAGTTTCAACCGCTCCTTTTTATTTTTGGAATGCAACTGGCTACCAACGCTGCTGAAAAGGAACATATCTTTGACTGGGTGACAATAAAAGTAATTAGAGCGACAAGGGGGAATCAGCGGACTTTCTTTTACCTTATATGCATATTGAGCGTTTTCATGGCTGCTTTCATAGCAGACGTAACTGTTTCTATTATCTTTGTCCCTTTAATTATCAGGACTTGCCAAATTCTCGAGATTCCCGCAGGAACCTATAATCTTGGATTGACTATTTGCATTAATATTGGGTCCATTTTGACACCATTCAGCAGCGGAGAAAACATTATCATTTCAAATTTCTTTGCCTTAAATGTGGGATTTTACATGCAAAATTTGCTAATATTATCCCTAGTGATCTTATTAATTACCCTCGTTCTCTTGGATTATTTCTACATACGGAAGGAAGTAAAAGTCCGACCAGAACGAAAATTATTGTTATTGGATTTATTAGATCCTAAGATCGTCATTGAAAACCGGCGTCGTTTCTACACGGCAGGAATAGGGTTAGTCGCTATGTTTGCTGCCCTCTTTACAATCCAGGTGGTTCCACCATATATTTTCGCGCTTGTCTTTGGTATCGGTATTGTCATCACCACAGGTCGCCGAATATCCTCGCTGTTTAAGGACATAGAATGGGATGTGATTTTTTTCTTTACTTCCCTTTTCATAGTAATCGGGGCGTTAGATGCATTGGGCTTTATATCTTTCCTCGGGGAAGGAATCCAAACGTTAGTGATGGGCAATATAGTTCTGGCATCATTACTCATCTTGATTTTCTCAAGTATGATGTCGGCCTTTTTGGCAAATTCACCAACGGTGTTAATATTCCTACCCATACTCTACTTGTTAATCAATGATCCGGTCTTTCCTATGCCGATGGCTCCACTAGTTGTAGCACTCCTATTGGGAGTAAATCTTGGAGGCAATTTTCTCCCCCAAGGAGCAGCCTGTGACATGATGACCCTTCAGATTTCGAAAAAAAACCATGTACCAAACTTTTCCTTTAAACGGTTGCTTAAAGTCGGGGGGACATTTGCAGGTCTGCATTTAGGTATCTGTTGCGTGTATGTT
>MBAA01000113.1:43258-46302 GCA_001940655.1 Promethearchaeota archaeon CR_4
CTTATCTCACGCCAGCGCATTTCTTCAATTATGGAGCTCATTGCGCCAGTTGGAATTTTCATCGGTAACCCGGGGGAATCGGGTCATCTCAATTTTAAGCGGTTGGACGTGGAGGGCACGATTCATTTTCCCGTGCGGTGTCCCGGTTAGTGGGAACACTAGCACCGCCACGAGCAAAGTGGTCAAGGAGAAAAACATTTTCATCGCCATAGTGTCCCATCTTGGATGCACGATGTCCGAAGCGAGCCGATGGGAGCGGAAACTTGGCTGCAAGAATCTCCCGAAACGCGTGATCGCCCACGAGAAGAAGAATCACGAAAAAAAGGGCGGTAAAAGCACTGTCCAGCGACTTTCTTCAAGGTAGACTCATTGCACGTGTTAAATTTTGACAGCAATGAGGGGTTGGTCGACCTGTGGGGACTGGGTGACTCGGTACTCGCAGGAGCCTTCAGCAATCTAGCCAAAGTGTTCAAGAAACGCTGCATCACGATAAACCCCATGGAAATGTCCATTATCTCCTCTGAAAAGATTGTGAATTTCCGAGAAAGCGCACCTCCGCCCGGATGCAAGCGATCGCGGGTCTGTTTTTCATCACTGACCAGGAACGAGACACGCTTGCCTAGCTCATTAAGGCGCTAAAATTCAACCAGTCCTTTGTCTTCGCGAATTTAGGCAACTGATCTGGGTTAAAAAACCGCAGTACCTCCCTAGAAGGCAACATTAAAAGGAAAAACATAAGCATGTTAAACCAAGGGAAATGAAATAATCTCTTGAGTTTGTTGATCTTAATTACTTACGATGATTTTGTTTTTAGGTATCATTTACACTTCCACGTCACCCCCAAACACGCGTTCATGGATCCGATTCGTTAAGACATAGCAACCCATTTGTAGACACTACCCGCTATATGCCCAGTCCTGAAACAATTAGAATGACATAAAGGTTTCGACTCGATTGTCTGAAAATTCTGATTGGGAAAAACGTATCCTGCGTAAGATTGGGAAAAATAATAAGTTACTTGACAAAATCACAATACATATAATGGGATGACTTGGATTGCTTGAAAGCGCCTTAATTGTCCTCGGAACGTTTGTAACCGTGATTCTCCTCATCTTAACGAATAAGATGAATCGGGCAATTGCAGCAATCAGTGGATCAATTGTGTGTTACTTTACGTTGACTTTTATAGAAAAACAAGATTTTTTGATATTCGTCGATTTCCTCATTGGTAAAAGTAATCCGGGCCATCCAGATGGAGGATTTGTCAATCTCCATTCGATCATCCTTATTCTGGGAATGATGTTTATCGTTCAGATTTGCCATGAAGCAGGCGTTTTCCAATTTATTGCATTCCGTTTGGTGCAATTCACCAAGGGGAAACCGACTTATCTGCTATTTATATTATGTACTCTTACTGTATTGATTTCAGCGGTCCTCAACAATATTCTCACCGTGATTATTCTCATCCCATTAACGATAATGGTGTCCAAGATTCTCAATATTGACTCACAACCATATATCTTGATGGAAGCCATCCTCGTCAACCTCGGGGGAACTTTCTTTTCCATTTCTTCAGTTCCGAATATCCTAGTCACAAATTCAGCAGGCATCAGTTTCGGGGAATTTTTTATAAATGTGGGTTTACTGTCAATCGTCACGTTTACGATCACATTGGGTTTCTTCTTTGTCTTGTATCGCAAAAAACTCATCTATAATGAAGAAAATACTTGGATTCTCCAAGAATACAACGCGTGGAATTTTGTGCAGAATAGATCCTTATTATATAAGTGCCTCATTACGTTATTAGGGGTTATTATATGTTTTGTTGTGATCCCCACCGAAACATTACCGCCTGACATTATTGCATTAACCGGAGCATTCATTCTCGTTATTAGTAGCAAGTTAGCTCCTCGGGAGATTATAAAGAAGATTGATTTTGAGTTCTTACTATATCTTTTAGGTATCTTTGTCATCGCTGGCGCGCTTGAGACAACAGGAGTTATCAAGTATATCGGTGATGGATTAGCATTCCTCGGGGGGGACGATCCCTTTGCTGCAATTATGATTATTTTGTGGGTTTCTGCCTTTTTGAGTGCATCTATCGATAATATCCCAATAACGCAGGTACTCATCCCCGTTGTTGGGGTGATCGCGGGGGGGTTGAATACCGCTATGCGGCCGTTTGCATATTATAGTTTAATCTTTGGTGCAAATTGGGGTGATAATCTCACGCCTATGGGCGACAACATATTAGTTGTAACATTAGCAGAACAAAATAAAAGGCCAATAAATATCAAGGCTTTTACTAAATTAGGGTTCGTTACTACCGTCTTTCAATTGGTCATCATTTCGACTTTTTATGCTTTCATAATGAATATCGTAATCGGTATTATTTTATCGAGTGTTTTGGTAATAGTAATCATATTTTTGCTCTCAAGACAAAAAAAACGCAATAAATTAAAGGAAAAAAATACAAAGTGATTAAAATGGTTTTACACGATTTCGAACAAATCAAGAAAGATTTCCCCGAGATTTTACATACAGCGCTTTTTCTTGGTAACGGAATGGTTATGGAGACAACTTTATCCCATGAACAGGTAAATATCCCAGTTCTTGGGAAGAAACTGGTTGAGATGATCGATCGTATGCAAGATCTCCTCGAAACAAGTGGATTTCACAACAAGGTTTTCCAAAAAATCATCTTCGAGGTAGAAGATGTGGTAATAATCGTTCTAAAACTAAAAGAAGGGGATAATCTAGCATTATTTTTCGAAGGTCGTAAATTTTTTGAGAAATATGGCCCTACATTCCGACAATTTTTAGCAAACTTGGAAAGAACAATTTTAAAATATGATAAAATATCTCCAGAATGATAAGTACACACTTTATTAATTTTGTTTCCAATCTGATATTTGGGAACAACTACTTTATGCATATGGATGTTCTATGCGACAAATGCAAATCACGTGTCCTAAGGATAGAGCAGAGCTTATTCTGACCATTTTACGTGAGAAAAGTCAGATTCTGAATATTCTGCGATTGGA
>MBAA01000113.1:46458-46632 GCA_001940655.1 Promethearchaeota archaeon CR_4
CGAAAAGAAGAGGAAGGGCTCTTCCCGCTTACTGACAGAAGAAATTTACAATGATATTCTATCAGGTTCAATTCTAACTCCGGAATATTTGGTATTTATCCTTATAGCCGCTCTCATCGCAGGCTTTGGTCTTTATTCTAACAATATGACCATAATTGTTGCATCGATGCTTAT
>MBAA01000113.1:46770-46912 GCA_001940655.1 Promethearchaeota archaeon CR_4
TTTTGGCCACATCGACATTGCCATTGGATCTCTTATGTTATTTGGTGTCAACGTTGTGGCAATAAATTTTTCTGCTTTTTTAATTCTTTGGGCGAAAAAAATTAATCCTCTTAAACACACTTCCTTTGATTGGATAGGACCA
>MBAA01000113.1:46933-50398 GCA_001940655.1 Promethearchaeota archaeon CR_4
GAAGAGAAAACTTGGTGGCAGAAAATCTTCATTGACACTTCAAAAACAAAGCTAAGGTGAAGCAGTTGCCTGAAAATCCCCCCATCCAAGGAAATGTTGAGGAAATGCTCTGGTCAATTAAGGTTCACAACATCAATCCAGAATTCGACTGTTCCATGGAGGAATTCTCGGTTGAAGTCAATAAAATGCTCGAAGCCTTTGATAAAATCACGAAAATTATTTCCATCACAGATGCACGATATCAAGCACCACTTGAAGAATTACGCTCACTCATCATTAAAGATATGAATATATATCTCATGCAGCAAAATATTGGACGGTTTGAAATTTTACTCAAATTTGCAGAACGCATTTTCCCTGAAAAAGATCCTAACCTTATGCTCT
Source organism: Promethearchaeota archaeon CR_4 (assembly GCA_001940655.1). Lineage (GTDB taxonomy): Archaea > Asgardarchaeota > Lokiarchaeia > Sigyniarchaeales > CR-4 > CR-4. Next base: position 47,318 of record MBAA01000113.1, read on the forward strand.
GGCAGCTAGCCGATCAAGTCTTCCATTTTTCGTTACGTTTGCCGGTATCCGAGACAATCATTCGCGATGCATCAATGATTGGGGCACAAATAAACAAGGAAAAGGACTTAAATTTAGTCTCTATGGGATATCTAATCAGCGCGTTAGTTGCCCTGATTAGGATGGATTTTCCGAAGGTATTACGTAACTTAATCGAATCTGCCAATATTAACATCCTTGTTGATGATTTATTTGAAGGCATCTCTGGTCTCTTTAATTTTATTCAAGTACCTACTTTGATTAAGGATTTCGTAAATTTTGTCAAGCGTGTTAATGATTTCATGCAGCAACCCAATTATGGAGAGAAGGTGCAGAAAGCCGCGCAATTTATCGAAAGATACCCTTCATCGATCTTAGGTTACGCGATGATGGCAACCTTACTAATGGATCACAAGAAATTTAATGAAGCCCTCGTCTATGCGGAAAAGATTTGTGAAATTAACAACGTGATCCCCACTTCATTTCTCTTAAAAGGTGCTATTTTAGATCAACTCGGGCGTCTCGATGAAATAGCCGAGCTCATTGAGAAGGCGCTGGCTTTGAATCCAGCATTCCTCTCTCTCATCGAACCAACTTATTTTCCCAACTTTTCAAAGACGAAGGAGATATTTAAGTACAAGATTGGGAATAACAATAAAAAAACATCAAAACCCAGTGGATAAATCAATATAATTGGTGGAATTTTATCCTTTTAAATCTATGAATCGAGGTAATATTTTATAGTGTTAGGTTTTTCCCAAATATACATTCTCTAATGTTGGGGTAATTATCATTGTTAATTAGTGCCATCATTGTTGTTAGTTGTTTTGCAGGCGTTGTGCTTCTCATTTTAACGGGGAAGATGAACCGAGCCATTGCGGCGATCACAGGAGCTATAATTTGTTACTTTGTATTGATTTATATTGAAAAAGATGTTGTTGTTGATTTTTCGACCTTTATCGGATTTTTATTTGGTACTATAGAAGATGGGTTTGTAAGTTTGCACTCCATCTTATTGATTCTCGGAATGATGTTAGTCGTAAACGTCTGTCATGAAGCGGGAGTTTTTCAATTCCTAGCCTTCCGTCTAGTTCAATTGACCAAGGGAAGACCCAAGTACATGTTGGTCGTGTTGTGTTCAATTACTGTTTTGGTGTCTGCTGTTTTAAATAACATCCTAACAGTCATCATCCTAATCCCTCTCACCATTATGATTTCGCGCATTCTGAATGTCAACCCTGAACCTTACATATTAATGGAAGCTATTCTCGTCAATATAGGAGGAACGATTTTCACCATCTCATCCATCCCAAATATTTTAATCACATCCTCCGCTGGCATTTCTTTTGGGGAATTCTTTTTGAATGTAGGAGTGTTGTCATTATTTGTTTTTGGAATTACCATCGCGTTCTTTTTCCTCCTATACAGGAAAAAATTAACCTATAACCCAGATTCTGCTTGGGTGTTGCAAGAATACAATGCCCTTAACTTTGTCCCAAATGTATCTTTACTCTATAAATCAATTGGCGTGTTAGTAGGGGTTCTTGTTTGCTTCATTTTAATACCATCAACATTAATTCCACCTGATATTATTGCTCTCACGGCGGGTATAATTTTGGTAATCATAAGTCGTTTGAATCCCAAAGAAATCATAAAGAAGCTTGATTTTGAATTAATTCTCTACTTGTTGGGAATTTTTGTCATTGCGGGATCCTTGGAAGCGACTGGTTTCATTGAACTCATCGGAACCGGGTTAGGTGCCCTGGGTGGCGACAGCGCCTATGCAAATATTATGATTATTCTGTGGGTTTCGGCTTACCTCAGCGCTAACATCGATAATATCCCCATCACTCGTGTGTTAATTCCCGTGGTCGGCGTGATTGGGCAAAAATTCTCACCCGACATTCAGAGACTCGCTAATTATGCTCTAGCCATTGGCGCAAATTGGGGAGACAACCTAACCCCTATGGGGGACAACATCCTCGTAGTGAACCTCTGCGAACAAAACAAACGTCCAATTAGCGTTCGGGAATTCACCAAATTGGGATTCATAACGACAAATCTCCAATTACTCGTCATCACAATCATCTATAGCCTCGTGATGGCCACGTTAATAGGTTTCATAATTCTAGGAACCCTTGCTGTGATTATCGGATTGGTACTTTGGAGGCGAAAAAAACGCCAAAAAGTAAAATAGTTACAATCTCCAAAGGCATGAAGAAGGTTTTGAAGAATGGTACTCAAGAATGTCGAAACAATAATGAAGCAGTTTCCGGGAATATTACACGCTACATTGTTTTACAATAGTGGGTTGGTCTTTCAAACCACCTTTCCTCAATCCAACGTTAATATCCCAGAATTGGGTAAATTTCTTGCCGAAATTAACTCTAGTTTTGAAAAATTGATGGAAATTTCTAAATTTGAAGGAGAAACGTTTCAAAAATTAATTTTTGAAACGAAAAATGTGGTGGTTATTGTCGTGAAACTTGGAGAAGATAGCAACTTGGCCCTATTTCTCGAGGGGGGCAAAGCTGTCAAATTTAGCGTTGAAGTCATTCGGAAACATCTCGATCGGCTGAAGGAGCTCATTGACCAAGATCAGGCAGATCTCGAGGAGATCAAGCAAGAAGAAGCAAAGTGACTAATTTCACCTTTACCTTTGTCGACCAAGAAGCAGTACATCGATAAATTTATCAAAGACCTCTGTAATATTTTCTCCAGTGCGTGCCGATGTTTCGAAAAATGGAATGCCCAACTGCTGAGCGAGCGTTTTTCCTTCATCGACCTGCACGACACGCTTTGTTTCCAAATCTTTTTTATTACCACACAAGATTATTTGCGCTTTTTCCTTATACCCAAGATTTTCCTTGATGTCTTCATACCACTTTTTGACACTTTGGAATGACTTTCGATTCGTAATATCATACACAATCAAAACCCCGACCGAGTCTTGGTAAAACTGGTGGCGCATAATAGAGTATTTTTCATGGCCGGCAAGATCCCATAAAACTAATTGGATATTATCATCTTTTAAATCATAGATTTTGGAGATAATCTCTCTTG
>MBAA01000236.1:0-696 GCA_001940655.1 Promethearchaeota archaeon CR_4
GCTCGTTGTGCGCTACCGCTTCCCGAACAAATACTTTTTCATCAGTTGCTAATTGCACGAGTATGTTCGGGGGAGAATGTTCGTTGTGTGCAACAGATATCCGCACAAGGTAATCCTCATCTAAGGCCAACCGCGCGAGGAGCTCCGGCGAGGTGCACGGGTTGAATGCCACTTTTGCCCGCACGTTCCGGTGCACGTCTGAAGCGAGATGGCCGAGGATTTCGGGGATTGCCCCCCTGTTTTGTGCGACTGCTTCTCGCACTTTTTTGTTCGTGCTCCTGGCCAACCGTGCGAGGAGGTTTAGCGGGGTGCTCGGATTACCCGCGACTGCCAGCCACACTTCACACTCCTTGTCCTCGAGGAGCCGTTCTAGGAGGTCCGCCGAGGCGCTTGGATTAGACGCCACCCCGCCCCGCACGCGCGGAGACGCGTCTAAGGCCAACCGTTCGAGGATTTCTGGGGGCGTTCGCGCGTTCCCCGCGACTCCCTCTCGCACCCAACCCACATCGTCTTTGGCGAGGCGCGCGAGCACCTCGGGTGGCATGTTGTGATGTTGGGCTGCCATCCAACGCAACTCCCACTGCTCCACCTCCGCGAGGCGCGCGAGCGCCTCCGGGGGCGTGTTCTGGTTTTCTACCACCAGTTTCCGCGTGCGGTACCCCGCGTTCCTCGCGAGGCGCGCGAGCACTTCAGGCG
>MBAA01000236.1:734-2881 GCA_001940655.1 Promethearchaeota archaeon CR_4
AAGTTGGAGTCAGTTGCAAGACCAGCGAGCACCTCGGGGGGGAGTTTCTCGCAGGTTTGCAGGACTTCAACCAGGCGATCCTTCAGGGTGTATCCGTAAAACTCGGAATCCATTTTTGGATGAAGGTTGTCGTCCCTGAGTCGCAAGTATAGCTCGAGGGCCTGGACGGGGGTTACTTCCAAGAAGATTAGGAGGGCGTCGATTACAAACTGTGTTATGGGTTGCCAGAAATTCTCGTTTTGTCGGTCTTGGTCTCCTCCTCGAGAGATTTCCTCCCTGAACCACAAGTAGAGGTCCAACGCCGGCACTGGGGCCACCTCCAAGAGGGTTCGGAGCACCTGCTGCTGCATCAGGTCGTTGAACCCCACGCTCTGGCCTTGTGCCTCGCGTGCCACCGCGAACATCGCCTGGAGGCCGACCTCGGCGAGTCCCGCCACGTAAGACCGCAGGGCGAAGAAGTGTTCCTCCGGCGCGAGGACCACCGGGTGGCGCTCGGACGACCGGGCCAACTCCACCTCTTCCGGGAGCGAGTCAAGCGGCCCCGCGTACAGCGCCACGTGCACGCACTCCACGCTCGTCTCCGTGCCGTTCACCCGGAACACGACCCGCAACTCGGGCCGCTGGCCCGGTTGGATGGTCATGCGCGCCCCCACCTCGACCCCCGCGGCGTGCAACGGCGGGTCGTTCTCGAGGGGAAACCAGGCCTCGTGAACTTCGAGACCTTCGGGGTTTTCGGGGGCGGACTCCGGCATATTCGACACCTACTGTCTCTTGCGGGCCCTGCCCTTTTAAACCTCCCGGCTCCCCGTCACCTTCGTCCCCTTCCCCGTAACAAGTTAACGACTGGAGGGATTCTTTTTCGAGTGCAATCCGGCGATCTTTTGGGCCAACTTCTAACCGTAAAGCATCTGCGGAGAAAAACAGCTGACCAAGAACGTGCCTCCAAGTCTGCCTCGGATCTATTATGCGGTGGTTCCAAATCCTTGGGGGCCTTCTACAATCATAAGATTTGCGGGGGAACTATACATTCAAGACAATAGGCGGAGCTTACCGCCAATGCAAGATGTCCAGTTCGGGGTTGCAGTAACATTTCGCGTGATGTTACTCCGCGGATTTATATAGAACCGCGTCTAACCTTTTGGGTATATGTCGAACCAATTCTCAGACCAAGACGTCCTCCAGTACTTGAAGGACCACACTTACGACGAAACGATGGAACATTTCGGTATTAGCCGCATGACGATTTCCCGCGTTAAGAAGCGCAACGAAACCGTCCCCAAGGCGGATCGCACGCCCGAGAAAATCCCGATTGCGATCGTGGGCGTGGGGAATGCAGCCTCGGCGCTCGTCCAAGGCATCGAGTTCTACAAGGAACGTCAGAACCGCACCGGCATTCTCCGCCCGACCCTCGCGGGCTACCACCTTGCGGACATCGAGGTAGTCGCCGCGTTCGACATCTCGAAAAAAAAGGTGAACAAGTCCCTCGTGGACGCACTGAAAGAGAACGACTTCCCGGTCAAAGTGGCACTCACTAACCACTCCGACGTGTTCGTGCAAATGGGTAAATTGGAAGACGGGGTCATCGAGGAGACGCGAGACCTCATCGAACCCGCCGAAGTCGCCCCAGTAGACGTTGCCAAGGAACTGAAGGAGAGTGGGGCGGAGATCGTCCTATGCTTGTTGCCGTCCGGAGCAGACAAGGCCATCCAATATTACGCGGATCAGGCCGTGCTCGCCGGGGGCGCGTTCGTCAATGCCACGCCCACGAAACTCGCCACGAACCCGAACTACGCGCGGAAGTTCCAGCTCGCCGGCCTCCCGCTCGTGGGGGACGACCTCCAAGACCAGTACGGTGCCACCATCCTGCACAAAATGATCCTGCAGCAAATGCTCGACCGGGGCGTGGACATCAAAGAAAGTTACGCGCTCGATGTCGGGGGCGGCGCAGAAAGTCTCAACACGCTCTTCCGGTCCAAAGACGTGAAACGCACCATCAAGAGTATGTCCGTGGCGTCCGCGCTCAACGTGGACGCACCCATCGTGGCAGGAACGTCAGACTACGTGCCACACATGGGCAACAGCCGCAACTCGATGCTGTGGATCGTAGGCAAGGGGTTCTTGGGGTCGGAAATCGTCATTGACATCAA
>MBAA01000236.1:3054-4538 GCA_001940655.1 Promethearchaeota archaeon CR_4
GCATCCGCCCTCGTCCAAGGCACTGAATATTACAAGAACATCAGCGAAGAAGACATGTACATCAACGGCCTGATGAATCCGAGCGTGGGTGGGTACCTGCCGCGGCACATCAAGGTGGTGGCCGTGTTCGACGTGAACACGCTCAAGATTGGGCACGACGTGGCTGAAGCAATGTATGCAGACCCCATCACCGCCCCGCATTTCGTGCCGCCCGAGAAAATGCCCAAATTGGGCGTCATCGTCCAACCGGGCCCCATCCTCGACGGCGTGGCGCCCCACATGCGGGAACGATTCCACTGTTACGACGAAACCACCGTGAGCCCCTGCAACGTGGTTCAGGTGCTGAAAGACACCAAAGCGCAAATCCTGGTCAATTACATGCCGGTCGGGTCGTTCCAGGCGGCCCGCTTCTACGCGCAGGCGGCGCTCGATGCCGGGTGCGGGTTCATCAACTGCATTCCCGAGTTCATCGTCAGCGAACACGTGCCTGGAGACAAAGACTGGGTGAAGGCGTTCGAAGATCGTGGCTTACCCTGCGCGGGAGATGACATCAAGAGCCAGGTGGGGGCGACCATCATGCACCGCGTCCTCGCCAAGCTGTTCCTCGACCGCGGGGTCATCGTCAAGGACACCTACCAGCTCAACATCGGCGGGGACACGGACTTCGAGAACATGAAGAGCGAGGACCGGCTGACCACCAAGCGCAAGTCCAAGACCGCGGCGGTCACGAGCGTGCTCCCCTACGAAACCCAGTGCCGCATCGGCCCCTCGGACTTCGTGCCGTTCCTGGAGGGCAAGAAGATCTGCTACATCCGCATGAACGGGGTGACGTTCGGGGGCGTCCCGCTCGAGGTGGACGTGAAGATGCGGGTCGAGGACTCCTGCAACTCGGCGGGGGTCGTCATGGACATCATCCGCGTGATGAAATTGGCCCTAATACGGAAAGTTAAAGGGCGCTTAGACTCCATCGCGTCGTTCAGTTTCAAGCACCCGCCCATCCAGCCCCCCTCGGACGTCATCGCCAAGCAGTGGGTGGCGGAGTTCATCGAGGGCAAGCGGGAACGATAAAAGGTTTTTCTACAATCTTCTTTTTCGATATTAATTTTGTTTATTTATTATTAGTGACGGTATACTGAGAACTACACTCGATTTTAGCAGCATTTTCTGGAACGTGACGACTTCACCGCGCACCACACGAACATAATAGTGCCGAACGGGAATAAACCTCCGAGTTAAAAGAGAATGAAAACTATAGCGATAACTTGCAGTGATAGAGAACTATGCGTTTAGACGGTTTTTCCCCTCACGTTTCAGGAACTTTCCCCAGGGTGGGTTTCCGGCGGAATTTCAGGAAATAGACCGCGATGACGATTGTTGCCGCGCCCCCTATCATCGCTACGATGAGAACGGTCCAGAATGGGTCAAAAGTGTCACAGTTCCCGAAGATGAATTTGGCGACTAATATTTTATCGCCAGAGTCCTTG
>MBAA01000236.1:4551-4845 GCA_001940655.1 Promethearchaeota archaeon CR_4
CGGTAGCGTAAATCGATCCGTCCGAGTTTAACGAGATCCATCTTCCTTCAGCGTATTGCTCCTTACCCCAGGTTGTGTTCCAAACGCCATTCCCCTCGCTATCAAATTTAGCAAGACAAAGACCACCACTCGATCCAGTGACATAAGCGTTTCCGGCACAGTCCAAGGTGATCCCTTCCATAGAGCTATTGGTATCTACACTCCAGAGCTCATCACCCGTGCTGCTGAATTTCTTGAGATAATTTATATCAGAGTCATCAGACCCATTAGGGATTCTCCCAATAACATACGCAT
>MBAA01000236.1:4860-7508 GCA_001940655.1 Promethearchaeota archaeon CR_4
CGGCCTTACCTTTTCCAATATCAAAAATATGACTTTCTGTTGTTACCATACCACCCCATGTGTGGTTCCAAAGCAATGCACCGGTGGCGTTGAATTTCATAAGCGATGTGAAAGAACTATCTAACACAGAATAACTTATCACTAGAGTATAGATATACCCACAATCCACTGACACACCAATCCCGGTATTGTCCCGATAATCCCCCCAAGTGATGTTCCAGAGTAACCTACCTGCGGGGTCAAACTTCCCGAACCAAACGTCCGTATTTTCCCAGCCAGTCCTATTAAAAGAGAAATCCCCAATCACGTAGATGTTCCCGGTACAATCCAGCGATATCCCACGTGTTGTAGCAAAGCTAGCATTCCCCCACGTGATCTCCCACAATTTGGAGCCCGTGGTGCTAAATTTCGTGAGCCACGCGTAAGATTCAGGATAAGGATAATAATAACCATGTCCTCCCACGACATACAAGTTCCCTGCACAATCCACCGCGACTGCGCGCCCGGCATCGTCAAATTCTGCTCTCCCCCGCGTTGTATTCCAAAGGAGGTCACCAGTAGGATTGAATTTTCCGATCCACGCCTCTGTATAGGAATTTTGTGGAGAAACTGCCTTTACCATAATTTGCCCTGTCACATAGATATTCCCGACCTCATCCAGCGTGATCCCATACCCCTCGTTATCGAGATATCGGTTTTCGATGGTTTTGTACCATTATAAGCAGGGAGGATCAGTGGACGCAGGTCTTGGTTCTGCAGGTACGGGTAAAGCACCACCACTTATCCCCATTGTGAATATTGCGACAATGCTCGCGAATAACGTGACCCCGAGGAAGCCGAGGGCAAGAAATTTTCGTCCAGAATATTTTCGCAGCATATTACATTCTCCTCTCATGATTGGCATCAAAATTTGCTATACGATTTTTTATTACCAAAGAAGTGTTAGGGTTTCATTATTTAAATGTTGGGAGGACAATCGAGTTCAAGATGGGCTCGTAGCAAACGATGGGATTATTTTGGATTTGATCCAAATTCTGCCCATTTCCTGCGGAGAATTCTACACCCTCTTGAGAATTCCTTCTTAAAAATTCAGGACGCTGTTTTTAAAATATGATGCAATTTTTAAAATATGATGCAAAATCTTAATAATTGCAGATGTATGAAGAATCTCGGGATTTTAAAAAATGAACGCAGAAGATGTAGTGACAATCACGAGTCGTGGGATGATAACCATTCCTCTTAGTCTTCGGAAAAGATTTAACTTAAAACCAGGAACGCAAATTGCGATCCTCGAGGATGAAGGAAAATTGGCCCTCATTCCATTAGTAGATATCGAGCAAATCCGGGAAACCTTTCCCACCCTTGCTGAAACCTCGACTATCTTCGACAAAAGTCGCAAGGAAGAGCTGGAGCTCGAACGTTAAATGCCCATTATTTGCTTGGACACGGGCGTTTTATCCATCTACTTTTCAAAAAACGTGACGAAAGAAATTACACTCCTGATGACTAAAATTAAGTTAAAACAGGTCGAAGCGCATGTCCTAAAACCGGTGTTGGTGGAAGTTTTTTGGCACCTATGTAGGGTACATGGAATTGATACAGCAAAGTCCATCCTGCTCTCGTTTGTAAATCAAGTCCCAATTGAGCAGGTGGAATTGACACTCCCCCTAATCATTAAAGCTGGAACAATTAAATGTCAGATTCCTTCCGGTCTATCTTATATCGATTGTATGTGCATTGCTTATTCATTAAACTTAAAGATCCCGTTTCATACAACTGAAAAAACCCTAAAAACGATCCCAACTTTCATTCTTCAGAGGTTAAAAGTGGTTGAATACAGATTCGGTTGATACCACCATTTATTCAGACTCACATTTCATCCACGAAGAAGATCGCTAAAGAGAAAGTTTCGTTTAGTTTAGCTGGAGCAATCTTTTACGGGTGTCTTCTGAAACCGCGATGCCAGGGGTCATAAGTATCTTGATGTATTAATGAATTTAGAGAAATATAGATTTACGTGCCAGATTCCAATCCTTTTGCTGATCCATTTTGTAGCAGAGATTGATTAGATTTTTCCTCTTGATACTACGACATGCTATGGGTTTGATGGAAATGTTTTTTGAGCAATCAACAATTTTTCCCCGCATAGTGCAAGGAACGTTTGATTATGCAACAACTGAATTATCCCTTTACTGCCATCCTCGGGCAAGACGCGATGAGACGGGCTCTCCTGCTCAATGTCATCGATCCAAAGATTGGTGGCGTGCTTTTGACCGGACAACAAGGGACGGGTAAGTCAACTGCTGTGCGATCTCTCGTGGACCTGCTCCCGGAGATCGAGGTGGTCAAAGGGTGTCGGTTCTCCTGCGAGCCGAAGGCGGATCCTGAGAAACTCTGCGAAGAGTGTCGCGAGCGTCTGAAACAAGGTAAATTACCCGTGGAACGGCGCAAGATGCGCATCGTCAACCTCCCGCTGGGTGCCACGGAAGATATGGTCACGGGATCACTGGACATCGAGAAAGTCCTCAAGGAAGGCATTAAATCATTACACGCTGGCTTGCTTGCTAAAGCGAACCGCGGATTCCTGTATGTCGATGAGGTTAATCTACTGCAGGATCACCTCGTGGATCTGCTGTTAGATTCTGCAG
>MBAA01000236.1:7520-8055 GCA_001940655.1 Promethearchaeota archaeon CR_4
ACATCATCGAACGGGAAGGCGTGTCCTTAATACACCCTGCAGCGTTTATCCTAGTCGGTTCGATGAATCCAGAGGAGGGCGAGCTCCGCCCGCAAATCAGTGACCGGTTTGGGTTGGAAGTGGTCATTACTGCCCCCAAGGATCCCGTTGTGAGGTCCGAAATCACGCGCGCGGTCCTTGAGTTTCAAAGTGATCCCAAGAAATTTATCGATAAAGCGCAACCGGGAATGGAAGACCTCCGCCAAAAATTGAACAAAGCGCGCACTATCATCTATAAAGTCGGGGTTCCCGACCACATTTACCATCTTGTATCCCAATTGGTCGTAGAACTGGGAATCCATTCCCAACGGGCAGACATCACCTTCATCCGGTGTGCTCGGGCCAATGCCGCCCTCGAGGGCCGGGAAATGGTCAACGAACACGACTTGGAGATGGCCTTAGACCTCGTGTTTCGCCACCGAATGCGAGCATTTGATGAGTCCATCCTCCCGGAACAGATCGAAACGAAAATTCGAGAGATTTTCACCCGCATCAA
>MBAA01000236.1:8066-8309 GCA_001940655.1 Promethearchaeota archaeon CR_4
ACCCCGTGCCCACAGTCGGGGAAAAATAACAAGGTAATACGGAATGAAACGGTATAATTTCCCGTTCCCGTGCATCGGTGGGCAGGACTTGATGAAGCTCGGCTTGCTCCTGAATGTCATTGAACCCCAGGTAGGGGGCGTGCTCCTCATGGGGCGGCAAGGAACGGGGAAGTCAACCACGGTCCGCAGTCTCGCGGACGTCCTCCCGGAAATTACAGTAGTACCGGGTTGTCATTTTAATTG
>MBAA01000236.1:8324-12572 GCA_001940655.1 Promethearchaeota archaeon CR_4
GCATCCTCTACATTGATGAGGTTAACCTCCTCCAAGACCATATTGTAGACCTCCTGCTGGACGCCGCGTCTTCGGGGATAAATATCGTCGAGCGGGAAGGATTTTCGTTTTCCCATCCTGCTCGATTCATTCTCGTGGGGTCTATGAATCCCGAGGAAGGGGAATTAAGGCCCCAGATTAATGACCGGTTTGGTCTTGAGGTTGAAGTCCGGGCACCCGAGAATCCGGACGTGCGAGCGAATATTACGAAAATGGTCCTCGACTTTCAAGAAAACCCGAGAGAATTTTTGAAAAAGTTCCAACCAGACATAGAAACCTTACGCGACCGGATCCAGCAGGCAAGAACACTCCTTCCAGAGATTACAACACCATTAGGTGTGTTGAAGATCGCATCCAAAATAGTAGCAGAACTCGGCATCCCTTCTCAGCGAGCTGATGTTACCCTTATCTACTGTGCTCGCGCTCATACGGCTCTCCAAGGACGCCGTGAAGTCAATCAGGAAGATATTGATGTCGCCTTGCACCTCGTCCTCCAACATCGCCTGCGATTGTTGGCAGAAGAGAAATTACCCGAGGAAATTGACGCCGAGCTCAAGGATATCTTCGGAAAGATCAAGGAATCCTATGTTGCCGAGGACATCTACAAACCGAATCGCGAGGACGAAGGACCCCTCCAGGCGTCGGATGCCCCTCAACCCGAGTTCAAGCGAAATCCCTTGGACGAAAAGAATGTGGACATGCCGGAAACGAAGGAGCAAAAATTGCCCGAGAGGGACGAATTCCCTGGCATCAAGGCAGAAAATGCCCACGGATACAAGGTACGCAATATTCCCAAAGACGAGAAGTTTTCTTTGACGGATATAGCCCCGATGGTCGACCACATCCAAAAAAAAGTCATCGGCCTCATGAAACTCATTCGTCAAGAACGTATAAAGAGCGACTTTGCAGGACGGGGGCGCCGGACGCGTATTACCTCGGATCAGAAGGGGCATTATACCGCGTATCGCATTCCCCGCGCTGCCCCCCACAGCATTGCATTCGATGCTACGATCCGGGATCATCTGATTCGGAGGGGTAGTAAGGTTATCCAGTTTCCGATCCGTGTCAATTCAGACTCCATCAAGGAAAAGATTTTCGAGTTTAAGGCCCCCCTCGCGTTGTATTTCATTCTAGATGCCTCAGCGTCCATGTACAAGGCCATCCAGCAAATGGCAGACGTCATCCTCGCGCTGCAAGCAGAGGGGTATAAGAAAAAGGACAAGATTTCCCTAATTATGTTCCGTGGTAAACGAGCACACGTGTTAATTCGCCCGACTACCAACATCCACATTGCCTTGCGGAAAATCCGGCGCATTCGGGGTGATTCCTACACTCCCATGGCACAAGGTCTGCGGAAGGCTATCGAGATGGTCAACCTCGAGAAACACAAGGACCGAGACCTAATTCCCGTCATCATCATCTGTTCTGATTGTGGGGCCAATATCTCCGAGAAGTATCCCGACCTCGTGGCACAAGTTGAATCCGATTATAACGTCATCGTGGAGGAATTACGGGACATCGGGAAAGAACTCGCTCGCCGGAAGATAAAAATCATTGTCATCGAACCGCGCAAGGCGTGGTCGACAAAGTACGTGGGAGTACATCCTGGGTCAGCCAACGCCATCAAGGACAATTTCCGACGATTTGCCAAAGCGGACATTTATGAGTATGACGCGTGGAATCCTCAGGAAACCATCATTTGCCTCAAGCGACAGCTATGATTCACTTTGGAAAAAGTCTTGTATAAACCTCGTGGCCAATATATAGCGTCCTCTCAACCGTTTTAATGAAATTTTTCCCCCGCGTTAGTACTGTGCAGATTGGTTCCCCTTTTTCGATGATCCTTTCCCCCGATGGTATGTCGCATATATCTATCGCTCGTCTCAAAGCGACCTGTCTTGCCGGAAGGATTGTTTGGGGAGCATAAAGAATGTGCTTGATAGCAGTGTATTTCGATTGAAAATTCCGGCGTTGGAGGTTCATTGGGGATAGGAACAACACGTCTAAAATGGTTCGATCGAGGGCAGCTTCGATGGGGGCGAGTGAACCAGGGATGCGTGGATTAACTTCCATAAAGTAGATTCCGTCAGCGGTTCCCACGAAATCGATGCCATTTATCCCCTGCACGGGGAGAAGTTCTGCGAGTCTTTGGCAACAAAGGTGAGCTTGTCTGACGATAAACTCTGGCGCACGGGTTGGGGTTACGTTGCCGCAGTAATAGAAAACTCCAGGGGGGTTACAGGAGGGATCACCGATAATCTGGTCGTTAATTGCAACGATCTTAACCGTTTCACCAGTCTTGATGAAAGCACAACTCATCGGGTATCCTGTCACGAATTCTTCAACCACCAGATCCTCCCCTATTTCGGACAATAAATCTTGTTCCTTTTGAAGATCACCTGGTGTGTGGATCAATCTCTTACTTAATCCCCCAGAGCTATGTTTGGGCGTGAGTACCCACGGTAAAGGGATTTCTGTGAATGCATGACGATGAGTGACAGAAATGGTTTTTGGGATCTGGAACCCCGCTTCGATGGCTATCCGGCGTACCTCTTGAAAATCACGCGCAACTTTGAGTCCTTTTACATTAGTGCCGATTAAAGGTGTGATAGAATTTAAATCTTCAACCAAGTCGGAGCGATCATCGAATCCGCTCCCGAGCAGACACCCTTGAATTTGGGGGTGCTTTTTTACCATAGCTGCGGCTAGATCGACCATAATCTCCTGAAAATTCCGCTGGGAATTGCCTTGTATTGTCCCACCTTGTTCGAGGAATGGTGCAACAGCTGTAAAATCGTCCGTAACCGGTACCAAATCCCAGTCTCCAAAAAAGTCCACAGCAAATGTCGAGAAACCTGCACTATGTAACGATTTCGCAATAGGCCGACTGTTAAAACCCACTATGAGAATTGCTTTACTCAATTTAATCCCAATTTTGTTTTTGAGAGTTATATGTCGTGAATTTCACGTTAGATTTCCCAGAATTATCCGTTTTCACTCATAATACTTTTCTATTAAATCTAGCTAAATCTTATAATAGATGTTATAGCTTTGAACATTGATGAAGGTAGTTTTTCTCGGTACTAGTGGGTACGGCGAAACAGGCAAGCGAAATACCGTGTCGATTCTCCTGAATGATCACATTCTCGTGGATGCCGGGGAGGGCGTGACTCGTCGCTTGCTGAAGCGGATTTGCGCGAAAAAGATAACACACGTATTTCTCACCCACGGGCACATGGATCACCTTATCGGCATTTTCCCGCTCCTCTGGCAATACCTCGTGGTCGACCGGAGGACGGAACCCTTAAACATAATCTGTCCAGATTATATCGAACGAGCGATCAAGCAAATTTTCGATCTAACATATTTTCCGCTCTCTATCCAGAAATTCACCTTGGAATTCCATCCGTTAGATGTAGATCGAGAAAAACAATTTCACGTAACCATTCCGAACTATGAAGTAGACGCAATCGTCTTAGAACACCAACCAGCTTGCGTTGGGTACCGGTTTAACCAGAAATATCATAATGAAACAGGTAAATCCTTCGTATATACGGGAGATACACAACCCACTAACCAAATTACGACACTCGCTTTAAAAACAAACCTCCTCGTAACGGATTGTTCATTTCCTTCAGCGCTCAGCGAAGATGCACATCGCTTGAATCATATGACGCCCTTGGATGCAGCTCGTATCGCTAAGGATGCCGAGTGTGCCCGTTTAGGATTTATTCACCACCCTGATTACATATTAGATCATAAAACCGAAATACTAGCTGAAATTTCGAGGATCTATCCCTCGAACAATGTCATATTCTGCGAAGACAAAATGGAGATCATAATTTAAGATTGACCACTGACAAGAAAATCTTGGAGATTTCCGGATCTGGATCGTATGGATGTCATTTTACTGGCTGCAGGTATGGGCGAGCGCATGCGCCCACTGTCACTCGATTATCCCAAACCTGTCCTGCCCATTGCGGGGAAACCGATATTAACGCGTCTAATCGAGCTATACAAGCAAGCGGGTTGTACCGATTTTATTATCGTCAAGGGAATCGAGGGGGACGCAATCGAACGAGCAGTTGCACTCGTGAAAGGCATTCATGTTCGATATGCGATCCAAGAACCGCCGAAAGGAATGGGGGACGCGCTCCGGTGCATTCGAGAGCAGATTAAATCCCTTCCAGAGGAATTTGTCCTGTCTGC
>MBAA01000236.1:12615-14640 GCA_001940655.1 Promethearchaeota archaeon CR_4
CCATCTACATTTTCCAGAAAGACTTATTTGCTCTTCTCGACCAAATTCAACCTTCCTTCCGAGGAGAAATCGAACTACAGGACGCAATCGAGTTTCTCATTGAAAAAGGAAAAAAGATCCAAGGTGTACCCATTATTCCCGACCAAAAAAGTCTCGATCTCAACGGCAAATATCATATCACCACCATCTTCGACTTTTTCCTCATGAATATGGCGAATCTCAAGGGCATGACTTTACCGAATTTAGAGGAATACCCAACTGCAATTGAACCCATTTACCTCGACTCAGGCGTCACAGTGAAAGAGGGGTGCTTCATAGGACCGTTTGTGTATATCCGTGCTCCAAGCACCTTAGAAGAGGGAGTTGAACTCTCCGAAGTCGTGGTTTTTGAGAATACCGTGATTGGCAAGCGGGCTAAGCTTCAAAAATGCGTGGTGTTACCCGGATCGAGGGTACCAGCAAACGCGAGAATTTCCAGCCAGATAATCACGCGAACGGGTAATATCCCCCTCGGGGAAAATATTAAATAAGTTCTCACGATGATTAGTACGAAGCTCATGCAAAGAGGATGACATTTGCCACCATTAGAGCCCCCTCCTAAAAGACCTCCATTCGTCTCTGCTACGCGAGACGATAATAAAAGTGTCGGGGAAATCGCTGCAGAGGAAGTTCAGCAGTTAAAAGCCGAATTGGCAAAGAAAGATCAAGAACTAACCGAGATGCTCGACACTTTTACAGAACTCAAGAAGTATGTTGACCAATTAGAATCACAAAAAGGTAACTTAACAAACCAGTTAGAGACTTCCAAATTGCAGGTGGACTTAAAGAATAACCAACTTGGGGCTATCCAGATAAAAGATTCCCAAATTGCAATGTTAAATGAAAGCTTGAAACTCAAAGACACACAGATACAGGCACTCAACGATTCTTTAACCATGAAAGACCAGCAGATGAAAACGTTGCAAGAAGCGGTCAGACTCAAAGACGACCAGATAAACCAGATCAAACTCACCTCTGCGAGTTCCCAAGAAGTGGGGGCAATACAGGTTCAACTCAAGGACAGGCAAAAAATACTGGAGGAAAAAAATGCCCAAATTGAGGACCTGAAAAAGGAAATAATTAATATTAAAAAAGAAAATAACCTACTCAACCAAGATCTCGAAGCAGCAGATAAATTAAGCGAGGAACTACAAAAGAAATTGAGTGACCTCTCAGGTAGCAGCGGTACTCTCGATCTGGAAAAGGTGCGGTATACTCGGGATCAAATCGCCGCAAAATTCATTGATATTCTCAACCATACGATCCATAACGTGACGATAGTCACACCTTCCATCGAGGATTTAGAAAACTTGAAGCTTTTTGAAGTAAAGAATAGCGTCAGCGTGAAGGTTGCGTGTAATATAGATGGGGCAAACCAAAAACATGCAGAATTACTCGCGGAATTCGAGAGCTTAGACAATATTTCTATACGCCAGTATGATGCTAAGGATCGTTGGGGGATTAGTCGAGACAATGAGGAATTATTCTTAGCAGCAGTTGGGGACAGTAACTTGGTGTTTTACTCCCGAGATGCGTTACACTTGAAGTTATTAAACCCAATCATAATGGAATCGTGGTTAAGAAGTCGTAAACTATAGATCTGTTAAAAAAAAGCATATAGAATTTTAAATTTCACCAATTTTTTGATAAATTTCCGCTAATTTTTTTTGTACATCCCGGATGAACTCGGTATTCATGGCTGGTTTCTTGCGGATATAATCATTCCCATATTTAATGAGGTCAAATAAGGCCGGATGGAATTTAATTTGAGCTGTCAGTTGGTCTTTCGTTCGGAGGAAGGCTTTCCCAATTTCTTCACTCGAAGCTAATTCATTCACCTCATTACTCAAATTCTGCAATATCGTGGAACATATATCAATAACATTCTGAGTTTGGGGTGTGGGTGAGGTTCCCGTTGGAATAGATCGTAGAGCGGGTTTCTCGGGTAATGGACTGAGTCCCGTTGCAGGTTCGGGAGGTAGGGTT
>MBAA01000236.1:14759-14885 GCA_001940655.1 Promethearchaeota archaeon CR_4
TGGTTTCTCGGGCAGAGGAGTGAAGTTTAACTTTTTTGGTGGAGTAGCAGGTGTCGGTGCTACTTCAAGACTATGCGATTTTGGTTTCGCAGGTAGTTTTGGTTTCTTTCGTAATACCATCTTATC
>MBAA01000236.1:14937-17718 GCA_001940655.1 Promethearchaeota archaeon CR_4
TTCGTAATTACTTTCAATTTCACCTTACATTCATGCCAAGTTCCTAAGAAATAATACAAAATTTGGATATAATAAATTGTCTAATAATTAAATCAATTCAGAGAACTTTTTAATGCCTTCATTTATTTTTTCGTTGAAATTTGCGAACAAAACCAGTTTGTGAAATGTTTTTCTCAAGAAGGAGAATTATGTAACGTATGGTTCAAAGAAAACGTGGTAAGTACTCGAATCGCGTACCGCTTAAGGAGCAGTTGAAGAAAAGGCTTACCAACGTTCTAACTCCAGAGGAATTAACTCTAATTCCGACAGGATATCAGATCATCGGCGATATAATGCTCCTCAACCTCAAGCCACCACTGTTGCACCAGCAATTACTGATCGCAAACACGATTCTCGAGATTCTGCCATCGATAAAAACGGTGTACCTGAACACAGGGGGAATAACAGGTCAATTTCGCGAACCAAGTGTAAAATACATTACTGGAGAAAAAAAGTCCACCGCACGCCACGTTGAAAATCACGTTATTTATGAATTTGATATCGAAAAAATCATGTTTTCGAAAGGAAACATCAATGAACGGGGGAAAAACCTTCCCAAATTGGTGCAACCAAGAGAAATTATCGTTGACATGTTTGCGGGAATCGGGTACTTTTCCCTCCCAATTGCTGTTCACGCCCGGCCATCCCATATTTATGCCATTGAGTTAAACCCAACATCATATATGTTTCTCGAGAAAAATATCCAACTTAACAAGGTTGAAGGGTTTATCATCCCGTTTCAAGGAAATTGTATGGATATCGTGCCAAACCTCGCAAGGGATGGAATAATTGCAGATAGGATTATCATGGGTATTTTACCAGCCCCGAAGGAATATCTTCCAACGGCTTTACAACTCACTCAATCAGGTAAGAAGACCATCCTCCACTATGAAGGAATTGCCATTCGCCGAGACGTCGAACCGCTATTTCAAGAGGTGAGAGATGCTTGTGACAAAGCAGGACGGTCACCCACCCTACGCGCGTGGAGGATCATAAAGAATTATGGCCCTTTCAAGTATCATGCGGTCCTTGATTGTGAGATTTCCTGAACCGAACACAATCTTTTTTATTTCTACAATATTTATTCGGATAGGTACCTCCGCGCAGGGATTATTTTGGCAACCACGTCTGACGCCGGTTCAGCAAAGAAAAAGATTTGTTTTGACTATAGTCACAACAATAAGTTGCAATTAGAAGAGACCCCCTTCAATTCCCTCATGGATTTTTTGGCCGAATCCAGATTTTTGCTAGCGAAAAGCGAGTTGGGGTTTGTGAACCAGAATTACTTACAACAATTCGACTGCTTGGTCATTGGGAACATGTTTGATTCTTTTTTTGAAATCGAAGAAATTGAAAATATAGTCAGATTCGTGAAAGAAGGGGGAGGTTTACTGCTTATTAGTGACCAAGGCGGGGATTATGATAATCGGAACAACATTAGCGAATTGGCCAGTCAATTTGGGATTTTATTTAATGCCGACCACCTGTATGATCCCGTCCATTTCGTGGATAGAAAAGATTTCATCGTAGTCAAAGACTTTCACCCCCACTTTATTACCCAAGGCATTGATCACGTTGTGCATAGTAGTGGGTGTTCATTAACCCTTAGCGAAGAGGCAACTACCCCCGATACTGTGTTAGATGGCATTGCTTTTGCGAGTGAGTCAGCACGTCACAATTCGTATAACGGCATTGATTGGATTGACGAGGAATGTCCCGGTTCGGTGATTCTCGCTGTTGCGAAGTATTTCAAGGGGAAAGTCGCCGCGATTGGCAATTTGTCCATATTTTCCTCTTTAGGGGCTTCTTACGGGTTGAAAGTGGAAAGCGACAGACTTCTTGTTGGCAATATTTTCTCCTGGTTATTAAACCAATCCTCTGCCGCAGGAGAGAACATAGAACGTCAAGTCCTTGTGTCCGTGAATTTGGAAGAATCAAATTATAATTGGGCGATGGCTCAGATCAAGCAAGAAAAGTGGCAAAATTTGTCAGCAATGTTGAATTTCGCCTTGCAGACAATGCGATCCGCAACCTACAAGAAAGTAGGATCCAAACCTAGCGCCACGCAAAAGGAAACCTCAAAATCGGAAGTAGAGAAAACCCAGTCGCAAAAATCTACTGAAAAAGCAGAAGAAACAAATGGTATAGAAGAGAAAAATGCCCCAAAATCCGTTTCCCCGCCTTCTTCCACGGAAGAAACACACCCTGCTAAGAAAATCGAGAAGAAGCCAATTAAAAAGAGTATTTCGAAACCGGCCTCCTCCAAAACTCACCATAATCCCCCTTCTTAATATTAAGTTATAAACTTCCTATTTTGGGACTCAAATGGCGCAATTTCTCTTCATTCTTGGAAAGAACTGGCAATTTGCTCTTTGTGAACTTATATTTGTGCTCAAACACTTGTGTCCCGGCGCCCAGATCCATGTTTATTCAAAAAGTGCGTGTCTTGTGGATTTTCCCCAGCAATCCGTGAATACTGTACCAGTGGACATCCTCCAATTTTACCTTGGGGGTACCCAAAAGATCGCATGGGTGACGGGGCAATATCCTGCGGCAGATTTCACTGCGGCATTTCCCTCAGAACTACTTGATGCAAGTCAGCTCGCCCAAGCGCGAAGTAAATTGGAGCGGTTCTTGAAGAAGCAACTTGGAAGCATTTTTGGTCCCGTGCAAAAAGCACGATATTTTTTCGCCCACTCCATCTACCCCGAGAGCTTTGGGAGCGAGTTTTACCGGAAATCC
>MBAA01000236.1:17745-19479 GCA_001940655.1 Promethearchaeota archaeon CR_4
AACGCAACGGAGGAATACTTGTCAGGGGGCGGCGCAACAAAAGTTACGAGCTACCGCTATCCCCAAGAACCGTTACAAGCAGGGACATTAAATCCGATCTTCCCCCACCACGTTTTACGATATAACCTCCTAACGCCCGCGCGTGCAGAAATCATTTGGGCACTTTTCGGACACACCGTCGCGATGGGGCGCACGTTTGCCGTCTCAGATCCCAATTTCCTCAAAGGGATTGATGAAGAACGCCCCTTCCACCGCTTCGAGAGCAGCATACCACCTAAATTCGCGAAAGCGATGTTGAACTTTGCCATCCATGGATTGCAACAGTCCCCCACACATGTGCCTGCAATCTTTGATCCCTTCTGCGGGAGTGGGACGTTCCTCCTTTTTGCTCAGTTGTTTGAACTCGAGGTGTACGGATCTGACGCGGATATCGCGTGTGTCGAGGGATCGAGGGCAAATCTTCAATGGTTCTGCCAGCGCGAGAAATTTCCCTCTCACGACTGGGCATCTCGCCTCCACACATCTTCCGTGAAAGATGTTCCTGAAAAATTCCCCGATTTCCACCCTGACGCCATCGTGACTGAGCCATTCCTGTTACCTGCCTACCGGGAAATCCCAAACGAAAAAGAGGTTAATCTCGTGCTCCAAGAGACAACATTGCCTGGATATCGGAACCTGTTTGCTCTCGCTGCCCAAATTCTCCCCATTGGGGGTCGACTCTGCTGCTCGTTCCCCGTGGTGCGCTCTGCGGGCGGAAAATTCGTCCAGGTGTTCTCCTCGTTCGTAAAACATATTCCCTCCCAGTTACAAGAACTTAATACTTGCGCAGGTTTCCAACTTGGGAATGTTAGTTCAAGGCCCTCGAATATTAATCAAAATCCCCTCGGTCTACTAGTCCGACAAAAAAACCAATTTGTAACTAGGGAAATCCGCCTATTTCAAAAAATCTGATGTGTACTACTTTTCAAATTCGTAAGTTACTTCGCAAAGGGAGCCTCCGTCACGGACTATGCATTTAGTGATTGGTGGAATCTTTGTTACGATCTTCTCAAAACCTTTCAAAAATCCCCTCATATAGGGTCTGCATAAGGATTCTGTTACAATCTCAAAATGCGCAGGGTCCATCTTCCCGCCCACGGGGCAGAAGTCTGACGGATGTTGCGTCTTCAAAATACAAGAGTTTGATGTCTCGATTATTTCTAATTTCCCCCCTTCTCCCTCGATCAATCCTGTTACGGCGATTTTCCATTCCTGAATGTCCCGTTTTTGATAGGCCTTTGCGAGTTCAGCCCCTAACGAAGTACTGATCGTTTTCGGGAGGTTTTTCCCTCCCACTTTCGCCATTTGGCGGATGAACGCCTGAAAAAATTTAATGATATCGGCTGCGATAGACATCATGGCCATTTAAGCCTTCGTTCTGTTTATATTTATAGCTAAACTTCGATAAGAAAGACAATGATTCAAATTTGTGGGTAACGTACTTGGGGTTCCACTTTCCGTTGATCTATCAAATACTGAGGGGACTATGGTTATAACGCAAATCTCCTGATCTAATACATAGAGGGGATTACGACAAAGCATGCTCTAGCTGTTTGTTCTTAGCACTTTATAATATGGAATTATTATTCATACGAAAGGGCGTCAAATCCGATTTCGCTTTCTATGTTTTTGGTGATTTCCATGTGATCTTTTTTGACATTCTCAACCCACTCGTTTCGGCGTTTGTTATAATCC
>MBAA01000236.1:19503-20645 GCA_001940655.1 Promethearchaeota archaeon CR_4
GGGGAAGGGGGTTTCGGCATTTCCTTTTTTGTGGCAATTTGGTAGACCATTGCTTGGATGAACAGCTCAGGGGCAAAACCCGTGGGAATCAGGGCTTGTTGTGTTGTAGGGTCTCTCTTGTTGGAAAACCACCCGAGGCGTCTGATGAAATCCACCTTCTCTGCTACGGTTTCGCGCGAATCTAGGTACAATAGATCTTTGAGATATTTCCCAAATTCGTTCCCCAAGTCAATCTGGGCATTTTCATCCGTACCCACAAGTTTCTTAATCAGCGAGCGGAGCATTTCGATAGGCACTAAAGCGAGTTCTTTTCCATCGCTGCTCAGCATCCGGTTGTTGTCGAGGATGAAAATTTCTGCGAGTCTCAAGTAATTACGCGCGATACGTGCAATTTTATTATCTCCCGTGCGCTCCCCAACAAAGGTCAACTTATTAAGGACGTTTTCCTCAACCCGTACGGTGAAGGATCGTAACCGATCTTCATCATTTTTGTTTTCATTCCGTTTCGGAGAGCCCTCGGTGGGGGGAGGAGTTGGTGGGATTTGAGTCATAGAATCCTGAAAAGAGAACCTTTTGCAACCCTTTTATTCTTTTGTAACCGTTTGTAACTAACAATTCCTGGAATTTATATACTGTTTTTTCCTTACCTACATGAAAATTCTTTCTTTTACCCGGGGCGAACATCTTAGCTTCTTCCTTTAATGGGACGATCTCCCTGCAAATATCAACGGAGAAATTCGCAGTCGACAATAAAGAGAAGATTGATTATGAAGATTGGAACAATTCGTGGGATTAAGCTTAAATTGCATTATTCCACATTCATTATCGCGGGACTCATTGGATACTCTGCGGCCAATTTTTATTATCTCATCACCAACGGTC
The DNA here is from genome assembly GCA_001940655.1 of Promethearchaeota archaeon CR_4. GTDB lineage: Archaea > Asgardarchaeota > Lokiarchaeia > Sigyniarchaeales > CR-4 > CR-4. Next base: position 20,386 of record MBAA01000236.1, read on the forward strand.
TCGCAACTTGGTGGGAGCTATTGATAGTAGGGATATCGAGCGGGATTATCATAATTTTCTCAATTTTCCTGCACGAGATCATGCATTCGCTAGTTGCCCAGCGTTATGGGATGGTTATCTCGGAGATTGAATTATACCTCTTCGGGGGCGTATCCAAGCTCCAGGGAGAACCAAAAACTCCCAGCCAAGAAGCCAAGATGGCGATTATCGGTCCTGTAACTAGTTTGGTACTTGCAGGAATTTTCTATCTCTTGTTTTAT
>MBAA01000236.1:20652-20953 GCA_001940655.1 Promethearchaeota archaeon CR_4
TTTCGATGCCTCTCCTCATAGCAGGAATTTTGTATTACGCGGGTTATTCGAATTTAATCTTGGGAATATTTAACCTCCTCCCCGCCTTTCCAATGGATGGTGGCAGAGTCCTGCGCGCCTTATTATGGCAACGCCGGAAAAATATCGTCGCGGCGACACGAGTCGCCTCTAGAGTTGGATCTATTTTTGGTTACGGAATGATGATTCTTGGTGTGGGCGAGATTTTCCTATTAGGGACATTAGATGGACTTTGGTTTATTATACTCGGATCTTTTCTGAACTCGTCAGCGCGACAATCCTT
>MBAA01000236.1:20964-22824 GCA_001940655.1 Promethearchaeota archaeon CR_4
CGATCTCCGAAGGACTCGGGCAATTCCCGGCAAAGCAATTAATCGGTAGGTCTCATCCAACCATCTCTCATAGCGAGAGGATCGATGATGCAATTAGGGATTATTTTATTCCTTATCGAATGAAATTCTTCCCCATCGAGCGAGATGGTCAGATTATAGGCATTATCTACGCTTCCCAAGTTCAGAAAGTACCAGTTTCCAAGCGAAATGAAACCGTTGTGGGAGATCTAATGATCCCCATCCAAGGTTTTCCATCTGTATGGGAAAATGCTTTCGGTAAGGAGATTGTGGAAAAACTAACTCAAGCAGATGAAAATCATCGCGTGGTTTTGATCCGAAGATTTGGAGATGGGTTTGTCATTGGCCTGGTTGGGGAAGCTGAATTGCAATCTGCGTTGGAGTTCTTGAATTTCGGATCATCGCGTTACCCTGAAATTCCTTCCTAAAGACTTGAAGTAATTAATCGCAGATGATAATGAATTTACAATTTCAAATCTAGAAACATCCTAGAAGAATTAGAATATTGAAATTAAATCGGGAAAAATCCCGACCGACCCAAGGGATTATGAGATGCCCTAATGATGTAGAGACGTTTCTATCTGATCGATACTTATTTTCTGGCACTAAATTTGAATTAATTATTTTTATTCCATTACCTTTGAGCATTATTCGAGGGTATTCGTATCTCGCGTTCCAATTGTTTTAATAAAATAAACGAACACGGGAGTAACCAACCGAGAATGGATAGAAACAACAACCACTCATAAAATTGTTTTGAAGGCGGTATATTTAGGAAATAAAGGATGCTTATGAAGAGGGGAATACTAAACAGGTATATTCCGAGTGCCCTTGGAATAGATGTCGGGAAAAAAAAGGCAAAAATACCATAGCATACTCCCGATGCGATAAAACCTCCAAATGCAAGACTTGCAAAAATTCCATGGAAAACATTCCCCTCAGGAAACAGTCCCACGCCAAAGACCCCGACAAACTTTATAACGGCAAAAATAAAACCAGATACGCTGAAAGAAATCCGTTTTCGAGGCTCTTTCGATAGTCTTTCATAATGTAAGGGGAAAAGACCAAATCTTCGTTGGGCATAAAAAACCAGAGGGAGAAAAAATATTACTGCTAACATCAAACAGTCATTGAAAAGGTATGGAAGAGGCGAATATTTGATGGAACCAAGATCGCTAATGTAATCTCGAACGATATTATAGCCTTGCGTTAGAAATGCGACAATATAGTCGATTAATATCCCACCGAAAAGTAGGAATAATCCAACACTTATGGATCCAAAAACTACTTTTGGATTTGTGATAAACTTATAGACAATTCGGAGGATTTTCTTCCGTTTTTTCTTAATTAGGCGAATTGAATAACGCACCTGCAAATTCTTCACCTTAAGTTGTAAACTTCAAAAGAATAAAAAAAATTGCGTTTTTATTTTGTTATACTGAGATATCCGAGGAGATCATCCAATCTCTTTGACTTGGAGTGTATGCGGGGTACACAGTTGAGCACTATGGGGAGTTCATTCGGAAAGTTTAAGATTAATTGTCCCCCGCCTACTAATAAGTATTCGAAGACATCAATGATATTCTTTTGGTATTTGAGCGAAAGAGTTGGAAAGCGCTTGACTTCTCCTAAAATATTCTTAATGAGGACTTCATTTTCTTCAATTTTGATGTATTTGATACGCGTAGACAGGATTACTATCAGTAGGATGATTCCAAAAATCACTGCCATTATTGCGTAGAACGTGGTTGTAAAACCAAAATCTACGTGGGCGAGGGCACTTTCGATATCTATAAATGAAAATCTAATAATCACTTAATGAGTTTGTCTGTTTTTAATTAA
>MBAA01000200.1:0-1858 GCA_001940655.1 Promethearchaeota archaeon CR_4
ATAGCTACTCGGCAATGCCATTGCATGACAACCGATGCACCAGAGGTTCGCTCTTTCTGGTCCTCTCGTACTAAGAAAGACTCCTCTCAAGTTTCCACGCATGTAGCGGATTAGGTCCGAACTGTCTCACGCATGTTAATCCATTATTTCTAATGGCATAGACTATATCTTCATCCTTTTCGCCCGCCGGCGAATTAGGAGGTGGCGTATCCCCGCCAGAGGCGGGGTCAAACTGATTGCCTAGATCAGTTATCAGTCGTTACGGGGAAAATAATTTATGTTCTTCCAGATACTTTTTTACTTGTGCCGTCGTAATTTTTCGTTTTTTCGAATAAGTATATTTTGCAGTTTTATCAACTAGCTGGCAAAATTTCAAGAAATCTCTTATTTTGGGATACTTGATCATTTTAGAAATCTCAATAATTTTTGTCGCTAATTGCTTTTTTAGATGCAGATGAGTTTTGAGAAGTCTTAAAATATCCGCGACTTCTTTTTTACCAACAATGGTATATTCACTCATTCCGTCATTTCTATTTCTAACATAACCGTATTTTAATTTTGTCTTCAACCATTCTAAAAAATGACGATTTCTTGACTTTTGATAGAAGACTATGCTCAATCTGATTTGATATCCATAACGATATCCAGATCTTTTGACCAATTGAGCCATAATACATCCATCACCATCTAAAAAACCTGCTATATAGGCTCTTAATTCTTCTGGCATAAATATTTTCTTCCCTCGGTATTGCCTTCTTGACATTCGAAATCAAGGAAGGTTTCACCGAAATTAGCCACGATTTATACACAATCGATGTTATGTGCATAATATATCACATCTCTGTGATAGAACGCAATGTAATTTACGTTCTGAACCCAGCTCGCGTACCGCTTTAATTGGCGAACAGCCAAACCCTTGGGACTTGCTCCAGCCCCAGGATGCGATGAGCCGACATCGAGGTGCCAAACCGCATCGTCTATGTGAACTATTGGATGCGATCAGCCTGTTATCCCCGGAGTAGCTTTTATCCGTTGAGCGATATCTCAGTCACTTGAAAATACCGGATCATTAAGTCCTAGTTTCCTATCTTCCGCCAAAAGCTTACGCATTTAGGCGGATCCGCCATAATAGTCGCTAAAAGCGACTTTTAGGCGGAGCTCGACTTGTTAGTCTTGCAGTTAAGCACGCTTATGCCTTTACACTATCGGTGTGATTTCCATCCACACCTAGCGTACCTTTGAACGCCTCCGTTACGATTTAGGAGGCAACCGCCCCAGTTAAACTACCCGCCTGACACTGTCTCAGTCTGCCGAATCAAGACAAACCGATTAGAATTAAACGCTTCATAGGGTGGTATTACACTGGCGACTCCACTCGCCCGAAAGCGAGCTTCAAAGTCTCCCACCTATTCTGTGCAACGAAACAATTAACCCAATATCAAGGTATAGTAAAGCTTCACGGGGTCTTTCCGTCCTGCTACATGTAGCCGGCATCTTTACCGGCATTGCAATTTCACCGGGCCTCTTCCCGAGACAGTCTCCAGACCGTTATGCCATTCGTGCGGGTCGGAACTTACCCGACAAGGAAATTCGCTACCTTAGGACGATTCATTTATGTTAGCTCCGGCTCTCACCGGAGATCGGACTATATCATCCCCGTTAGATAATTTCATATCTAATGGGGTCTGGCGTTTAGTCTCTGAGGATTCCCCGTGAGATAATTCTATATCTCATGGGGCCTTTCCTGCTGATTGTCTCTATCTTCCGAATTTTTAGTCCAATTAAATTGGACTATCGAAAGCTTAACAAGATTTTCCAGCATTTGGCCAGATTTTAAAACTACATTCGAGCTTAGTCC
>MBAA01000200.1:1959-2236 GCA_001940655.1 Promethearchaeota archaeon CR_4
ATCGCCGCCATTGACTAGGGCTTAAGTTCGAGCCTTCCCCGCCTTGCGGCGGGGTCAGCCTTCCCTGTGACCTTCTAGCATTGGGCAGGCATCAGTCCCTATACATCCCCATATGGGTTCGCAGAGACCTAAGTTTTTGGTAAACAGTCGCCTGGAGTCTTTTGTTGAAACCCCGATTAAATCGGGGCAGTCCTTATCCCTAAGTTACGGACGTTGTATTGCCGAGTTCCTTAGGAAGAGTTATCCCGATCACCTTAGTCTACTCGACCAACCCACC
>MBAA01000200.1:2495-2637 GCA_001940655.1 Promethearchaeota archaeon CR_4
TACTCATGCCAACATTCGCACTTCTATATCGTCCACCCCGATTCACATCGGGGCTTCACTCAATATAGAACGCTCTTCTACCACACCGCGCGCAGCGCGGAAACTCTAAAGAATAAACTCGAAATTCTAATATTGAGTCCTA
>MBAA01000200.1:2676-4532 GCA_001940655.1 Promethearchaeota archaeon CR_4
AAATTTTAAAGTTTCAAACATTAGATATTAAGATTTAAAATTTGTTTAGTATTTCGGATTTCATATTTCGGATTTACTTTTGGAATTTCTGTGCTACGCACAGCATTCGCATCTTCGGTGTATAGTTTGAGCCCCGTTAAATTTTCGGCGCCAAGCGTCTTGACCAGTGAGCTGTTACGCACTCTTTAAATGAGTGGCTGCTTCTAAGCCAACATCCTGGTTGTCTGGGTCGCTTAACATCCTTCTCCACTTAACTATACTTGGGGACCTTAGATAGCGATCTGGGTTGTTGCCCTCGCGACCGTGAAGCTTATCCCTCACGGACTGACTCCCCTGATAAACCATTTGAGAATTCGGAGTTTGGTTGAAGTCTATACCCGAAGGTACAGAAATTCATTCAGTGCTCTACCTCTCAAAGGCAAACAGGGGGCTATACCTAAATATATTTCGAAGAGAACCAGCTATTTCCGGGTTCGATTGGCATTTTACCCCTACTCACATCTCATCCCCGCAGATTGCAACCTACGTGGGTGCGGGCCTCCTCTCGCCGTTTAAAGCGGATTCACCCTGGACATGAGTAGATCACCCGGTTTCGGGTCTAGTACATACGACTAATCGCGCGTTTAGCACTTGCTTTCGCTTCGGCTCCACTCTTTAAAGTTTAGCCTTGCCGTATATAGCTAACTCGTTGGCTCGTTCTACAAAAAGCACGCCGTCACCCCGATTAAATCGGGGCTCCGACTCTTTGAAAGCATTTGGTTTCAGGTACTATTTCACTTCCCTCACAGGGGAACTTTTCACCTTTCCCTCACGGTACTAGTTCACTATCGACTTAAAAAGTATTTAGTCTTACCCGGTGATCCGGGTTGATTCCTACCAGATTCCACGTGCCTGGTAGTACTTGGGTGTTCCTTAAGCCAATTTTTATTTTCGCGTACAGGGCTATTACCTTCTATGGCGGCCCTTTCCAGGTTCCTTCTGCTAATAAAATTTGATGCTATGTCAGGAATCCCACAACCCCCCACCGCGCCCTGCGCGGAAATCCGAAACGTTTGAAAATTTTATTTATTAGAATTTCGAATTTGTTTCGAGTTTCGATATTCGTGCTTCGAATTTCTGTGCAAGGCACAGCAGAGTTTAGACTGTTCCCTTTTCGCTCGCCACTACTAAGGGAATCGCTTCGCTTTATTTTCCTCGAGCTACTAAGATGTTTCAGTTCGCTCGGTTCCCTCCCCGTGAGATAATTTTCATATCTCATGGGGTCTCCGACTTGTCGTCGGAGGGGTTATCCCATTCGGAAATCCCCGGATCAAAGGTTGTTTGACACCTCCCCGAGGCCTATCGCGGCCTACCACGTCCTTCTTCGGCTTTTTAAGTCAAGGCATCCACCAAACGCTTATGAGTAACTTAAATTAGTTAGAACTTAACTAGCTATTGCTAGTAAGTATTTGAAATTGCTGTTAGTGATAAATTGTTAAAGAACGACCACTAATCAGTACGAATCAGAGCTATCTCAATCGCGAATAAACACGAATGCAGAAAAATTCATAGAGATTAGTTAATAGTTTTAGAAGTCATATATTTTCTAACTCCTAATTTCCAATAACTAATTCTTTCTGATTCGTACATTAGTACAAATTAGTATATTAGTAAGGCCGAGCGGTGTATTTGGGTTAAAAAAGACCGCTCGTGAAGCGGCCGCATCAAAAAACTATCCTAAAATTTTAGATGAAGTTTCAGCCGCTTACCTCCCTCCGGGCGTAACCCCTACGGGCGGAGCCCTTTCCAAATTGTTGGTGAATAACCATTATTTTTCCTTTACTTCGAGCGAAGTCGAGAAGCTTTACTTCGAGCGA
>MBAA01000200.1:4597-4720 GCA_001940655.1 Promethearchaeota archaeon CR_4
TAAATTAATTGTATCAAAGCCCTAAATAAATGTCAAGCCCCGCCTTCGCCAAGGCTTCGGCGGGACGCAGACCCCGCACATACGACATTGCGATGCGAGAACGTAGATCTCGAGAGCAACGAG
>MBAA01000147.1:0-3657 GCA_001940655.1 Promethearchaeota archaeon CR_4
GTGCCCGCAGCTTTTTGATTCGGACATGGGCGAATGGCGCAAAATATTTGATACAAAAAATATTTAAGGGGATTTAATCGAACTCATTAAGTGATCCTATTTGATAATATCGAAGTACGGAGGCCGAGTCTCGTGCCTGAACCTACACTCTCAGAAATTTCCCCGAATCCAGATTCTGATACCTCGGTGGATCTTGACTGGACTGACGTTCCCCTCGCGACCTATAAAGTCTTCCGCTCATGCAGCGAAATCTACGATGTGGAGAACTTGATCCCCATTGCCAGCGTCTCGTCGAGTGATTTTCAAGACACTGTACCCGAGCAAGGAACTTACTGGTACGCCATCGTAGCCACTAATGCGACGGGCGATTCTTTCCCTTCGGTTTCGAAACACGTACGCGTGGACTTTGGTATGCCTATGTCCTCTTGGGAACCCCCGGTTTTGTCGAGTATCATGCCTAATCCTGATTTCGATGGAATTATCGATCTGAATTGGGACTTACCAACTTGGCCGAAGGTGTACAATGCCAGCGACCAATTTACCGATAATACTATTACTCCCTGGACTAATCCGTTGGGATATGTAAATACAAATGTCGTCCTCGAACAGAATGTGGGAATATTCGCAAAGGCATTAAAATTGGTAGATAACAATAACACAAGGGTTGTAAGAGCAGAACGGATCTTTAGCGCTCCAACGAGTGGGTCGATAGAAATTTGGGTGTATCCCACGCGCTCGGACCGTCAAATATGCATCTGGATTGGAACATATAATACCGTTGCAATGGAAATTTTGTTTGATAATGATGCAAACATCTACGCATTATATGGTAACGCGGAGAGAAGTCTCGTTGCCCAGAACTATACCCCCTACACCGGTTACCGCGTCCGTTTCGATTTTGACACCTCTCTTGAATTATGGTCGCTATACATCAATGACTCACTATTGGCAAGCAACCAAGATTTTTGGTCGAGCATGAGCACCCTTGACCGCATTACCCTGCAATCGTCTGAAGCAGAGATTGAGCAAGTTTTTTATGCGGCTTACCCGGGCTTCAGCTGGGATGCTTCCTACGACCTTGGGGATAACGCCTACGGTGTACCCAATGTTATCAATTACAGAATTTATCGGAATAATTCCGAAATTTTAGAGATTGGGAGTCTCACCCCGATCGCAACCCCGACACAACCACATTACACGGACCACATTACTACGAATGGTATGTATTGGTATGCAATTATTGCCTCGAACGGGACTGACACACAATTGTCGAATTCAGTATGGGTCACAGTTTTTCCTGATGACGTTTACTTAAATGGGGAAAACTTCACGCTCATCCCCGGAGAACATCGAGTAACCATTCTCGATTTTGACACCATAACAATTTTGATGGAATTTTCCCTTGTAGTAATCACGACCATAGAAATGGTAGTAATGGTGAACTCAACCAACCCCTCGTCAACCGACTTGGCCTACGCCCTCCGATACTTCACGATTGAAGTATACTCCGGCACTTATTCCTCGCCCATTCTCGCCAAATTCTATTATAATGGCTCGGAATTAACGAGCGCACAGGAAAATGCTTTGGGGGCGTTTTATCTCGGCGTCCAAGATTGGGAGAATCTTGAGGGATTAGTGTACAGATCCGAAGATTGCGTATACGTCACCCTCAACCACTTCTCCATTTTCGTGATCGCCTTGACGGAAAATCGCCCCGAGATCTCCGGATTTCTCCCTTGGTTACTCTCCCTTTTTGGGATTATCGTGGTTGCTTTAATGCTGATCTTCAGATTCCGCGGGAAGAAAACTTCGAACAACAATCTAAATTTTGTGGAATTTCCCTCTAGTTAGGTTTGAAGGGGGTCTTCCTCCGTATCACATTTTTTTTAACTTACATTTCCTTTTATTGAATTCAAAGAGGAATTGAGACTTGCTTGTATGTGAAGAAAAAATATGATTTCCCCTAAACCCAAAACTAGCAAATTGGATATTACTTTATTAGTGCTGGTTTTTGTTTTAATAGTTCCTGGGTGTTTCTTGGTCTCAAACATTTCCGCTAATAAAGGGAAAAAATTCCCCGCGTATCCGAGATTAGGTCAAGTCCCAACCATCCAGCTTTCCCAACCGTCTTATACCAATATTACAATCCTCCAAGGACAGGAATATCAAATTAATTGGACGATTCAAGGGGGTATGGGTAAAAATTACCGGGTAACCCAGATAGGGGAGTATGTTGCGATTAGCTTTAATTTTGGTCTTATCGATACTGATCCTTTTCCCGTCTACGCTCCCGTAAATTCATCTGTGCCCGGTTCATACGTCGTCCGGGTAGAGGTCTACAACGCAACTGATAGCTTCGCGAGTGATGTAGGTCTCGTGATAGTACCTGATCCCGCTCTCAGGCTCCAACAGTTTATTCTCATTGCAGTCGGGAGCGTGGCAGTCGCGACTAGTATTGTAGCGGGTTATCGTGTCTGGAAATGGCATAAAACTCGACGCCCGCGACATCTAACTGGAGACACTTTCGCTGAGGGAGACGGAATTCATCGCTCTCTGACGGCCAAAGAGAAATTATTCCTCTCCTCGACGGAGATCGCGTTAGTCGCGATATGCACCGTGCCATCACAAGCTTCGCCTGTGGAAAATTTTACCTTTGAAACATTCCAAGACATCGATCAAGTAGGTACCTGGAAAGAGGCGATTTTTAAAGCAATTACCGGGTTATTTTCCCAAATACTCCCCTGTAAAAATATCCAAATCAAAATCAACGATGCCACCTGCTTTCTGACATGTATCCCGTATGAACACCAGAATCGGGGAATAGTCATTGTTTCCACCGACATCTTGGACAACAAATTTTTGTCCCTAATTTATGTCACGACGAAATTGTTAACCAGACGAGATCCCGGTTTAATCGATAATCCCCCAGAATTCCTGGACAAATTCGCGCGCATACTACACTTGGAACGGTCCTATCCCTACATTTTTTCAAGATCGTCCAAGTTACGGAGCTTGCAGCGGTCGATCTTTTGGACGTCCCAACGAGACCCTCAGAACGACCTCACCCCGCCCGAGATGCACGAACTGGAAGACGATCTCGACTACATGACCCAAGCCGCGGTAGAGAATATGGTTGCTTTCCTAGACCGGGTCGGCAATGAGTTCGACCAACCTGCAGCGAAGGAGCCCACCTAGGAGCGTGTCATACATGTATCGCCTTTCCCTCCCCGAAAAATTTTCCGTGCTCCGCGGATATCTCCACTTAATCTCTCGCGGTCTCGCGTTCCTCATTTCTGCGCACTCCCAAAAGATATCCCGCCCCCATCGCACCGCCCCGAAAGAGGACAGGGACACGTGGGCGAGTACCCTCAGCATCGAAGACATCGAGGAATATCTCCTCCAAATCTGCCAAGAATTCGAGCTCTCCAACAAGGCCATCCATCTGAGTTCCCTGCAGCGCCGCGCGCGTAAAGACACTAAACTCGCCCACTCCAAGATCGAGACCACAATAGATAACCTCGTCCGTTCCAAGCAGATCGTCCCCGGCAAATTCATTCATATGCAAAACGTCTTGAAAAATGAAACCCGGAAAAAGGTTTATGACATCATCGCATCCCAGCCAGCTTTCCTGGCCAATGACCTCAAAATCGAAACCAA
>MBAA01000147.1:3730-8154 GCA_001940655.1 Promethearchaeota archaeon CR_4
GGTAAAAAAACGTTGTTTACGCTCCCGAAAGTGGATGACAATGAAGCTATCGTTTATTACATCATATCGCGGAGTCCCATTGAATGCAGCATTTTAACCACCCTCGCCCGCCACCCGACTCCGAAATCCACGCTCCTCGGGCTCGATCCCGCTAAACGCACCAATATCTTGTATCACTTGAATAAATTACAGGAATGGCACATGATCGAACCCGTGGAAAGCGGTGGGGACGTGTTTCGGTTAACGCAGCCCTTTTCCGATCCCGTCCAAAGGATTCTCCAGCGATTTTCCCCCATTCTTGCAGATAAAACCACGGGGACTTAAGATCGATGGAACTACCGCGAAATCTTTCCAAAATCCTATCCCTTCCAGAACTATTTTGGAATATTCTCTCATACACATTGGAATTGTTATCCAATTCCCACCAATCAATTTTTTTTTCTCCCCCTTCCCAATGAGTTCCATTTTCTTTCAGTGCCTTTTTGAAATTTATGCGAATTGAGTAAATACACTCCGGCACTAATACTCTCATTATCCCCCCCCATCCGGATTCACCTGTCGCTCTACCTTATGATGACGGGGACGCATTTTTCTGTTCTCAAATCAAACGGGTCTCTCCCCTCTGTCTTCAAGGAAATTTGAATTCTTCTCCATACTTTTTTTCAAAAACCAATGACGTCGGAATTGTCTCATTGCCAAATATTCTGCGAGTAAAAAATTCGGTTATGAGAAGTCAAACATTTTACTCCCCTGCTTTAAATATAATTTCCCACATAGTACCACTTAAGGGGTGGGGGAGCGAGCGCGATCGCTCCATCGTCCTTGGTTCAACGAAATAACCACAAAAAACGCGAGCGGGTAAGTAATTCCCCCGGTTACTCCGTATCTCCGGTGTGGGGGGACGAACCTTCCTCCCGCGTGTAATGTCAATCGCGCAAACAACAAAGGAGAATACATATGAACGCAAAACCTTTTCGAACAAAGACGCTCTTGTCAGCACTGCTGCTCGCGGTGTTTGTCGTGGGCTTCGTAGCACTCTTGCCACAACCAAGGTCGACTGCGAAAACCACCGCGACCCCGAGGGCGGCATCGGGATCCCTCACAGCCACGCCTAATCCCGCGTGGGTGGGCGACACCATCACGCTCTCGTGGTACCAACCCGCGGACTTTTGGGATTTTGAAAATACACGTGGTTATGGCGAGTTTGCTGCCTTCACGTACACCTCGGCATGCACCGTGAAGGTGGGGTATTCCCCCAACTGGGTACCCGTCAGTGGGAACACGTACCAGGTCACGAGCGACCCGGGGTGGAATGGCCTCCAATTTCGGGTGGTCGTCACCGAAACCGTTTCAAGCCCTTGGACGGGAGACGTATATGCGATCAACACGTACAGCGACGACACGACGAGTGTCGCGGTCACACCGGTTCTTTACATTACTGCAATGCCAAATGCGGTTTCCCAGTGGGACGTGGTCACGCTCTCCTATACTCCGTGGATCCATGACATTAGCTTTACATGTATGGTTACCCCCATTATTAACGGGGTGCCTGGCACTCCGGTTGAGGACAATCCCGAGCATGTATACCAGTGCAATGTGGTAGGTACCTGGCAATTCCTCGTCGAAGTCATGTATCTGGATGGTAATGGCGAGTGGAACAAGGTACAACAAGGCACAAGTAACAACATCATCGTGAACCGGAAGATGTTTCCCATGGAAGCCCCGGCTACCGCGCCCCTTAACAAGGAGGCATTGGTCCGGTGGACCGTCCCATCCTTCCCGTGGTTTTCGGGCGACACCATTTCCTCGCTTCTCTACGTCCTCCGTCCAGACGGCACGGCCTTTGCGTTTCCAGCAATCCCGGGACTCGGGCAACGCAAACAACTGGTCAACCTGAATCGGGGCGGTGACTGGAATTTCCGGGTGTTTATCCGTGAGAATCCCGCGGCAGGGTCCAGCTTTGACTTGGCGTGGATGGATGCTAGGACCGTCTCTGTCAACGATCCAAATGATCTCACGGATCTGGATGGGGATGGCTTGCCCGACTTTTACGAGATCATCCTGGGGTTAAACATCTATAATCCCAATACAGACGGTGTCGGCAACCTCGACCCGGACGAGGACTCGGACTGCAATGGGCGGACAAACGCGGAGGACTTTGCCATCAACTATCCGAGTTTTTATCTAGTACCTTATTCGGAGTATTATCGCTCGCGCTATATGCTTCGGTGGGAGAATGGTGAAAATGACAACCTCGCCCACGACGTGCAGGTAAAGATTTGCGGGGATGACATAGATGAACAAGGACATTTTAGTGATCTCCATAGTTTCAAGGTCACCCTGGGAACTGTGTTAAACTCTGATGGTTACGGTTTCTACAATTATAGCATTGATTCGGTCGCGGTTCGGGTTAAAATTAAACGGGGAAACAATTATCTCCCAGGTCAATATTTCTCAGATGAACCGGGGGACGAGTATCACTACACGAATCACGGGCCCATCATTGATCCATTCGATGCGGATATGGTGGATGTTCTCTATTCCATTATTTTTAGCGCGCCTACCATAGCTCCTGGACCACCAGGTTATGTTTTGACGGCAGTTTCGTTTATCGCCGATTTAGCCGGCATTTGGTTAAAACCCGAGCAAGATGTTTTTGATTTTACACCAAATGCTTACGATTGCCTGTGGAACCTTGACCTAGTGAATGGGGGAACCGGAACCCAGGCTCTCACGGATGTTGTTTTAGGTCTTTATTTCATGCCAAAATGGCTTACTGAATTTACCTCCGGGGAACGGGTAACCATAGAAATCACGAGTACCATCAAATTGTACTGGTTGTGGTTTGATGGGGAGTATAATGGTCCCATGAAAACTTTCACCTACACAAATTTTATCAGCATGGTGAAACCTTAACTAGCGTAGAAACAAATTCAGGTTAAAATCCTTGCTTTTTTCTTTTTTTTCGTGAGATGACAAATTCATCTTAGGCTCACCCGACAATAAACCCTTCCCACTCGGGGTAGAACTTGAGCGGCACCTCGTCGTAACCGTCAAAATCTCGCGCCCGGTTTGCCCACTCTTGGGTCTTGGCCGCGATCCGGGATTGTTGTTCTTCTTGGAGGCGCTTGAGGAGGCGCGACGTGAGTCCGGCGAGGATGTCCGAAGCGAGCTCCTCTCGCGTGCAGTGGCCAAGGCGGAGGTACGCCTCGCCGCGAGTTTCCACCATGTGTCCGACCTGCTTCTTGGAGACCCGTCCCAGGAACCGCTGCTTCTCCTGATTAAACCCCGTCTCGCAGGCGCCAATCGTCTTCACCGGCCGGGGAAAGTGCACGTACTGGAACAGGCCGGGCCGGTAGGACTCCCAGAGGCGGCACCACTCCCCGAGGATGTCTGCCACCGTGGACTTCTTGCCGGGTAGGAACGTGCGAAGGTCCTCGAGGTCTGCCTTGAGGCCACGGTCTTGGGCCGCAACCCAAACGCGCTTGTACACGTCGTCCAGGGCCACCTGCTGCTCGAGCCACGGGCGGGCTGGGTCTGCCAGCTCCCGCCTCACGTCCTAGAACAGCTGGAACAGGAGGCGCGAGTCGGAGACCGCCCCCGACACCCCCTCAAGGGCTGCCTCCACGTCCTCCACGGTCTGCTTGTAAATCCGCGTGAGGCGGTATGCCGGGTCGAGGCCCGCTAGGATGCCGCGCATCTTGGCCGCGTACGCAGTGAGGGTCTCGTGGAGCCAGATCCCCCGCAGGCCCTCCAAGGTCACGTTGCGCTTCCGCAGCATGGCCCGGAAGTCCCGGTCGATCGGGGCGAAGACCTCGCGGACGGGTTTCCGGACAACCCCTTCAAAATCCACCACGGCATCCTTGGCGACGGTGTGGATGTAGAGGTGGTTAAGGGCCTTCTGCAGGGGGAGGAAGACATTGCTGTCCAGCGCCTCGGCGTGCTTCCACGTGTTGCGCAAGAAGTGGAACTGGCAGTACTGGTGCGGTACCGCCGGGTAATACAGGTCGTGGCACTTCACGATGGCCCCCTGCTTGTCGCTGACCCACCCCACGAATGTGAGGCCATAGCTCGTCCGGAACCACTCGATCTCCCGGTGCATCGCCTCGTGGTCCAGCGAATCCACCACGCACGTGTGGAGGACGCGGTTCTTGAGCAGGTCGAGGAACATCCAGAGGACCTTGCCCCCCTCGCCCGGTTCCTGCCCGTCAGATCCCAGCAAGACCCGGGGATCCGCGGCCACGAGCTCCCGCGTCCGCTGATCAACCTGATGGGCCTTCAAGTTGGCCACATCGTCACACATGCGCGCCACCGTCCGCTCGCTGATGTCCACGTGGTACTTGAGCACCAGGCGCTGCCAGATCTGCTCTGGCTTGGAGTGGATCAGGAGCAACTCTTCGGCCACGAGGCGGAAGACGTCCGCC
>MBAA01000147.1:8172-10228 GCA_001940655.1 Promethearchaeota archaeon CR_4
CAGTCCCTGTCGAGGTCGTCCGGCCACGATAACCGGCAGGTGTCATAGTCGGTTGATTCCGTCGCGTGCTTCATGGGAGGATCTCGTGGTTCGGGGCTTAAGAACCTTTAGCCTCCAACAAAAACAAAGTTATGGGGTGAGGTGCTAGGATGCTTTTGTCACCTCACGTTTTTTTTAAGCTCAGTGAAATAACGAGTCAACAATTGATACCATCTCCATTTTCACAGATTAAAGATTGATTCTCAGCATCCAGATGTCGGACTCAGCGAGGTTAGTTTGGAAACCAGCACCTCCTAGGTGCTGGCCCGCGATAAATCTTTTCCTGATAGGGGTTATTATGGCAGTGTTACCTAGGTTAAGTTATTCCCTCTGTCCAAGATTTACTCCCATTTCTCCTTTTCTGGAGATTGGAGTTAAATTGGGAATAATTTGAAAGAATTTCGCAATGGGTGCCTGTTGATATTATCCCCGGCATTTTTCCGTTTCATTTAATTGAAATGTTGATGAGATTCGTCGAATTACATTCGATTCTTAAGCGTAAATGACTATTGTTCGAATCCAGTGATCCGTTGGGAAGGCAACGAACTGTAATATGATGGTTTGCGCCACGGTTTCGAAGTGTGGGACTCGTTTCTGGTATAGACAAATAATGGAATATAGATTATCAAGGAACCTTCGTGATAAACACGATGACCACGATAAATCCTGACACGTCTGATTCATCGGTGGCTTCCATTACCATCACCGGTGTGTCATTCAAGGTGCGGGTGGTAAAAGCGGGGAGTCCCCTGTCAAGAGATCAAATCCTCCACTATCCCGAATTTCATAAAGTCAACGGGCCTGAAGGAGCACAGGATGGTTGGATGCTGGACCTCATTACCACCACCATAGAGTATGCGGTGGGATTCATCCCATATGTCGGGGATTTTGTTGGTTCATACATATATCTGGCTGACATGACAGAGGCTTATGCCTCCGATGACTCTTTCCCCGATCCCGAACCTGGTCCTGATTATTCCCGGTGGACCTATACCCGCGGCAATCACGTATGGGAACACGAGGAATTGTTCGTTCTACAAGCGCCTCTGACCGAATTGGGAGTACAGCTTTCCTTTCATCCGCTCTGGAACGGCCTTACTTCTGGAGACCGTATTACGTTGGAGATCGAGAGCACGATAAACTTGGGAACGAAATTAATACCTAACATATTAGGCGCAATAGCAAATCCGATGGATTATTTAACATATCCCTACACGTCAGTCATCTATAGGAACTACATTAGTCTAGTGAAACGCTGATCTTCCTTTCCTTCTTTTTTTTTCTAATCGACGTCAATTTTGGTATCACATTTTTATTTCATACAGTATAAAAGCCTCTTTGAGTAAATGTTGATAACAACCTTGACTCTGATTATCTCTTTAGACGTTATTGAAAGGAAGGTAATTTTTGTCAGGATACAATGTAATATGACCACAATTTCACGTACAATACACATTGGTAGCAAAAATGTTCAAGAATACCTGAAAAAATGTAACTTCTTCTTGTGTCGAAAAATGTAAAGCTACATTATGTTTAAACATTGAAATGAGTGGTAGTTATCATTTCATACACCCCTCGATGAATGCTTGGTTATCCACGACCCACTCCACGCTGAATCCCTTCAAGGCATTGAAATCACTCCTTCCGAGTTTAGTTTTCTTTGCTTTCATGGAGATTACTTCGACTGCCTGCAGCGCGTCGATCACAGAACCAGAGGTGCCAAGGTGCTCGAAAAGGAGGCGTGCTAGCTATATAACCCTGTGCATAATAAACCCGCTCACGGATCCCGCGGAACCTCCAATTAAATCGCGAAGATTCCTCTTTCTTCATTTTTTCCATAATATCACTTTGGGAATTCTCTTAGTCTCTCCGTTTCGCCTAACTTCTTATTAATTGCTCAATGACGGATATCGAGAAAATATGATAATCATAAAAAGGAAGTGGAAAAATAGGAACCGGTTGTGCCTACTTCCGGTAATACTCGTAGATCATCTCCACGATCGTGCCGAAAATCTCC
>MBAA01000147.1:10635-12394 GCA_001940655.1 Promethearchaeota archaeon CR_4
TGATAAATTCCATTAATGATCTTGCGTGCGGTAATGGGATCATCTCGCGCGATGAAATCGTGAATATCCTTCAACCAAGTTTCGGCCTCGCTCGTTCAATTGATTTTTACCATGCGCGAATCCGATGTCCCATTTCTTCATTTGAACACACGCGGCCCTTCCGCGCGTCTTCCAACCCTCGTTTCACCATCCGTTCAAAGGCCAACTCTCGCATGATCTCTTCGTAGGAGGCATCGTCGGGTTGCTCGTCAATTATATTCTTTAGCTTTTCCTTCACTGTGGTCATTTTCATTCCCTGTTAGTTCTCACTTTTATAAAAACAGGACCTCTATTTGTAGTTGATCGGTTGTATGTCCGTCAATCAACTGATCCATGTTCCGTTAATTCTCTTTGTTTGTGGCTGAAAAAAAACAGATAGCAATATTCCTGAAATTAGTTCTATCCTTGAAAAAGAAGGGGTTTGCTCGCCCTACGCGCCCTTCCGGTAATACCCGTAGATCATTTCCACAATCTTAGCAAAAATCTCGGCAACCCCGGCCCCGCTGTGGGCGGACGTCTCGAAATACGGCAGGTTCAGGTCCTTCGCGAGACTCTCCGCCATCGGGGCGATGATCTTGCGCTCCCCCGCGAGGTCGATCTTGTTCCCGACGAGGATCGCCGGGATGCCCTCCAGCCCGTACTTCACGCACTCCTTGTGCCAGTCCTTGATGTGCGTGAAAGTTTCCGGGCGGGTGATGTCGAATACGAAAATTATCCCGTTTGACCCGTTGTAGTAAATCTTGTGCAGCATGTAAAATTGGGGTTGTCCGGCTATGTCCCAAAACATGAGCGTAATTTCCTTCTCTTCTCCGCCCTTCAGCTTCAATTTCACGTTATGTTTGGCGATGTTGACGCCTACGGTCGGAATGTAGTTTTTCTCGAATTTTTTGTGCACATGCTTGCGAAGCAGACTCGTCTTGCCCACAGCGCCGTCCCCGAGCACGGCGATTTTGTAGACGGTGCCCTCGCGGACGATGACTTGCGGTTCCTCGGCAGGAGTTTTAGCGTCAGGCATTTGAACACCCTAAGGGGAATGCATTTTCTGGGAGTTGATGATAAAGTATTGTACGGTACACCTATATATATGTCAGGCTGTCCGTGGAGCAGTTGACGGGTATGGGTATAAAAAGAAAGGGATGGGATGAGGGGGGATCCTGGAGGGGGAATCTTCACGATAGGCGTCAAACGACAAGGAACAAAAGGGGGGCACGGTGAACAAATGTGGCGAAAGAATCATCATCGGAGGTGGGTGGGGGGAATCAGTCTCGTATGGAGGAAATGCCCACGTGGTGTTGTACCGAGGGGAGGTATTCCGAGCAGTGGTCGGCATACATCTTTATACGCTAAAGTGAGACGACTTTCGCCCACCTACGCAGCAGGATGACATACGCGTTCTGTCTAGTTCTCTTCTGCCGCATGATGCTTATTATTTGCAATCCCGCTCAGAAATCCCTCGTATACTACATTGGATTGACAATCAATCAAACAATCATAATCCCGGAGTTCTTCCACTAGACCATAGATACAACCATCGACATAGTTGACCGCCCACCGCAGGCAATTGACCACCTGCTGCCCGAGGCGCACGTCCTGCCAGGTTCAGTTCGTGTACCGGTTCTACACGTGCACCAACACCGTGCACGCGTTCAGCCCGCCGTACTCGTCGGTCGCCACCAGAGTTTTGCAGGGGGATAAAATACGTAGGGCCGAAAAAATAAAT
>MBAA01000147.1:12432-13124 GCA_001940655.1 Promethearchaeota archaeon CR_4
AACTTAGAGAGGAGTTATTGGAATAAGAGAAACGAGGAAAATTGAATCTGAATATATCTGTGATGTATTGCCTGCTTCATCCATTATCCGATAATAGACCGTTCGTGTACCAGCACCTCTTGCGAGGGTCCAATTTTTAGAAGATGAAGGCATTTCCCAAGGTGTCCAAGTAATCCCATCATTGCTAAAACTCATCCGATTTACCCCCGAACCCGCGTCAAAAGAAGTTAAGGTCAAGGTGACGGAAGGTGATGATGTCCGGGTAGCGTTATTATTAATGACGATCGAACCCGTCGGCTGAATGGAATCAAGGCCAATTGAATCAGAATAAACCAGTGAAATACCGCCCGCCACATCCTTAATGCGGTAATATATAGTTCGTGTACCTTCTTCATTCTTGAGGGTCCAATTTTTATTCGGGGTAGGAGGCATCCAAAGGGTCCAGATTCTCCCATCATTACTAAAGCACACTTGGTCTACCCCCGAACCGCTATCATAATATTCCAACGTCAACGTGACTGATGTCCGAGTAGTCCAAGCTGCATGATTATTTATGACGATGGATCCATACGGCCGCGTGGCATCAAGGAGGATAGAATCGGAATATACCTGGGAAATCAGACCGGAACTATCCCGAACTTGGTAATAGACCCATTTGATTCCATCCCCATTATTTACGGTCCATACTTTTG
>MBAA01000147.1:13173-13285 GCA_001940655.1 Promethearchaeota archaeon CR_4
TCGCACGAGGTTGATTCCCGACCCCGTGTCTGAATAGGTCAACGTGAGGGAAACGCTTGTGGATGGCGTCCAAATTGCATCCTGATTTATCTTTATCGATCCGGTTGGGGAA
>MBAA01000147.1:13376-16683 GCA_001940655.1 Promethearchaeota archaeon CR_4
CACGCGAGGAGGAATTCGTCCCACAGGGTGTCGGATACAAACGTCCCAGAATGCGAATATAATCCCGGATCGTGCACGGGATTGGGAAAATAGATTGACAAACCCCGGCAGGATGCAACTGATGCAGTATGTCTCTCCCTCATCACGAGATAACCATACGCGCCTCCAGAGGGTCCTAATTTGGCCATGACTTCACTCGCAGCTTCTTGAATGGCACTGTTCGCAACCAATAAATAATAATTGTAAACCAATTCATAGAGATCGACTTCTAACTCCAGCCCGTCTTCTGTTTTTGAAATATAACTAGTTTCCTCTCTAGCACGCGTAATACTGGGACGCAACCTCCAGATTTCATCTCTCAAGCTAGTGGCGAGTTGGTTCACGGAAGTAAGAAAGTCGCTCATCTTCGTCAAATCATACGCAGCTATTGCTTGTGAGGGCAAATATTCGTCATCAAAATCATGCAACCTCGCTAAGTTTGTTATCATCACGGCAAACACGCTAGGAACCACCTCAGGATAGAGCTTTAAGTATTCGAGGCTGCCCATCCCCTGTTCGTAATACCAAAAGGTTCCCTCGTAACTAGTAGTTTCGGATGCCACAGCGTAATTTACATAAGGAGAGAACTGCGATATGACTTCGATGGTACCCATCCCACACGCATCGAATAAGACCACATCGATTTTGCGTCCTATTGTCGTTTTCATCGCGCTAAACGCATTCCCCATTTCTAGTAGACTCAGCTGCATGTTATAAGGACCTGTCGTCACGTCAACGCAACATCCGCCCCAACCGCTTCCATGATCGTGAATGATGACAAAATAATGCTCTGCTTGGAATCTGCCGGCACCCCACGTCAGAAAATTTTGCAAAGTCTCTTGGGCATCCATTGCCACTTCTCCGAGCTCTTCAAGGGTGTTTGCGACCGTTGGAGTTTGACCTCGGGTCACGAAATATCTCCGGCAATCGTCCCAATTGTCATATCGGGTGTCGTCTAGTTCTGGATCATCTAACTCGTTGGCGGAAACCCTATCCATTTCCACGACAATGCTGAGTTCCCTGGTAGAACCCACCCTCGCCAACTCTTCAAAATTATGTATCATCCAATATTCTAGGTTGTTATCACCGTCTAAGTATGCAAGAACGGTCCATTTTGCCCGAACAACGGATAACCATTCGGTTCGGTTGTTATTGGTCTCTGCTGTGCCTGTTCCACTACCTGTTGCGGTGTTTGCTTCCTGAACCGTGTTAGCGCGATCCACGATGGCAAACACGGAATGTGCACCGGGAATGCCCAAGAATTGGTTCATTGAATATAAGTCCAGAAAAGGAAGTAGTCTTGTTTCACCAGGATATAATCCCCAACAACCACGAGTCCCGCACGCGATGCCGTCAATCAAGAGCTCTACTGTTGCTACATCAGACATGAAGTAATCCCCGGCATTTTTCACTGTCACGTAGAGGGAGAAGGGTTGACCGGAGGTGATAGTCGACGTGGTCGTCCCGTAGCAGTTCACAACTTGGATGTCCTCAATCACCAAGTCTGGACCTTTCCACCAGAAGGTTTTCTGGAAATCATTGTTGTATTCATTCGATTCCGGCACGATGCCGAGATAATCCACGTAAGCGCGCAAGGTGTGATAACCCGGTTCAACCGTGCACGTTATATGATAATTACGTGTGGCGCCCCCCTCTATCCCCTCGGTAACACCCGCTTCGACATAATTCCCATCGAGGAAGAAAAAGTGATCGAAGGTTAGCGACGTGGACGTGCCCTGATTCTTCACCTGAAAATATACGTCGATTGTCTGGCCCCCCACCGGATTGGTTGGAGTGATCCAAATATCCGCCCACGTCAAATCCGGATCATTTGCGGCTACTTTCACGTCAAGATCGCCAATGAGTGGACTCAATTGACTGGCGTTATTTCCGATCGGAACATATGAAAAGAGCACGGAGATTATTAGGAAAATTGAGACAAAGAATTTCTCCACCTTATTGGAATGACCCATAAAGATCAACAGCAGCTGAGTTTTTTCATTATTATTCGGTGATTCTCAAGAAACAGACTTTATAGAACCAAGTTTGCGTTGTGGAACATCTTGCGCGATTTTTTCTCGGGAATCCTTCCATATCAGAAGGAGTCAATCATCTCGCCTTTTTAATAACGTAAGTAAAAACGATTTGAGTTGCCCAATTTTGAATTTCAAGGCAATGAACACTTGAGAGATAGCAGGTTAGGAAGGAATTACGAAATATTTCTGTTAATGGGGGAATTCAGTTGGATCGTATGATCGAAGTGAAAATTGGGATCCAGTTCCCAATTATGTAACATTCCTTTCCCTATGATGGTGATATGTTCCCCAATGCGCTCGATCCAAACCGATCCCACGAGTTTTTCTCCCTAACGGTCCTAGTTAGAAAAATGTTGGATCATAAAAGAATGAAATATTTTAAACCAATTTGGAGAAACTAGAATTTTTACGTATTTCTTTTTGAATTTCGGTATCTTCCTTGATTAATTCCATTAATCGTGTTATTTTTCCTTCTTTTTGTGCTTTTTCAATGAGCTTTTGTTTTTCTTCGTGCCGTTGTAGAAGAGAATTTGCTTCTTTTTGCTTTTCCAAATCACATTTTGCGTCAGGCATTCAAACACCCGGAGGTCAATTCATTTGCTGGAAGCTGTGAAAAATACTTGTACGGTACACATATATATGTCAGGCTGTTGGAACGGTCAACCCATATCTCCACAAAGTCAACGATCAACAAACACAACCCAGTAGGTTCAGAGAAGATTGATTGCTTAAATCCGCAGGTATGGTGAAAGCATCCGAAATGACACAGGACGAAAAAATGGAATATCGAAATAACACGCGTCTGAATTGGCGCAACAGGCGATCCATCTCGACCATCCGAACCTCAAGATTCCGGACGTCTTCTCCTAGCGGCTCGAGGGGCGCATTACTACATTTGTTAGTGGGTTGAAACGATCGCAGTCATAAGATCACGGAACGAAAAGATTGGGATTTTACCTTTAAGTTGTAGACACAATGTAACCCTTGTCGAGGGAGCGACCTCTCCGACATAAATGGGCATAGATTTTTAATTACGGATTTATTTCCGAGCACGCAAAGAAAATAGAAGAGTGATGGAATGGGCGAAAAACCACTGAGACAAAAACCTGCCAAAAAAACCGCGAAAAAAACGACCAAACCGCAAAAAACGAAAACCCCGGTAGAACACGAGGGTGGTGGGGAAACTGCCAAAGCAAAAGGGGGAACGCTGCCCCTATTGCGGGGCAACAAAT
>MBAA01000147.1:16692-19850 GCA_001940655.1 Promethearchaeota archaeon CR_4
ATCACCTACAAACACCAGTTTGTCTACATTTGTTGCAACAAGGAAAATAGGTTTGTGCAACGGAATAAAATCACGTAAAATACAGCAAATGACGCTTGAGGGAGGGTTCAAAACCGGCATAATCCCACAATGCCTAAAATCTTTATAAATTACAGGCAAAAAAGGAAAACGACATAATTACAAAAAACACGCAATGCAATAGGACTTAATCCAAGAAGAGAAGTAAGAAGAAAAGTCCGAGGAAGGCCTCAGAACCCGAGGTGCTCATCGCTCCCGAGACCGGAAACGAGGCGTAATCACTTCTCGTATGTTCTTCTTTTCCAAATCTTCTGTTAGGAGTGGTTTATAAAACACGGTGGTAATTGTGCTCCTTTTAAGGTGGCGACACTGGGTTAAACGATTGATGTCAGAGTTCTTGCAGAATTGCTGGAAGTTCGCCGCGAGCAAGTTTCCTCCCCATATAGACCGGATTGCAATCAAGGTAAGTCAATTTCAGCGGGTCAACGTGGGTGATGATCTTGGGGTGCTATATTATGGGAATGACCACGCATCCATCCTCTACAAAGATTTCTTAGATAGTGTTCTGTCCTACCAGTCGAATCCCTCCGTATGATTGCCGGATTAAAAGTCCGTAAAATCGAGCGGAAAAGCGTAATTTTGAATCCCCGTGGTTAGAATGTAAATCTACTGCTTTATTTTAAGTTTTAAACTTTCAATATTTTCCTGATAGGTCTGAGCATCAGGAGAATCACCTAATCCGAGACTTGTTAGAAGGTGTAAAGCTTGTTCAAAATATTGTAGTGCTTCCGGGTAGTTCCCCTGCGCATCATAAATCGCCCCAATATTGTTAAGGAGGGATGATTTGCCCTTGGGGTCCCCCAATTGTTCGAGTATCTGAAGCGCTGCCTTATAGCGATGTAAAGCCTCCGGATAATTTCCTCGCGCATAATAAATTCCCCCGATATTGTAAAGTCCCGTTGTCTTCCCTGCCAGGTCCCCCAACTGCTCGGCGATCTGCAGTGCCGCCTCGTAGTGCTGCAATGCGGTAGGGTAATTGCCCTGCAGC
This sequence comes from Promethearchaeota archaeon CR_4, assembly GCA_001940655.1. Taxonomy (GTDB): domain Archaea; phylum Asgardarchaeota; class Lokiarchaeia; order Sigyniarchaeales; family CR-4; genus CR-4. The sequence continues at coordinate 17,759 of MBAA01000147.1, forward strand.
TGACGAATCCCCCCGAGATTGTTTAGATAGGTGGTTTTGCCCGCCAAGTCCCCCAACTGCTCGGCGATTTGTAGCGCCGTCTCGTAGCGCTGCAATGCCGCCGGGTAATTCCCCTGTACCTGATAAATCCTGCCGATATTGCTAAGACGGGTAGCTTTTCCCGCTAAGTCCCCCAACTGCTCGGCGACCTGCAACCCCTCGTTAAAACACTTCAACGCCTCTGGATAGTTCCCCTGCGCATCATAAATCGATCCGATGTTGGTAATACAGGACGCTTTCCCCGCCAGGTCCCCCAATTGCTCGGCGACCTGCAACCCCTCGTTAAAAAGTTTCAACGCCTCCGGATATGTCCCTTTAGATCTATAAGTCGCCCCGATATTGATAAGAAACAGTATTTTTCTCGCTGGATCCCCCAGTTGCTCGGCGATCTGCAGCGCCGCCTCGTAACGCTGCAATGCCGCCTGGTAATTCCCCTGCACCTGATAAATCCTGCCGATATTGTTAAGATACGTGGCTTTTTCCGCCAAATTGCCTAGTTGCTCGGCGATCTGCAACGCTGCCTCGTAGCGCTGTAATGCTGCCGGGTAATCCCCCTTTGCATTATAAATTATCCCGATGTTGTTAAGACAGGTGGCTTTCCCCACCAAGTCCCCCAAGTGCTCGGTGATTTGTAATGCCGCCTCGTAACGCTGCAACGCCTCTGGATAGTTCCCTTTTGCTCGATAAATTTCCCCGATGTTGTTGAAAAATGTGCCTTTTTCTTCAAGGTTCTCCTGTTGTTCGGCGATCTGCAACCCCGTCTCATAGTGCTTCAACGCCTCCGGATAGTTTCCCTGCGCCTGATAAATTCCCCCGATATGGTTGAGAAAAATAGTTTTTCCTGCCAAGTCCCCCAACTGTTCGTCAATCCGCAGTGCTTCCTTAAAGCACTTCAACGCCTCTGGATAGTTCCCCTGCGCATCATAAATCGATCCGATATAGTCGAGCGCCATCGACTTCCAAGCGGGCGAATCTCTTTTCGTTGCTAGGGAGAGTAAGATTTCAGCACATCTCATCATGTCTGGATACATTTCAAATCCATAGTAAATATCAAGTGGGACGGCAAGTATCGTAAATTCGCTTGGTGACCCGAGGTTTACCGTAAGCCATTTGGCAGCACTTACCGCGAACGGAGTCGTGCTTACTTTGGGCGGGACGTCCACCAACGTGCGGAGGATCCGAGCCGTATTTGCTTCGACTCGATACACGTGATCCGCATTATGCGCCCGCCAAATGTCGGACAATATTTGGTTAACTTTGTCGGACTGCACGTCTTTCGGAAGAGGAGCACCGTTGAATTCGTAGATTTTCTCCATACCACCATCCCCCACCACATGTTGGAGCCAAATAATACTTTTCACGTTTTTCAATACACGCAACGTGGGCACGATGTCGAAGTCATCACTGCCGGAATATCCCACCACAACTAAAGTACGCCCGGCGGAGAGGTGTTCGAACGCTGGACGCTTGAATGGCTCGAGTTGGAACACGTTTTCCCCTTCCTTCCCCGACCCGAATGCCCGCATCGTAGCAACCAGCGAATCGACCGTGTGTTCGCCGGTGATCACATTACGTTTCGAACCGTGGATTTTATAGACCGCCTTAATTCCGTCCATTAAGAGTGTGTTCGGATTCTTGTAGATTTCAAAATCTCGTTTCGTGATGACGGGAATGATCTGAGTTTTTGGAACCCCCGCCTGTTCTAACGCAAGTTCGATCAGGAAATCGAAATTCGTCGTCATAACGAAATGTCCTTGTTTCATCATTTCTGCAAGGACGAAATGCTGCGTGTTTGGGGTGGTGCATTCCCCGTAAAAATCGATGAGTTTCAGGTTGGGATCAACCCGATCTCGAACAATCTCAACCAGCTGCTCAAACCGCAAACCTTTAATTTGTAGAATTTTCGCCCGTTCGGTTTCCGCGCAGGTAGAGTTGATGATTGCTTCCATCATTAACCTACCCGCGGGCAAACACGAAGGAGCGTCTATCGAACACCCCGCCCCGACTAAGAAGGTCAGCTGAGGATTCGTTTGAAGCAGGTTCTTAAATGTAA
>MBAA01000147.1:19885-20397 GCA_001940655.1 Promethearchaeota archaeon CR_4
CGCCGATTTCCGATGCCGTATTACTTTTGCATCAATCCCGTTAAAAAAAGTTCGCAGGGTTCCGGAAGAAACAATCCTTTCAATAAGCTTCTTGGGGAATGCACGAGCGCACAGGCAATGCTGACCCGACGCTTCATCCCACCCGATAAGTTCATTATTTTAGCTTCCCGCTTGCCTTCCAAGTTCAGGATTTTGAGGAGATCGTTGAGGGCAACATCTAGATCGCGGGGGTGCACCTGGTTGAGTCTCCCAAAAAAGCGGATATTTTCTTCCACGGTCAAATCGGGATATACCGAATATTCCTGAGGTGCGACGCCGATGTTTCGAGACAGAAAGTGCCTATCTTTTGGTATTTCCCGTCCTAATACCCGAATCGTCCCACTTGTAGGTGCTAAGATGCCGGTAAGCATGTTGATTGACGTTGTCTTGCCCGATCCATTTGCACCAACAAAGGCGTAGATTTCTCCTTTTAGGACGTTTAGATTTAAACCATCTACTGCCCGGATATTTCC
>MBAA01000147.1:20431-20634 GCA_001940655.1 Promethearchaeota archaeon CR_4
ATAACATAAGAATTAGAATCTGGCAAGGGATAACCGGGTGATAATAGAGCCAGTATTTATAAAAACTTATCTCAATATTTTGAAACTCTGAATAACGATCTGGGTGATTTCGCCCCAGATTTGTCAAAAGGTGGATGAAATACCAAATTTACTATCTCGCAAAACAAATTATGAACAAATCTTGACTTTACAAGGAAAGGTTG
>MBAA01000190.1:0-8544 GCA_001940655.1 Promethearchaeota archaeon CR_4
AGTCGTGGTGCTGGGCGAGCTGCTTCGCTTGGGTCTCATCCGCCCCGCAACCGATCACGAACAGAACCTGCTGCTCTTCACCCGTGTTCAAGCGCAACGGGACGTGGATTGCGCCACACGGGTCAAGACCCGGGCCCGTGCGATTTGACAGGCGAACCCGCTCGAGGGCAATGGGTTCACGTAGGTCCCGGTTCCGACCGATGAATTCGATCCGGTCGGTAGTCACGGTTCGGTCGCGCCGGTTCGTGGTGAAGAAGGCCACTTTTTGGGGGAAATCGCGGTTGAAGGGGTTCATCGCGAGGATCGCGCCCGACTCCAAGTCTTGCCGGGTTACAACGTGGGTGCAAGTGTTGCCCCGATGGTCCCCTAACACCCACTCAACATACCCGTAAAGAGATAGCGACCGCGGTCTTCCAGAATGATTGCGGACCTTCGCGAGGACATATTTCACTGGACTGTTAAGGTGGACGAAGATCCAAACATCGGTCGCGACACCGTCCTCCGCATACTCGAACTGGGAGTACCCTAAACCGTGGTGGCACGTGTAGTAGTGGGTCCCCCCGCGGGGCAGCGCCGTTAAGGACCAGGCTTTCAACCCCTCGTCATCCCGGAGGTAAAAGGCCTCCCCTGACGCATCCGTCACCCAATCATTGTACCAAGGGGTGAGGCGATACTCGTGGGCGTTTTGGGCCCACGTGTAAGATCCCCCGCTTTCGGTCACAACGGTGCCGAACTGCCGGTTAGCTAGCACGTTAGACCACGGGCGGGGGGTTGGTCGTCCTGGGTGTGTGAAAGTGATATACTCTTTGCCATCAGGCGTGAAACCACCATAACCGTTGAAGTCCGTAAGTGGATAGTAAGGCATCTCGGCAGATTTCCGCTTCTTAGGCAAGATAGGAACGAGAGCTCCAAGGCGGCGCGGTAAGACTTCGGGGATGCGATAGAGTTTCACCTGCTCTTCTAACGTGCCGTTTTCACTGCTTAAAACTACCCGCGAGACCGTTTGGAGGAGGATCTTGTGGTCTTCAGATAATTGCTCCCACAAAAAGACATATGGTCGCCCGTTATGCGGTGAACGCCCCCGGACTCCAGACTCGAGAATGGCAAAAATCTGGTCCTGCAATTCTTGGCGGTACCCGCCAAAAACCTGGTTAATGATAACAAGGTCGAGTTTCAACCCTTTCGAATGGAGGTATGCAAAACCCTTCGCGCAAACTTTCAGCAACTCGAGACCCTCGACATTCTGGATGAATACCAACATGATCGGGAGGTCTCCAGAGATATTCAAAGCCCATAGACTATCTTGGGCCTTTTTGTTTTTAAGAATCGTGGTCGCTTCTGCGCGGCGCAGCGAACTTGAATAAATCATTGATCCCCCGAGCTGCTGGAACATTTGCGCTTGGGCTTCCGTGAGGTCTAACTGGCGCAAGAAGAGTTGCTCGGACGTCCACGCTAGGTCGAAGATGTGGTCTGAAATGTAGCGATTCCGATAATTCTCTGTGATGACAATAGCATCGTCAACCGTCGGCGCGACTCCAAGAAATAAGTCAATTATGACCTGCTTGTCAGGTTGTAAGATCAGCTTTGGGGATATTGAAAGAATGGGATCCATTACATATCCCGTTGTGTTAGATAACCCACGCTTGCCCATGACCGCTTGGGGAGTTTGCAAGGTCGAGCATCGCCCGAGAAAGAGTTCCCGGTCGGTCTCGAAGGTAATCTGCAGGGGATCAAGTCCATGCACTTGCATGAAGTGGAAGATGACTGGATTTTGTTCTTGGTTTGACCTACTACGGCGCTTTGCAATGACCAGATGGTGGGTTGGATGGAGCTCGGTCTCCACGAACAGTTTGTTAAAGGCGGGATGAACCAGATCCTGTCCTGCGCGGGAAAATGCAACTTCAACGTAGGTGAAGAGTTGGATCGTGCGGGCATCGCTCGAATTATTAGTGATGCGCAAGCGACGAAGCTCTAGATTGTCATCAGGCGCGACCGCAATAACCGTATGAGTGCTCAATGCACCTATGGTGTTAAAGAATTCAGCACTTGATGAGGAGAAGACGACAGAGTATTGCTCCGATTTCTCCAGAACGGGCTGGTATGCAATAGAACCCACTTTGTTGTCATTGAGGTCCTTGACATAACAGGCAAATCCCCAGTGATCCTGGCAGAGATCCTCATACCACCGGGTGATTGCAAGATCTTGGCATAGACTGTACCCTGAACCGGCATTATTCACCATTACGTGGTATTCGCCGTTCGAGAGGAGCTGGGTGTCCGGGATGGGCGAGACGACATTCTTCAAAATCCGGACAACGGGCCCTTCCTGCTTCGTTTCAACCTGCTTTTCCCATCCTTGCCGGGGTTGCATGCGCTGGATGTACGTGGGCGCTTTTTCCTGCAAGAGTAACAGTGCAGATTTGAAATGCGGTTCTTCTTCAAAGAGTTCCTGCAACGGCCGGGGAAGAAGGACGTTGCCTAACGCGAGGAAAATCATACCTTGGTGGTGAGCCATGAAAGATCGGATGATCGCGAAATCATTATTGGGGGGCACGCGGGATGGCGTGTAATCTATCGCCTCGTAAAAACCATATTGCCCACTCATCCCGCTCGCATTTAACCTGCGGAAGTTGTCGATGGCCTTGTTGGGCGCCACCAGCAGCGCTAGAGCTGTGGCATAGGGCGTGACCACGAGGTCATTTTCAAGACCCCGTTTGATCCCCAGGTCCGGGACACCAAAGGCTTGATACTGGTAGTTGCCGGCTGCGTCCGTAAGATTATAACCTGATTCGGAGATTCCCCAAGGGATTTTATGCTTGTGTCCGTGTTGGATCTGAAGATCTACAACATTTTTGTAAGTCTGGTCCAACAGCGTGTTCGGGTAATTGGGCATCAACAGCATCGGTAACAAGTATTCAAACATCGTGCCCCCCCACGACACGAGGGCAATTTTCCCTTTAGCTACGGTCAATTGCCGACTCAGGGCGAACCAGTGTTCGACATCGAGGAAACCAAACGCGGTAGCGATGAAGCTGGTTAATCTGGATTCTGAGGCAAGGAGGTCATAGGATCCATTGTCTAGAACGTGTTGATCCACCCGGAAACCTATGGAGAGGAGGTTGGAATCACGATTTACGAGGAATTGATATTCAATAGTGGAAAATTCGGTACAATAGAGCGAAAGGGTCTCAACATGCTTTAAATGCGTGGAAATAACGCTGCAAGTCTTGGAATAGGCCTTACTAAAAAGCTCCAGCAGGCTCGGCAGAGCAGGGTATTTTAAAAAACCGTTTTTACGTTCTTGCTCAGTGACGAATCTTTGGAGGGAATCCGTAATGTCATGGTTATTTTGGAGAATCTCAGTCAGCGTCAAATTCTCGATTGTTCTTCTAAGTAGCGGTAAAAATTCTACTTCCTGTTGGTTAATCGGGAGCTCCTGAGTTGGAGTTTGGGAGTGATCACTTGAGTTTTTAGCGAGAATGGAAAGAATTTTTTCCGCGGGTTCAATCCAAGCAAAAAGGGAATCGAATTCGAGTTTCATTTCAGTAATACTCTGCTGGAAAGCGCCCAACCAGTATTCACATTCTGGTCCAAGACTTGGGTCCTTTATCTCATTGATCGCAGCCATCATCGCGTCCAAAGTTTCCAGAACTTGGAAGGCTGCCAGGGGACTCGCAGGAACGTGAGATAACAAATCCTGCACTTTTGATAATTTCTTCCCTAGCAAGGAGATTTTAGAATTTGACTTGTGGGATTGCTCGTGCAACGCTTTTTCTTGGCATTCAGCCAGGACGTTTAAACAATCATGCAACCCCACTATCAGCTGGGAAGGATTGATGCGATCCTGAAACAGACGAGACAGTCCCTCGCGCAAGGTTAACAAACACCCAGCGAGATTCCCACTGTCTACCGTGGAAATGTAGGGGGGGTTTAAAGGCTGCAAGCGATCGATGTCATACCAGTTGTAAAAATGCCCACGATAGCGCGCTAGTTTTTCGAGCGTGGTGAAGGAATTCCTGAGTCTCCCCAAATATGTCCCCACACTAATGTAGCCGAATTCATATGCGGACATGTTAGCTAAAAGAGACAATCCGATATTCGTGGGGGACGTGCGCCGGGCTAATACGGCGGCGGGCCTTTCTTGGAAATTATCCGGTGGGAGCCAATTGGTGTCCGGACCAACAAAGGTTTCGAAAAATCCCCACGTTTTCCGGGCGATGCCCCGGAGGAAGGTGTGGTCTTTATCTGAGATCTTGAGTTTTTTCGCGGAAAATGGTCTACTGAATCTAAACATTAGTGCCGGAGAGAAAAACCACAAAATTAGAATCACACCTGTTGGCAGGAAGGAGGGTAGATTAAACCACAAGACTGCGAGGAATGTGATGCCTGCGAGGATCGGAGCGAAGAACATTCGTTTATAAAAAGACCAGATTCCCATTTGGTTGTTCATGCGGGTTTCCTGAAAGGTTTTCCACTCCATTAAACGATGGTGAGAAATCTTCATGCGCCAAAGCGACCGGATCACCGCGTTGAGAAAAAAATATGCTTCAAAGGGTAGGACTATGACCTTTATGCTAAAGGTGCCCAGAATCCTCTTGAACTTGTCCCAAATCCGCCCCAAATGCAATGAGAGGGACAGGTTTTTCGGGTAGGTAAAAATATCCTTAATGGTTGCGATAATTTGGGGCGCAACAAGGAGACCGAGGGGGATTAGCACCCATAATAGGGCCGATGACGTGAAAAACCACCCCAAATAGAATAGCAATAAAAATCCACAGGGGACGAGACTCCTCCGGAGATTATCGAATATCTTCCACTTAGAGAGACCAGACATGGTGTTCTTGTGGGGAACATTCTGTTCATCACGCACGGTCTTGCCTAGCCACGCGTGGGTCTGCCAGTCGCCCCGGATCCAGCGGTGGATCCGAAAAACATCGTTGAGGTAATTAGATGGGGCGTCTTCGAAGATACGAACATCGCTGACAATGCCCGCCCGGGCAAAATTGCCTTCAATGAGGTCATGACTAAGGAGTAAATTCTCCGGGAAGCGATGCTCCACGGCCTTCATGAAACTCTGGATATTGTAAATGCCTTTACCGATGAATGAACCTTCATTGAAAACATCCTGGTAAACACTAGACGTAAGCGTGGAATAGGGATCAATCCCCGTCTCCCCGCCGAATAATTTTATGTACCTGGACTTGTTTAAATCCGTAAAATTAACAAGCACTATGGGTTGTAGGATGCTATATCCTTGGACCACCCGTTCCCGCTTGGTGTCGTAAATTGGATGGTTCAGAGGGTGATCCATTGCCGCAACGAGCGTTTTTGCCGCGTTAAACGGGAGGAAAGTATTCATATCCAAGATGATGGCGTACTTGATTTGATTCAAGACGGAAGGATCACCAACAACGCCGTAATACCTGTTAAATTTGTGGTTATCTAGCAGGGCAGAGAATAAATCCAGGATGCTCCCCCGCTTGCGCTCCCACCCCATCCATTTCTTCTCAATGTTGTCGAAGGAACGTTTCCGGTGAAAGAGATAAAAGACATTTCCGTCAATGGACTTGTATTTCTGGTTCAACCCCTCAATTTTGGAAGACGCGTAGTCGAATAAAGCAATGTCGCGGGTGTTTACTTCTTGGTCTGAATCTACCCAATCGGTCATTAATCCAAAATGGAGGTTTTTACCGGGATTTGACAGAAAAATAGTTTCGAGTTGCTTGATTTGCTGGGCGACCTCGTGCTCATTGAATAATAACATCGCAAAAACGACTAAGGTCCGCGCGTCAGGGGGAATCCCTGCCTTGTAGTCCATTTTTGGGATCAGCTTTGGTTTCGCGAGTAGCGTGCAAAAATGGTTGGTGAGCTCTACGCAGGTGTATAGTACGCAAAAAAAAAGCACCGCTGCAAAAGGAATGCTGACCCACGGGGTGGTGAGGGTGCGGAATGCCGAACCAAGCAGAAGCAGGGTGCCTAGCACCGTCATCAGCGAGAAGCAACCTAAGTAAAAAAACAACGGATGCCGTTTAACGAAAGAGGTTATCTTCTCATGGAAGGGCGTCCTCGCTCGGAAAGCTTTGTGAAGGCCCTTCAATCCATCGTCAATTAGGTAATATCCAATCAGAGTCCTGCGATCCCGTGCGCCGTATTGTTCGATAGCAACCTGGGAGAGCTGGACTATCTTTTCTGCAACCTCAATTTCGGGGAATTTATGATCCTTTGCAAACTTCTCGACCTCGTGGCGGTAATAGTCGCGAGTTGCGAAGTCGGTTTTGGAATAAATGTTGTGGGGAAAAGAGCGGAAGATCAAGTCGATCTTGCTCAATTGTTCAATAAATTCGCGCCAATTTATATGAGTAATAAATCTCAAGCTATTCATGCAATTTGCGATGGAGATCCGATTCTCTGCTTGATTCTGTGTCTCCAAGAAGACTTGGTCCTCTATCGTTGTGGATTGTCCAGAAAGGTAGAATTCAAGCCAAGAGGTGACGATGTCGATACCAAGAATTTTTAATTGGCGAGTTGCTTCATACACAAACGCGCTACTAAGGGTTACCCCACTTTCTGCGAAGGTAGCAAGGTTGAGGATGATCTTTCGCGGGTCGTTACTTGCAGAGGTTTTGATTTGGTCAATCCAAGCGTTTGCTTTGTCGACTTCGATCCGAGAGTGTGCGACTTCTAGAGCAATTCGCTTGACATTTTCGATTAATGCGAGGCGCAACAACAAGGGAATTGCCCAAAGCTCCCCAAGCGTGAGATAGCAATGTTCTTGGTATCCTTTGATTATGCTCTCGATATTTAACCGGTCAATTGTGCTATCTGTGTGGGCGAGAAGCTCGATGATAATTTCATAGATGCGGGGGATGCCCTTAAATTGCCCATTTGCGATCTGAGGCAATTGGTGAAGGTACTGTACAGTTAGGTCCTGTTTCAAACTTTGGATTTGCTCGATCAGAATATAGTAGTTGTCGAGAATCCACATACTCGCTGGACTGACCACATTTTGCTGCTCCATTGCCTTCCGCAATAATTGGTGAACACTTTCCAAAATCTTCGCATTTTCCTCAAGTTCTCCCAGGAGAGTCGTCTTCATCTTGTGTTCGAGAATTACATGGATTGTAGCCGCGCCACTCCCTAAAACCCTTAGTTGCTCAATATTGTAGAGTTCGGACTTAAAAGGCTCCTTGAACGCCTGTAAGTTGAATGGTGGATTAGCATGTTCTAGTGGATACATTTCCATTACGATAAGGTTAATACTGTATTAAAGTTTTTGGCGAAAACGTGCAACTGGTAGGATGAATGACAATCCTTGTTCAAATTACTTGCCAAGAATCTGTTTTCATCTTATTTCTCTCATTATAGTCGAATTTGTGAAAAAATCTCGTTTTATTTCCATTCCTGTTCAAATTTTTTATATGATCACAATCTCAAAATAGGGAATGTTTTCCTGCCCACGCTTTTCGGAGGGGAGGACGAGATTGCATCCAATCGATGTTAGGTCTGAGTGATTACCTAGAAGAGGGATAGCACACAGGCGGCATCGATTTAGTTATCTTGGCAAAAATTTAAACGGAGTAACTGGGCTACATTGAGATTTTCGGCATTTGCTTATCAACGAGAATGGAGGAATAAAAAAGAGATTTATTGTTTGGGAAGAGGCGGGAAGTCCTTGCGAATCCCGGCATAGTACTTGGCAATTTCTTTCCGGTATTTCAGGTCGTATTGCTTGAGGATCGCGATCTCTTCCATCATCGGGCTACCGCCACCGTGCACGCCAGCGATTGCATTGACACAACCGTGGAGGGAGCAGAGTTCATCCTCGATCGCCATGTAGCAGCGGTGAATATCTTCAGCAGACACACCTTCCCGGCGCGTGATGTACTTGTCGAGGAGGGGCCCTACTTTGGGAAGATAAAACGATGCCTCGTAGGGGAGGGTGCCAGCCAGGCCGCCGGCAATATCGCAGAGGATGTCGAGTTCGTGATACATGCCGAGTCCCGCTTCGCGCCGGCCGACATTGCAATAGATGGGATTGGGGATTTGTGTCCCGGACGGATCCTTCGTGGAAGCATGTCCTGCGGCGAACCCGCTCGCGTAGACGAGTTCAGCGGTGCTGATGAGCTCGGTGATCTTTGACTGCACGTGCTTTGCATTCTCAACACCATTGTAGTCGGCTACGAGGGAGGTGAGCCCCATCATCATGTCTGCGATGGCTGGTTTGCACCCGCAGTAGCTGTGTCGGTGATACAACGCGAAGAGAAGGGCAAGCTGGCCGGCAAATTCATCTTCACCACAGAGGAAGATGCGGTCGTTCGGGATGAAGGTGTCGTCAAAGATGGTTAACGACTCTGCATCGCCGTAGTTGGCTTTCGGAGAATCCAGTTTGATCCGCTTGTGCCCGTAGTTGGTCAAGGAACAGACGAGGTGCACGTTGTCCCAGTCTGCCGGGATGGCAAATGCAACAGCATAATCCTTGTCTTCCTTTCCCATGAACCGCGTGGGGATAGCAATGATTTCTTCCGCGTAGGCGGCAATAGTGTT
>MBAA01000190.1:8572-8761 GCA_001940655.1 Promethearchaeota archaeon CR_4
CCGTCTTTCTCTTTCTTGACAATGTGGAGATACTGATCCGGGTCTTTCTGCTCGAATGGTCTCTTGCTGCGGTCGCCCTTCACATCGGTCTGGGCACAGTTGGCGACAACATCGTTCTTCTGGAACCACTCCAAGTACTTCAAATAACGTTTGTTGTACTCGGTTCCGTACTTCTTGTCCGTGGCGTAC
>MBAA01000190.1:8818-10681 GCA_001940655.1 Promethearchaeota archaeon CR_4
ATCGGAGCGGTCGATCTTGTCCCCGCCAATGTAGATATTTGGCTTCATCTTCTTTAAGCTCTCATAGTACTCTTCTTGCGTTCTCATATATGACTCACATGATGTTTAAATCAACTTTTAAGAGTTTTAAGCAGGGAACTTATATAAAATGTCCGCAAAACGATGAGAACAAGCAGATATATATAGTAAAATAAAATTCGAGGATAAAACAAGAAGTTGTATAATGATCCCAATCGAGATACAAGATTCTCATTCGGTTCCGGATTATTCACTTTTGAAAAAACCAAGTACAACTGTCAGTATGTCACTGAAGACCACCGAGTAACATCCGTCTGCAAATTCCCCAGCTCGCTTCAGTATATTTTAACCTATGCTTACGATTCATGCGGGTGGGATTTTTACCAATCTGGTAAGGTTCCAGTATAGGGCCGCAATCTTGACTGGCGTGGACTTGTGGCAATGATCGTGAAACTTTAGTCAAGATGAAGTTTGTTAAAATGTCAAAGAAAGTGAAAGCACGACCGCCTACAAAAACCATCCAGAACGCAAGACTATTGTCCCGCCCCTGTCCATCCTTTTCAGATGTGCGTAGGACGGGAATTAGTTTTATATTAACCCATATCTTAGGGAGAATTAGACGATATATTAAGGAGATTTGAACTATGTTTGATTTAAATCAATTTCTGTTGAAAGATAAAGTCGCCATTGTGACCGGTGGCGGCCGTGGTATCGGCCAGGCGATCGCTTTTGGTTTAGCCAAGGCCGGAGCGAAAGTGGTTCTCACAAGCCGGAAAATAGAAGACCTGCAAGCGACAGCGGACGAGATCAAGAAGTTCGGCGGCGAGGCGTTTCCACTTCAATCTCACCTCGGGAAATCCGAAGAGATCCAAAAGATGGTCAATGCGGTTGTCGAGAAATACAAGAAAATCGACATCTTAGTCAACAATGCTGGAGCCAGTCCCGCAATTGCTTCGGTCCTCGATTCCGATGAACGCCTCTGGGACACCATCATGAACCTGAACCTGAAGGGAGTCTATTTTGTCAGCCAGGCTGTAGCCAGAATTATGAAAAAACAGGGCACCGGTGGGAAAATAATCAACATTGCCTCCATTGACGGATTTAAACCCGAGCCGAACGTGAGTGTCTACTCTATTTCCAAAGCGGGCGTGCGCCACATTACCAAGGCCTTTGCCGCGGAATTGACGAAGGACAACATTCAGGTCAATACTATTGCGCCGGGACCCATCGACACCAAGATGATGAAATCGCACTGGTTCCACTTGTCGCCGGAAGAACAGAAAAAGGCGAGAGAAGCCACGGAAAAGGCGCTACCTACGGGGCGCATCGGGTCACCTGATGAAATTGCGGGCGCAGCCGTATACCTCGCATCTCCTGCTTCTAATTATACTACCGGGACGGAAATTATTATCGACGGCGGCCTACTGCTTGCTACCAACGAATCTCTCGCGAATGAGAATTGAGGACGCACTAAAAAAACTAACATTCTTTTTTTCCACCTGTATTTTATCCCAACGCGAATTTCAAGTGATAAAACCGAAGTTATACTTTGTTGGGAAATTGGAAACGGGATAGTATTAGGTAGTCAGTTTTTATTTTTAGACGGCTCGTGGGGAAAATAAAAATCTTCAATTACGCGTGAAAACAAGAAAATGGTGGTTCCGACTGATGTTGGACGCGGATTAGCGAGAAAAGGCCCGATTTCCCAATATAAATCAGAGATTTTTAAAGAATTTTCCGAAAGGGCAGGCAATTCTCCCCAACCATTTCAATACAAAGTCCTCGACCTTTAGAATGATGACCACTTGCATTTCAAACCTTACACCTTACACGGTATAAAAGGAA
>MBAA01000190.1:10696-14163 GCA_001940655.1 Promethearchaeota archaeon CR_4
TGACTGAGGGAAAGGAAAGAAAAAAAAGGGATATTTCACGAGAACCGGATATCGCGAGGGATTATAGTGACTAATGACGACTTAATCATCATCGTCATCGTCTTCAAAGTCATCGTCGTCGTCAAAGTCGTCGTCGTCAAAATCCTCGTCGCCATCTTCTAAGTCTTCGTCTTTGCCCCCTTCTTTCTCAGGTGCGGGTTTAGGCGCAGGCTTCGGAGCAGGCTTTGGGACTGGTTTGGGTGCGGCTTTAGGCGCAGGTTTAGGTGCCGCTTTAGCAGCAGGCTTCGCAGCGCCTTTTGCTGGTTTTGCTGGAGCCATAACGATCACCGTAAGGTTTGAGCATTGGAAGGTAAGACTCCTTTATAAGGTCTAATAGTCAGGGGGAAGTAGATGGAGATAACTCGGGGCGAGAATTAATGGCGAATAACAAGAAAAAATGTGAAAGAAAGATGATAAATTAGTATTGTCATCAAAACCTAGATCTATGTCCGCAGAAAGAAGTAAATTCAAGGGGGATATATTAAGCGTTCTCATATCAATTCAAAGATTTTGTCTCGAGAATTGCGAATTATTTCGTAAAGAAAAAAAACGCGTGGAGATCGTCATTAGATCTCAAGAAGTCGACGCGGAGAATTACGTTTTGCATCCACATCGCCCTTTGCCTTTAGATGCTGGTTTGATTTTCTTCTTGACTGCCTTGGGGGCGGGTGGTTTGCTCTCTTGGGGTTGTTCTGACATAAATGCTAACCTTGATAGATCGAAAATAGCGCGCAATAGGGGGGCAAGGTTCTTAATAAATATGACTCTGAGTAGAATACCCGGCATCTACCTCTGGGGAGAGAATGTTACCCCACGGGAGTCTCTTATAAAACTATGGTGTTGCATAATGCCTTGGGAAATGGCGATTTAGTTAAAGTCTATGTCTTCGTCAAAGGGATCTTCAGTGAATTCATCGTATTCCTCAATTAACCGCCTGCGTAGGGGAGAAGATTTTTTCGAGGGTTTTTTAACTGGTTTTTTCTCAATTTTTTTTGCAGGTGCAGGTTTGGAAGGAGATTCTGATGACATAAAGTGTACCAGTTGAAGGACATCCGCACACGACTTAAAGAGCTTTGCGCAGGGCGCAAGATTTACGGAGGGCCGCGGAGAGGTTGGCTAAGAATAGGGAATCCACCAGCAGAAGCTATGACTGCATCGATCTTCCGCACGATGACAATGGAGTCACGGAGAATACCGAGTAACTGTAGGAAGTAACGGATGTCTTCAGCTAATAAGGGGGTATCGATACGTGCTAAAAACCATTGACGGCAGACTTGGTATTTCCCCACCGAGAAGTACCAGACTTCAGGGGATACGGGACTGAATCCACAATCCGGTGTGACCAAGATCTGACCATTCTCGAACCGCGGAAACCCCGCGGCAATGTATGTTCCTTTCATAACGGTTGATTGAATGTCCGTAGGTGGGGAAATCTTGGAAGGATCAGTATGCAATTGTAACAATTGTTGCCCTAGATTAGAGAGGCGAGCGAAGAGAGTACGGTTGGACGTGAGGGGCACGCGCGGGAAATGTCCTTCTCGCAAGAGGAGGTCGTAACGTGTCCGGTATGCGGAGGATGATAACAGTGCGTAGAGGTACGCGACCACAGCGTTATCGTTCGCCTGGGTTAGGTTCACTCCCATTTCCTCCAAGTAGGCCTGAAACCCGGGTGTGATGTTCCACTGGGATTCGGCAGGATTCTCCTGTAAGATCCTAGCAGGAAATACGTAACAATTCACCGAGCTGCTGTTTGACAACGAAATAACGTCCGGGAAGGTCGTGGTGGCGAATACATGCGCCCACGCAGGATCGTTTACGATTTTGGAGCACAATAATAGCACCGTACCTCGGCACTGAGCTTTGAGCTTTGGAACGCCGCGTGTCCACAATGCGGGGTCATAATACACCCACCGGACGTCAAAAGGGCGGTATAGATAGGGTTCTACGCGGGTAGTATCAATAGTTAATGAATCTCCCAATTCGAAGACTTTCTGCCTTGCTTCGGTTAATCGAGTATCCGGATAGTTCCCCGCCCCCTTCATCTGTTGGAGGAATGCATCCAGCTTGGGTATAACTTGATCCTGATGAACTGATACGAGGAGGTCATCGTCCCCTGGTTTTCCCCCCACGTTGGAGAACGAAAATAGGTGCTCGAGGGGAATAAAGGTTTCCCATTCGGCGCGTAGTGGGATCGGGACTGGATCTGGGACGAAAGGACTACCTAAGGGCATAACGGGGAGGGAAATCCAAGGGATAGTGGAAAAATCCGATCGAGCAAGGAATTCAAATTTCGAGATCCTAGAACCACTGACCTCATAGTAATTTATCTGGGGAGGAACCTTGCCCCGTGAACCCTGTAGTTTTACCAACAAGCAGATGCAGATTCCTTGAGTGATAGGAAACACGTTCTCATCAGTAATTCCTGCCGGAATTCGTTCATACCCTTTTATCCCGCCGTGCAAGTTAAGCACGTAAAGCACGTCAAAAGTTTGCCCGAGGGATTCGCGGACCCCCCGGTGAACTTGCCCCGTCAGAAAGCGGTTGTTGAGCACGAACCCGACCACGCCCCACCCTGCCTGCTCCACGAGTACTTGAGCTAAGCGTAGGAACTTCAGATAATCGTCTGAGAGTGCTTGGATATTTCGCTCGTGCTGGACGGGTTGCTTGTAGGGCGCGATCAACTGGGTAATGTCCGGGTTCACGTTCTGAGACTTCCGTGCATAGGGAGGATTACCAATGATCACCGGGAATGGCGAAGATTGTAGAAGGGATCGGGCCACAACTGTTTCGTGACGGATCAGCGGATATTCTCCTGGATTGATGCCAAGGTGGGCGTCTAAAGTGCGTTGAACGGGGCGAACCAAAGACGATGGAATAACCGTGTCCAGTGCGTTCGCGAGGTAAATTCCTAACCTTTGACTACCATTGAAATGAAACCCAGTCCAGGCTAAAGTCACTCCAATGATAATGTGAGCGACGACGAAAGGTGCTAGGAGCACTTCACAACCAGTAACTCGCGGGAGCAATTGTTGACAAACGTAATTCTCCCACGCAGTAGTGCCGGTAGTGGTTTGGGTGTTGTTATGTATCATATCGAAGGATTCTTTAACGATGCGCACGACGTGCTGCAGGAACGTACCCGTACCTGAGGCGGGGTCGAGAATCCTAACGTCTAATCCAGGTTTCGTTGAGGGTACTAAGAAGAATCCTTTAGGTTGGCAAAATTCTCGTTGCAAGATTTGATCCACGGATCGAACAATGAACGCTACCAATAGATCCGGTGTGTAGAAGACGCCCCGTTGGGCTCGTTTCTCTCGATTATATGCGTGCAAGAACACCTCGTAGAAGTGAATTGCAGGATCTAGGTTATCCACACTTTGGTCCGGTGTGCAGAGAAGAGCTCCAACCTCTGGTGTACTCAATACTCC
>MBAA01000190.1:14184-20685 GCA_001940655.1 Promethearchaeota archaeon CR_4
AACCTCAACTAAGGAGGACGGGAGGAAATCTCCCGCGGTATATTCACCCCCGATGAGCCCCTGAAGGAAGAAGGTAAACAGGTAGCGGATAATCGAATGCGTCAGTGGAAGGTGATCGAGGATTTCCTTGGGCGTGAATGGAATGTCCACAGGTAATGCTGCACGCAAGGTGGCTAGTCCACAGGTAACCGCCTGAGCGACTTGGTCGGCGATCTCTGGCACACCCATGTCCGAAATGAGACTTGCGCGCAACCTACTTACGAATACGTGCAATGGTTCCCCCGAGGTTTCGCGCGTATAAAATCGTACGAATTGCTCGCGCATGGACGTGACCCTCACAGCAAGCACCTTGGCAAAGTCCACAAGGGTTTGCCCCATATTGTCGTTGATTGAACCCGGTTCCATCATTGTCCATACACTAACCGCGAGTTATTTCAATCTCCGCGCCTATAAACTTAAACGTTTATTCCTGAAACATCCACCTCCAATTGGAACTTCATACTTGATAAAATAGTGGAAAGTATAATGTCACACGATTCCCCACCACCTCCCGCAGGCAATGGTTCATTCCCCCGAAGTGATCGGGCGCGGCGCCGGAAATTAGGCATAGTATACACGCCTGAGCAGATTGTTGATTACATCGCGAGACACACTATTTATAAGGTAATCCCTTACCCAAGGCTCTCAGATCCTCTGCCTCCCGGCGACCGAACCCAGTCTGATTTAAGGGAAAAACAGAGTGAAATGCTTCCAAAGTTACGGATCTTAGATCCAGCGTGCGGCGATGGTGCATTTCTCCTAGCTGCGGCTCAGATATTATTCCAACAACGCATAACGACAATCTTGGGGACGTGCACGGATGCTCTCGGGAGAACCATCAGAGAGCAAATCGTGACGGATAACTTATATGGATTTGACACGGACGAACAAGCGGTTTCAAGGTGCCGCAATACGCTAATGGAATGGGCCGAGACCGGCAATATGCCATTACCCCAAGGAGCAATTAATTCATTGACTTCAGCGAGCATTTCTACCCTACAGAAACACGTGCATGTTGCCGATGCGTTGGTGGAACCTATTACTTCCGCCACTCTCTTTGATGTGGTTATTTGCAATCCTCCCTATGTGACGATGACGGACATCACGGCAAAGCAGAAATCTCAATATGCTCAACGATTCACCACATACCATGCAAATGGTGACCTCTATTACATCTTCATCGAGCGATCATTTTCCCTCCTGAAACCAGATGGGCAATTGGGTGTCATTGTTCCCCGCTATTTCCTCAAAGCACCTACTGCAAGACGATTACGAACATTTTTAGCGAACAAACGATGTCGTGTTATTGACGATTTGGGACAAACAACGGCATTTCCGGGCGTAGGTATTCACGCGACCTTACTCTTCTTCCAAAACTGCCCCCCTAAAGCGAATGACAAAGGTTACCTCCGTATCCACCCTAAAAGTGCCAAAGCAAGTTCTAATATCAATGCTCTCGAACGAGAGGAGGAATTCGATGTCGAAATATTAGGAGCTGGTCCTTGGACTTTCCAATCTCCCGCTTACCAGCAATTCATAACACAGGTACGCACCAGGATGGGCGGATACTTGGGTGAGTACTGTACCCTCGCTAAAGGCGTTCAAACCGGCAAGGATTCCGTGTTTGTAGTCAACGATGAAATTATAACTTCCCGCAAGATTGAACCCCGTGCCCTTCGCCCTTGGTTAAAGGGGGGAGATATTTTTCCTTTTACCCTCAAACCAAAAACTTCGAGATATGTGATTTTTTCCACACTGCATGAAAGGGACGCCATCCAATCGTATCCAAACGCTTTCTCGTACCTCCGAGAACACCAAACCGAGCTCCGGCAACGATCCCGCATTGCAGAGTGGTATCAATGGCGGAAGGGTGATGAGCGGGTCACGCTGGATTGGGCGCATCCAAAAATTATTGGCCGCTATAAGGGACATCACCCCGTTTTTGCGCTCGACACGAGGGGATCCTATTTCTCGCAAGATGTGGTGCTGGTGCAACCCAAGGCCGGGCAAGGAGAATATCTCCATTTCTTCCTCGCTCTTCTAAATTCTCCGATCGTTGCTCGGATTGCACACCATGAGTTCAAGGAGCTTGCCTATGGTACATACGAGTGGTATCCCCAACAGCTCGCGAAGATTCCAGTCATTATCCCAGAATCCCCAATATTAGGTGAGATTAATGCCCTCGTCACGCAGATCCTTAAAAACGCGCCGGATGACTTGCTGAGAACCAAATTAGACCAATTAATAACCAACTTGTATCAAAAATCGCCTAAATAATCCTCGAATGCATAAGACGCTCATGAGTGCACCCTTCATGGCCCGAATTGAAGAAGAATTTCCAATTATCCAGCTAAACCAGGTAGCCAATGCAGAGCGGAAAGGCGGTACCTCTCGCCCTGATTTTGAACCGCTGATGTACCTCCATAAGTGGTGGGCTCGGCGGTTAGGATCCGTATTTCGGGCGATTCTTCTGTACTCACTCGTGGATGCTACCACGAAAGTACAAGATACCAATGGGAGGTGGCGCCTCGTTAACAGGGCAGAGATGGATAACCCTTGGGCACTATTTGCTCGGGACGTTGACTGCCGCGGAAAGATCATCCTGGATCCCTTCATGGGATCGGGCATTTCCGCCATCAAGAGTCTCGCACTCAATTGCCGGATAGTAACCCAAGACCTCAACCCAGTCGCGTGGTTTCTGGTGAAGGTAGCCCTCGAACCACTGAATGGCCAAACTTTGCAAGCGGCATTCGATGAATTGGAGCGAAATGTTGCGGTGCGCGTGCAACAATATTTCAAAACAATCTGTCCTACGTGTTTGCAAAAATTTTCAAAATCTCGTAAAAATTCATCTAATGTTGAGCAAAAACTCTGCGCCAGACTCGAGAAGGGGGATGACTTGAGTGCAATCTTCCACGAATATCCCGTTTTTGCGGACGTGATGTATTTTTTCTGGGTAAAGCAATTGGAATGTGCTCGGTGTCACGTAACTATTCCCCTTTTCAAGGGGCACATGTTCGCCCACAAGCGCAAGGGACGGGTGACCGAGGGATATTATGTCCTCTGTCCTCAGTGTGGGGAGGTCTTTGTCGTGCAGGATTATGCAATCCAAACGACTTGTCCCGCATGCCATCAATCGTTTTCTCCCCAGGTAGGATCTGTCACCCGGAACGGTGCCAAGTACACTTGCCCCAATCCTGCCTGTAAAATCTCAGGTAGTATCGTGGATCACGTGCGCAAGCACGGGAAACCTAAAGAACACCTCTATGCGGTGCAATCGTATTGCCCCCAATGTGGCGCGAAACAATTCACCCGTGCTACCCACTTCGACCAAATGATAGCTGCTCGCGCCGAAAAGATCCTCAAACAAGAGCTCCCACAGATCTTAGGAAATTTCATCCCGGATACCAAGATTCCTCCCGGATATAACACCAAGCAAGCAACGAACTACGGGTATCGTGACTGGCGTGACATGTTCAGTCCCCGGCAACAACTGGTCTTGGGTGAGATGCTTCACGGCATTCTGGAATTAAAATGCTCTGATCCCACGCGAGAATTCTTACTCCTCACGTTTTCTAAGTCATTGGAGTATGCCAATATGCTGTGTGAGTACCACCGGGTCAATAACTACGTGTACAACTTGTTTAAGACGCATGCATTCCACCCCCCACTGACGCCATGCGAGAGTAATCCATGGGGTGCAAAGTACGGGTTTGGCACGTTCCGGAACTTGTTTGCGGCAAATTTAAAATTCAAAGAGTTCAACACACGTCCTTACGTGAAGTATGTCACGGACACTGGACACATGGCGAAGTATTTTTTAAGTCATCCTGTAGAGGGGTATTTGGGGAATATTTTCGAGGATGCCAAGGCAAACGTGTTTCTCCTTAATGGGGATTCAACCCACATCCCAATTCCTGATGGATCTGTTGATGCGGTGGTCACGGATCCGCCTTATTTCAACAACGTAATGTATTCCGAGCTCGCAGATTTTTATTATGCATGGTTGCGGCTTGGATTGCGCGCCCGCTACCCCAACTTCCGGGAATCGGACGGTCCGAATATAGCTGAGGTCATCGTGAACAAGGATCAGGGGAAAGGTGAACAGGATTACCTGCGTGGGTTAACCAATGTCTTCGCCGAGGCGCGTAGAACCCTCAAACCAGATGGTATCTTCGTTTTTACGTTCCACCACCAAGACGATTCTGCATGGGGGGCTATGCTACAATCCGTACTCAATGCGAGTCTTTACATAACTGCCGCGTATCCAGTTCTGGCGGAAATGAGCACAGCCGTTCCCATCCTAGGCAAAGCGAATCCCCAATGTGATGTGGTTCTGGTATGCAGACCGCGTCCTCCCTCTCCCGATAACATCCCGTGGGAAACCATCGAGCATCGAGTAATTATAACTCTCCAAGAAAGTGTCCAAATTTTCTCCAAGGGGGGATATGTCCTGTCTCCTGAGGATTTACTGGTCGTTGCCACTGGAAAGGGCCTTGAACTCTATTCCAAACACTTTCCCCACGTGTTTCGGGATGGGGGAGAGGTGACAATCCCTCAATTTTTGAGTGCGATCCGGCAAATTGTGAAAGATAAATTGCCAAAATTGAGAAAACCAGTTAAAGATTAATAAAATGGGTTACATGCGGTATTATTGTGGTTGTAATACCTCGTCTACTAACTTTTTATAGGAAATCCCAATTGAAGGCACAAATCGTAATCCACAACGCCCGCAAAAAGCGGGGCGATCGTGACTCACGCGTTGTGACATCGTTTCTGTAAATAATGCGCCACAATGCGGGCAATATTGCGGTAATTTCTCTGGAGGAAATTCAAAATTATAGTCAATAATTGGGTTTTCCACGGGGTTAGGAGGCGTCACCGGGTTTATTGGAGCGGAAGTGGATGCAACCTCAGGAACGGGGGTGGTGGATTTACCATTCAACACTTCATCAAGTGCTTTCTTCCCTTTTTGAATGGTTGCATTAATTTTGTATTTCACCTGTTCCATCTTTTCACGGATCAATGGCTTCTTTTCTTCTATTTTCTGCCGGATTTTCTGCACTCCTCGGGCCACGGTTTTGGTGGCAGCTTTCGTGCCTTTCACAGTACCTTTAACGATTGCGTAAATTATATAATACACTCCCACAATCGCCAAGATTCCAAGCGTTACTGCAAGAATTGTTACACTGATGCGCCCCATCGGATTGAGTGCTCCATACCAGTCCCAAAAATTAAAGATCATCATCCAAAGCACCTATTCATTAATCTATAATCAATGAAGAACTAAGTACAAACGCCCTCCTTAAGCCCTTCATAGTCCGGTCTTTATCTAGCCAAGTAAAATGGGACTAATGAAAATTAGTAGATTGGCTTTCCAAATATCAGAACCAGAGCGACTTCAACATGCTGTCGATCGTCTTCAGGCGCACTTTCTTGCACAGAGACGGATCATCCAGCAAGCGCCGGTCGAAAAGTTTGAGTAAATATGAGAGAAATCCCCTCCCCTTTTTTACGGGGCCTTTGGCATCTATAAAATCATCCATTTCTGTATCAAATATACTGTTCTTCCCTCTTACCAGATCAGCAGCAGCCTGCATGAAATCGAACAGCTCTTCAACTCCTACCCTTATCGTGTCAAGTTGAATCTTGACATTGTGGTACCCGGTTATTGCACTAAGTAGGTTTTTCTCGAATTGTATCTTTTCCTCCTTCCAAGGCATGTTGATGATGATGCCCTCGGTATCAACGATGAGCACATCCTTTTGGGACTGGGGAAGTTTTTGAAAATCACGAGTGGAAATCTGCGTGATTTCAACACATTTTTGCCATTCAGGGGGTAAAATGGAGGTGAATAGCGTTTTAAGTTGCTGGTACAAATTCGGTTGGTCCCGCGCGGATGTCACGATTTGGATGGGATAATTGAAAATGACCGCATGCAACAGGCACGCGGTGGCGTAACTTTTGAACCGAAAAAGAACATCCCCAAAATTAAGATCCACGATGTCCTGCCGTTGGGGTTCAAGCGTCACCTCAAAATCTACCTTTTCTGTGCCGCGAACGCTATAATTTTGATCCACCATTAGGAGGAATTGATGGGCACAGACATCCGACTGGACTTGGATAGTAGCAATCCCATTTTCTCTACCGTGAAAAACATAAGTTGGGACTTGGAAGGTAACACGAGCCCGACATGTAGGGCACATTAAGTGAACCTCTTTCGTTTCCTCAATTCCCATGACCAGTCGCCAATTGATCTTTTGCTTTCTTTTTATACTAGCATGTGAAAAAACCATTAATGAACTTTTGGTCAACAAATTCTAGAAACATTCAAGAGATTTAGTTACGACCGACTATCTGGTTGCTGGCAGAATAATGAACGAAAAAACGGGCACTCTCATCGAGGACTTTTTCCCAGAGGAAAAACTCAGTATTGCCGGGCGCAGGGAGAAAAAAGGACGT
>MBAA01000190.1:20693-25504 GCA_001940655.1 Promethearchaeota archaeon CR_4
CTTTGAAATGCACTACTGGTGGAGTCGTAAACCCCTCGTTGTAGCTCGTGCTGCCTTGTTAGGTGCGCTCCTCCCCTCAAATTCTTCCCGAGATCAATTTAATAAAATGGTAGGATTGCACCAAGAGGGAGCTCCTTATAAAACAATCATTGGTGAAAAAGAAACACTCCACATGAAGAAATTCCTCAAGAATGTTTATGGAAAAAACATCACCATTCTCGACCCTTTTGCAGGGGGCGGATCCTTGCCCTTTGCCGGACTCGAATTGGGTTTAGATGTCACTGCAAATGACTATAATCCCGTGGCGTGGTTAATTCTTAAGACCACCATAGAGTATCCTGCGAGATTCGGGAGCAAGATTATCGCCGCTGCAGATCAGGCAATGGGAAATGTTATCCATCGGTTGGATTCTACATTGGGACACTTTTATCCACGCCAGGATGGGAAAGTCGTGAATGCATTTCTTTTCGCATGGATGGTCACCTGTCCCCGGTGTAATCGACCCACCCCTCTCGTGAGTAAGTGGCATGTCGCGAAGTATTCAGATAAATCTCGGTCTTTTTTCATCACTCCGTCTTGGGAAACCAATACATGGATGTACCGCGTGGATTCAGGTTATACGACCCAGTCAGGTACTTGTGCACGAGCGGTGGGCGTTTGTCTGCATCAGGATTGTAGTGCTCCCATTCCAAACGAAATTATTCTCACTCAAATGCGATCCGGCGCTTCCGAAGACCTGATGGTGGTGATCGTTGACGATCCCGATCCCGGAGATCGAAAATATCGCCCCGCGACAACTGAGGATCTTAGTATGATCTCATTGGCAGCCCAAGAGTTACGCGTCAACACTCCCCAATTTCAGAAAGAAACCCTCATACCTGACGAGGAAATGCCCCTCCACACCATTCGTGCAGCCAAATACCTCTCGCGCTGGAGCGCGTTGTTCACACCCCGCCAGCTGCTCTTCTTTGCCCATTTGGTGAGAAATATTCGCATCGAAGTTGCGTCCCTAATAGAGGAGCACGGATTAGAATACGGGCGGGCGATCGGAGCATATCTAGCATTACTCTTAGGGAAGCTCCTTGACTACAATTGCCGCCTCACCTCATGGATTCCTACCCGGGAGGGCATCCTCCACGCGTGCTCGAATAAATTGAATGCCCTGCAATGGGATCACGCTGAAATCAATCCCTTCAGCGGAGGTTCCGGATCCCTTGCGAGCGCTCGGAAAGCAATCCTTCAAGGGTTAAAGTTTGCCGTTGACCACCTCAAACAGAATCAAACCACGATCACCAATCAATCTCTGTTCTCGCTCGAGAAACAACAATATGACCTCATCGTGACAGACCCCCCCTACTTTGACGACGCACCCTACGGGGAGCTGAGCGAGTTTTTCCACGTCTGGGAGAGTCGCGCCATCGGGAAATTCTTCGAGGACTTAAATCCCTTGTACAAGACGCATTTGACACCGAAAACGGAAGACCTATCCGTGTCCTTCCAGCGGCGTGCCGGGAACTTTAACAGTGCGTTTGCAAAAGCCTGCGTCAAAATGGAAACCCTCTTGCGTGATAACGGTGTTCTCGTATTATTTTTTGCCCATACGGGGTTGGATGCGTGGGTATCCGTGACGAGAGCCCTCCAATCCGCCCGGTTTCAGATCACCGCTACGTGGCCTGTGCACACGGAAAACACAGGCATCTCGAACTGGTCCAAGGACTCCATTTATTCATCCGTTATACTCGTTGCCCGCAAACGAGTTCGAGATGAGGTGGGCATCGCTGAAGAACTTCAGAAAGAAATTCATACAATTCTTGATAAGCGTCTTGATTTTTCGTGGAAAATGGGGATTCGGGGTGCTGACCTAATTGTTTCCGGCATTGGGGCGACAGTAGGTGTTTTCACACGTTATAACGAAATCAAGGATCACTCAAATGTAGTTGATCTCAAGGGAATGTTGTCTTCGGTTAAACACGCGGTGGAGACCTTCCTTGCTGAAAAACAAAAAGAAGTATCTTTTAGAAAACAATAATCCTTTAGATAGTGCAGGCGAACTTTGAAATATAGCTGGACAATGGGATAAGTTATGCACGAGGACATTGTAAACTTCTTAGAGGAAAACGGTAAGGCCAGCGGGCACACCATCAAGGTATATGCACTGAGTACCTGCGGATTCTGCAAACGTGCATTGCAATTCTTGCGAGATAATACCATCACCTTCAAGTTCGTTTATGTTGATTTACTCCATCCCGAGATTAAAGATAAGGTTAAAAACGATTTAGTAAAGAAATACAGGGAGCGGTTAGCGTTCCCATTTATTGTCTTGGACGAAGATAAGGAAAACCAGCGGGTTATCGTTGGATTCCTCCAAGATGAATTTGAAGAAATATTAAAGAAGGTCTAGGATTATGCCGATACCATCGAAACCCAAGACTTTAGAAGATGCCCGCACGTTCGTGACGACCACCGCGAATTTCCACAAGTGGAAGCTGACCCGGGACGGAGAGTTCCTAAACCTCCTCCTTGAGGGGTTCGTTACGAATTACAACCGTTATAACTATTTTCTATGTCCTTGCCGGGATGGTTCCGGAGTCCGGGAGAAGGACAAAGACCTCATCTGCCCGTGTGCATATTGTATCCCGGATCAGAAAGAATACGGACACTGTTATTGCGGTCTTTACCTAACACCCGAGTTCTTTGCGAGTAAAAAATCAACTCGCGCCATCCCCGAGCGACGTCCTCAGGGGAGTTTGTAAATTTACAAGTTCTACCTAAATTTGGATCACTTACTTATCTCTAATACTCCGATTTCATAATTCTCTTGAATTACTCCTAACGATGGGTTGTGGTCTTATATCGCCGTCACGTACATGAAAAAACTCGAGCGTGAACCGAGCACCTATGAAGCGGGGTTTACTGCCCTCACGAAAGGTGTCAACTTAAAAGTACAAGACTGGATAGTTGGGCAGGTTCAGGAAGGAACTGTTCTTCTTGAAGTTGGATGTGGGCCAGGTGTTCTCGCTCAGAAGCTTGCGCAAAAGAATTGCCTCGTCACGGCAATTGATAGCAATCCAGCAATGATCGAGCAGGCAAAAACCTCCAATCCCAATGACGTAGCACATCCAGTCGACTTTAGGCAAGGGTCATCGGGAGTCCTGCCTCCACGTGAGGGGGGGTATGAAGTAGTTGTTAGCACGTTTCTTCTCTCGGAACTAGGGCCTCTCGCACAACAGCTATTCCTGCGTGCTGCTTGGGAAGTATTGAAACCGGGGGGAATAATTTACCTCGCGGAAGAGTTCGTTCCCCGGGGAATACGCCGGGTGGGTTTTGCCCTGAAGCGGTGGTGGTACCTCCGCAAGCTAAAGCGACAGCGCACGGGTGTGACTCACCCTCTTGCCAATTTTGTTGCCTTTATAAAACCTACGGGTTTTGAGATTGTAGGGGAACAAAACTGGATTGGCGGTGCCATTCGTGGTTTAATCCTCCAGAAAGTAGGTGATCGTGCAGGATATTACCGCCCCCCGCCATGTAAAGTGACGGGAGTCGGGGCATGGTTGCGGGTGGCACGGTGCATCTTAACGGGGCAAATTGACCACGTTGCAATTGAACCCGGTCTATATAAATCCGGGAACCCCACCCCCACGTCTCCGGTTATCGTCACCGCGAATTACTACTACACGGTCTTTTGCGTGATGCGTGACTTGAGGGGGATGGACGTGTGGGTTCTCTGCGTGGACTCGAGAGGGATTAACGTGTGGTGTGCGGCCCGAGGCCCGGATTTTGGTAACACCCAGCTTGTAGAAACCGTAAACGCAAGCGGTTTGGCGCAGCAGGTATCCCACTTCAAGCTCATCCTGCCCCAATTATCTGCGGGAGGGGTTGCCATCCCCAGGTTGCCCCCTGACTTCAAGTTCCATGTCTTTTACGGGCCTGTGTGGTCCCGGGACTTACCCGAGTATCTCCGGGAGCAGGTCGTACGGAAACCCGAGCATATGCGAATTGCCCACTTTTCCCTCGCGAAACGGTTTCAAGCAGGCATCACCCACGGGACGTTCTTATTACGCAAATTCCTGTTCTGGCCTAGTATTATCCTGCTCGCCCTTTTTATCGGGTTTCAGTGGTGGAGTTTCCTTCTTATATTAGGATGGGCGTGGGTCACCGTTGCCAGTACTGCATTGTTCATTGCCCTACTGTTTCCGATTGTAAATCGGGTGCGGTCATTCACACGGAAGGGTTATTTCTTTGGAACAGTTGCGGCAATATTGTGTGGCATTGCTCTTCTCTTCGTTCAAGGATTTACCCCTCTGTTCCCTGGGTGCGTAACCCTGCAGTTCTGGCTCGGATTTTTTACCACAATGTCCTTCAGTGGTTATACGATGGAGTCCAGTCCACGAACCATCCAAGGTGAGTACCCGGCTTTTATGAGGTGGAACTGGCGCATCCTCGCAATCGCGTTAACTTTAATTGCACTGGGCGCTTTGTGGGAAGTGATGGTATGACGATCCTCGACAACTCCCATCCACTTTCGGCCAAGAATACTGTGGAATCCTTACTCTCGCAACCGATTTCCCAGCTGCTGCCATCAGACCTGCCGATCACCATCAATCCTGCGAAGTGTATTGCTTGTAGGCTTTGTGCAGAGGTCTGTCCTTTCGGTTTACCCGAGCGAACTATCGAGAACAAATACCAAATATACGCTGTCGAACGGTGCACGGAGTGTTCCGCGTGTCAGCGGAATTGTCCCACAGGAGCCATCGTGATGCACGAGGTTGAAGGGTGCGGGTGCCTCTGGGATGCAGCCCAACGGAGCAAAG
>MBAA01000190.1:25516-27143 GCA_001940655.1 Promethearchaeota archaeon CR_4
ATTGTGGTGCGAATTGCTGCCAGTAAATCTACCAGCCGTATCTTTTAGAGAAATGATCCTCCGAGGAATGCCGCATATAATCCTAAAAAGATCAAACCAAATACCATTCCTTGAGTTTTAGTATTACTTTTTCGGCGGAAGATTAAAATAATGAGCACGTCCACGATGATGGCAAAAGGAAGGAGAAATCCGAGGATACCCGTCAACGATAACGTATCGAGGGTGAACGGATTAACCATAACTCCCAGAGAGATTGAGAGCAACGGGTCAACGATATTGCTTCCGAGCAAGTTGCCATAGGCGATCTCCACCCGTTTCTTGCGAATTGCCATTGCGGATACGACAAATTCTGGAAATCCCGTTCCAAATCCTACAATGGTGGCACCCACGATATGATCTGGTACCGCAAATCCTCGAGCGATGTTGACCCCACCTATTACACAGAAAGTCGCCCCGATATAACAGAAGTATGCCCCTATAAGTACTATCCCGATATACAGGAGTATTTTCAATTTAGACCCCTTAATTGGTTTATGAGAAGAGGGATCTGGAAAAGTCTCTTCAGGTAGTCTTTCTTGGTCTTGGGGCACAGGCAAGTCGCCATTCGGAATCATTCCTATAATGACTTCCATATCGTGAGCGAATCGGAGAATATCTTGTCTGGTGTGAATGTGACGTTTTGAATCTAGTAGTAGATATATAGTATAAGCACAGTAAATGGCGATCGACACTCCCGCTTCAACACGGGTCAGTTGCCCGTCAGAGATGTTAAAAGATAAGAAACAGAGGCCAAAAATAACGAGAAGACCGTCCCGGTAAGGATGGTGCACGTTTTTACGATTCACTGTTTTCGGAGCTAAGACGATGACTATACCTAGGAAAATGGTGAGTTGCGTGATGTAACTTCCATAGATGTCCCCAAGCACAAAACCTCCCGCGCCCTGCGTTGCAGCAGCCACGGCAGTAAACATCTCGGGAATGGACGTCCCAATAGATACTATCGTCAATCCGATGACGATCTCCGAAACCCCGGCATATTCAGCCAGTTTGAGAGAAAAATCGAGCACAATTTCGCTCGCTCCAAGGAGGAGAAGGAGGGATCCGATTACTAAGAGGATATTCAAGGGAATGTCATTATTAAAATCAGGGGTGTAAAATCCTTGCCATGCCAGAATAAACCCGAAACCGATGGCGGTGGTCAGATATTTTATCTTGGCTTTGATTGTTTTGAAAACAGGGGACATAGCCGTCAACTTGAAGGAACCGCATCTAAATGAATTGAAGAATGATAATCCTTAATACTTCGGCCACAATGGCTCGTGACATTAAAATTTTTCCCTTTTCACGGGGTTTAAACGGATTGAGAGGAGCTATACTTTTTTAACGCAGCGCTGAGGTGGCGTACGACTTCCACGGGATATTTTCCATTAGATGTCTCATCTGAGAGCAGTATCCAATCCGCTCCTTGCTGACTTATGTGGAAGATATCAACATATTCGGCGCGTGATGGAACCAATTTTCGTTGCATTGTCGTGAAAATACCCGTGCCAACCATTACTGGCACGCGAGCATCGTGACACAATGTTATGATTGTATCTTGCACGAGGGGCAAGTCCTCGTGGGGCAT
>MBAA01000190.1:27165-29138 GCA_001940655.1 Promethearchaeota archaeon CR_4
GCAACCAAAACGATGACGTTTATGCTTGCCTGCTTGCATTGAGCGAGAATGGATTTTAAGTTGCGCGCGCCCACGGGATCTTCGATCTTGAGCAAATACGTTAGTTTATCCATTTTTCCGATGAGCTGTTGCTCTCTCTTTATGAATTCTGCGGATTGAGCGATTTGGGTGAAGTTCCGGACGAAGGAGAGCGCAAACCCTTGTACGCCGCGCTCGATGCCTAGGTGGACTGCCTCTCTATCTCGGTTGGTTAGCGGTGGGAGGGCGCTCAGGTCCAATCCGGGTAAATTGACTCCCATGTTATTGTGCATCATGAAGGATGCTGGTTCGAGGACCTTCACGACCACGTAATCGCCCTTGATTTGAGAAACGGTCGCTTTAACCTCCCCGTTCTCAATGAATATTGGTATACCTAAGCGTAAGAGATGCTTTATGGGGTGGTTGAGCCATATCTTTTGTTCCTTGAAATAGATAGGAAAGTCGTCCCCCTTGGCGATGCTGTAATTCTGGTCCATGTGTAGACGTAACTGGGGTCCTTTCAGATCCAGGAAGACGTCCACCCCTCCAAGCGAGAGAGTCGCGTCAATCCGTTCGGCAAGTTCGTCTATAGTGCCATGGATGGTATTAAGGCGAGCCGCAACCATCCCGGCACCCTTCAAATCCGCGAGGATTGCTGGATCATCGGTTGCCGTACCAAGGGTGCACATTATCCTCGGAACGATCATTAAAGTTGTTCCTCCGAGAGATTTATTGAAGCATCATCACGCGCGAGTAACATACGGATGCGTTTGGCTGCATCGATGCGTTGTAGTACAGCCATCACTGGCGGGGGCACTTTATCCGAGATATCCTCCCCAGCGCTAAGCGCCAAACGCAGCGAACCGGCGTTATAGTTGAATCGGTGGGGAAATCCCCGCACTTCTTTTCCCTTGAGGTTGAAAAAATCCCTCTCTCTTGCAGAAGAGCTGTACAAACAGAAAAATTCTGGTAGGTTTTTGATGATATAGTCATACCAATTGTCCCAGTCGTGGAAATCTGGAACTTGCCATATCTTCCAAGGTTTATACAACACTCCGTTGAGTGATCTTTCAATCATCTCGATTCGTTCCGCAATAGTGAATGGATTAACCGCCCATGGCGCGATCGGGCTTTTATGCTCATGATCATATTGAGTGCTACCAACCGCAATTACAATCCCCTCGATATCGTGTGTTCCAGCGATAGTATGCAAAACATCAAGGTGACCATTATGAAAGATCTGGAAACGTCCGATATAGAGAGCCCTCCTCAATGAGTACCATCCCTTCCATCATCAATGCCTCCAGCTTGTGACCATTTCGCAAAAAGAGATGTGACATCATTTGCGGTGGGGCGATCTTGGGGATTCTTGTTTAACATAAGTTTTAGGATGTCCGTAAGATTTCCACATTCGCTAAAGCGGGGGTGCTGGAAATTCGGTTGCACATATACGTTTGCTAGGGCGTACTTGAGCTGTTCGCTCTCACGATACGCATCTCCCTCTGTAAAGGCAACGCGAGCGAATGGGTGACAACCGGCGACCAATTGGTAAAATAATATACCGAGTTGGAACACATCCGCAGCAGAGGTTGCGGAAAAAGTGGTTGCCATCTCTGGGGGAACGTATTCGGGCGTGGACAAGAGGGAATACACAGTTCCCTTTGGCTCCCGCCCCCTATCAATGAATTGGGTCATTCCAAAGTCTAACAATTTGATTCCCTTAGGTAACACCAATACGTTTTTTGCCTTTATATCCATGTAGATAATCCCGTGCTGGTGGAGGTATGCGAGTATGGAGGCAAGTTCCTCGATAATTAGTACAATGCGAGCTAAGGGCAATAAATTCGAATCCACGGTGAATTTTTGTAGATTTTCGCCATTCACGAATTCTAATTCGAGCATCTCCATATTGGCACCAGGAATGGTAAAACTACCATAATACTTGACAAAAGTGG
>MBAA01000190.1:29203-31783 GCA_001940655.1 Promethearchaeota archaeon CR_4
CGGGAATAATCCAATGGTAACTGTAAATACTCCTTCCAAACACGTTTCTCACCACCATGTGATATGATAAATAAAAAGCCGGATTTGGGGAAATAAGTTGCAAGGTCCCCTTCTTGTAGCATCTTAATTAAGGAAATTCCTTGGGCATTACAATATGTTTTGACTCTATCGGGAATACTCTTTCGATCCCAACTTGCAAGATCGTTAAAAGCTTGAGCATATTTGTCGATAAGCTGCTGGTTCTTGGCATAGTTTGCAAAAATATATTTTTTGACAGTATTTCGATCCCCCTCCCGCTCCATAAGATAGACAACTTGCATTAGATTCCTTTCTGGATTGCCCGGGATTTCTTTTAACACTTCAAATAATTCTTTCTGGTCTATCCAAAAACCCTTCTGGGAGTGGTAACGAAGAGGAAAGCGTGGTAATGCAACGTTTCGGAGAAAATCCTCATAGGATTCTTTCTTTATAACATTTTCCTGGAGGTACTCTCTCACCACTCCATATTGTCCATGACGTAATGCGATCTCAAGAATTCGCCTGAGTAAATCTTCTCTCCCGGCTGCCGCAAAGAATTGGCGTGCTTTGTCCAATTTTAGGCGAACCATATATGCTGCGCCGAGTACCTCAAAAATTTCCTTTTTAATAGGGAGGACTTGTTGAGACCACATTTTTTGGAATTCCTGAACTCCTTTAGCGAAAGTTTCCAGTGTTGCAATATTATCCTGCGCGAAGGCTGCCCAAGCGATAGCCTCGTATATCTGGCGTGTTTCGAGGAGTTGTTTGATCTTCTCGTCAGAAATGCTTGTTGGCGTTCCCGCGCGTGAACTCATTATCAATGCTCCTGTTAATAAATATTAAAAAGGACGAACTTCACTGGGAATCCTGCTGTCCTTCAATTGGGAGCGGATTTCCGCACGTATTGCACAAAATACTCCCTGATAGGTTCTTAACATTACATTTCGGGCAAATAACGCTAAGCATAACTGGAACCTCTGCATAATATTGGAGAGGTTTACCTAAAGTCCTCAAGACCTCACGTACTCGGTCAGTTCCGCGTTCTTTCTCCAGTTTTGTGAGGAATTGGGTTAATTGATTTACCTCTTGGGCGACAATTGCTGACGCGATATTGACTACTCGGCGGTAATTTGTTAGATTAAGGAAAAAGTCAGGAGTTTTGACGAGTTTCATCTGGAGCTTCACAATTTCCCGGTATGGGGAGGCACCCATTATGTAAAATCCGTACAGGTCTTCGTGAATCTTTTTTAATTCCTCTTGATATTGAACGTCCTTAGGGCAACCTAAGTCTCGTCCGCGGAACTTCATGCCATGTGGAATTGAGTCCGTCACAAGAAACATCATCGTATTTGTGCTTGCGAGGTTCATGTCGTTTACCGCCTTGAAGAGACACTCGAAGGCTTCGGGATGGTCGTCCCCCCCGCTAGTCATTTGAATGGCCTCGATGTCTTCTTTCAATTCTGAAAGGTCATTAGAAAACGCCGTCGCCTGAAGCATGAAATCCCCGTCCTGGTGGTCTCCTACCCCAATAAACGAAATCTCCATGTCTGGTACCATACCAATAAGTTCCGAGCATAAGTATCGCATTTTCTGGGTGACATTCCCGATATACATTTCCATTGACGAGGTAACGTCGAACGCGAAAAGCACATTGAGCACCTTCCCTTTAGGTGGCTTAATCTCGGCGACAGACTTGACGTGCTTTTTCCAAAGCGGGGTTTTTTGGGGTTGGCCACGTACCGTCGTAGTGGGGCTCGTGGCCGGTACGGCTTGAGAGGAAGTCCCGGTTGTCCCAAGGAGACTCTTTGCGAGTGTCGCGGCTGGTTTGAAAAATCCTGAGCCCGAGGTGGCGTCGTGTTCCTCTGAAAAATCCTCATAATCGTATGAGCCCAATTTTATCACACTTCTATAAAAGAAAGTCAGTCTAGAATAAAAAAAACTTGGGGGATGACGTCACCCGCCATACCCAGATGTTTCATTCTTGTCAATGTAAGCAAAGTGCCAGCATAGTTTATGACGGCAGAGTTGGCGGAAATCGTCGTTATTGCGGAGACGAAGCCAACCGATCCAAAAGCACCCGGGGTTGTGATTGATGGGGGATTTTCGATCGGCAGTCTTTCTTCTGAAAATTATTGTTCCGTTTCTCTTCTCCTCCTCAGAGATGTTTAACAAATTCTCGGGTATCTCTATTTCCCTATCTTTTTTCATCTTCGGCGTGCTCGCCTTGGGTCTTATTCGGGGCAAAAAGCGGGCAAGATCTTAGGAGTGAAGGCATTATTACAGGAATTATTCGAGGAAGCGCTAGTAGCGCTTTTGCGATGTCATGCAGGGTGGTGATGCAAGAAACTCTTGATCATACGGCGGGTGGCATTCCTTCCCACGGTTCGGCGACCCCTTGTCAAGTCCGAGGGGCGTGCAAAAAATTAAGGTTAGAATATAAAAAAAAATCCTTGGTGCTAACGCACCTCAGAGCACGTGAGCATTTTGCCCGATAGTCTCCTCCAGCGCCCGCGCGAGTTCGATTGCGTCTTGGGATAACTTTGACCCGAGGCCCTCCACCGC
>MBAA01000161.1:0-1219 GCA_001940655.1 Promethearchaeota archaeon CR_4
AGGACAACTGGTTAGCCGCCTCTTGCACTTTTACCAAAACATCCCGTAAACTGTTCGACTGGGACAGAATCTTGGTTTCCTGGTTGCGAATGGTTCTCAAAGTGATTGTCCAAGCCCACAGCAGAAAAATAACACCAGCACTCATCCCTCCTGCTAAGATGAATAAATCCCAATCGTAGATGCTGGTGACAAGGATAACTATTTCTATTAATACTGCTGTAGAAGAAACTATGAACATTAAGACTCGAAAGATAGGGGTTCCCCTTTTGATGTTGTTTATTCGCTTCAAAATTAACAGAAGGAGGAGTCCTAGAACAGGCATCAGGAATATGATTATGTAAGCCATGTCATTAACCATTCACTTCACCTTTCTTTTCGAATTATATACGGAAATGTTCTAACCTCGACTTGATTTAGCTTCCAGATCCTAAGTGTAGTGAGTTTCCTCGTGAATTATGACTCGCACTTTTGATTGACTTCACTTTTGAATTTTAAAATGATAATCCGTCAATGAGAATCACAAACACATTTTTCATTTCATACAACATGCAATTGTGGATTGAAAGTATGAGGGTTTTGCGGGGGTTAGAGGGTAAGGGGGCAAGAGGGAGCAAAAACCGGACGTAAAGCGAGGGATAGCCGATATTTTTGTGCAAACCTAATGTGTGGTGAACATCTATGACACGTAGTAGCCCACGATCAAAATGATATTCAGGTTATAGTTAAAATGGAGGAAAATCCACCCAGAATTCCAGTCCTCTTGACAGCGATCCCATTATCGTCTTCCTTAAATTTCCCATCCCATACAAAGCTTGGAAATATACTGCTCAAAGATGAATGTTGAAAGGATGTTCTCCTTGGAAGCAGCGATAACTTCGGACATTTCCTGAGAATTGTCAAGATACCATGCGGTTCCTCGTGGTTGCTAATGTATGATCAATCGTGTGCATCGACTCTGCAAATGGAACCATATTGAACACCTCGTCCCTCTACAAGTCCCCCGTTAATTACGTGAAAGTCCTCATAGATTCGATCCTGCGACGTATCATTATCGGTGTTGCGTGTGACTATGGGCGGGTCATATGCGTCTAGGTTGTTGAACCTTAAAAAGAACGCGCAGATATTTTTCACGCGAGATATTCCATTTTTAAGTATTATTTTTTTGCTGAGAGGAAGATTATAAGGAAATGAATTTCACATTTTTCTTTTGTCGAAATTA
>MBAA01000161.1:1267-5778 GCA_001940655.1 Promethearchaeota archaeon CR_4
AAATGCAGAAAAGAGTTTTTCCGACAAAATTGGGAAAGAAAAAACACGTGAATTATTTAATGACATTACGACTGCTTTAAAGCAAATACATCACCAATTTAGTAAGGACATGAGTTCAGAAATCCCCCGATTTCTATCCAAGACTTCACAGACTCTACGGGACAAATCCATTGACGTTATTGAGGGGATATTGAAGCACGTACTTTATTTTACGCGATCATTGACTGAATTACCCATTGATCAAAGAATCCGAATACAGCAGATTATAATTAAGCAGAGTCAAGATAAACTGCGAAGTTTGTCAGACGTGTTGCTAAAATTCATTGAAAAAGCAGAGAAGGGCGATTTTTTCGAAAATGAGGTAACCTTTCAAAACATCCTTGTGCATGCTGTTCAGGATAAAATCCAATTGCCTCAAATCAAAGAAAATGAATTATATATAAAACAAGCCGAAACCCAATTCTGTAAAAAAATAGGACAAGAAAAAGCAAGTTCCTATTCTGATAAGATAAGTGCATCTTTAAAGGCAATTGACAAAGAAATCCAAAATTTTATGATTTCAGAAATTGCAAAATATTTGTTTAATTTCTCCCAAACCATTGAAAATTTAACTCCTGAGTCTTTGGAGAGCATCTTAACGCACATTTTACGATTTATCAATGTTATTTCTGATCTAGGAGGAATGAATCAAGCTGTTATTAATCAAAATATCCTAAAAAGAAGTGGGAAGAAATCACGGGGAATTTTTGACCTATTTTTAGCTTATATTGCAAAAATAAAAGAAAATCCTGGAATGGAAACAGAACTTGGTTCTTTGGAAGATATAATGAATTATGTCTATGGTCTTGAAGAAAAGATCACTCAATTTACAGATGTTGGGGGTTTCATTAAACGCGCGGAAAAGTTATATGCTGAAAAAATCGGTGAAGCGAAGGCAAAAACTTATTGTGATCAAATATTAACCATAATCCCCGCAATTCCTGAAACACATAGAAGTTATTTCGGATCGGACATTGCGAAATTATTACTCACCTATTCAGAAAATATCGAGAGGATTACACCGGAAGAGATAGAACTCACCCTTGCATGTGCGACTACATTCTTAATTTCATTAAAAGAACTGGATTATCTCAATCAAGAACAACTCAATAAGGTTATCCTCTTTTATTCTGATCATAAAGCCCGTACTTTACTCGATTTTTTCAATGCATTTGTAAATAAAAGTCGAGCAACCACGTTTAAAGTCAAAGACCCTACATTTGATGATATTCTTCTTCACACCTTTGGATTGCATGTTGGCCCCAAACTCATCGGAGAAGCTCCGCCCCTCCATGAATTAATGATTCATACTTATCACGAATTTCCTCTGGCGCAAGAGCATAAAAGATGGGCCTTTGCCCTGTTCAACGCGATTCAACGATATCTTGAAATCCTCCAAAACGAACAGGGAGATACCGTTCTAAATCAGTTATGGAATAATACCTTTCCCAAAGATCAAATTATCGACACTTTTCAAGAAAAGGTCGACCAACTCCCCCGCGAGGATGCCAAATCATTTTTTTCAAAATTATTAAATCTATTATCGCAACCGATTTTAACGGATAAATCTCTGGACCGGGCGTTGACAGGGGCAGTTGCCTTCGTTGTTCTCGCACGAGTGTTTATTGAAATGTTTTGTGGCAAAAATGCCACCATTCGTGCATTGAAAATCAGAGACCATTTAGAAGAACGGACGACTGCTCGGATTGAAAGGAAGAACGATATTGATTATGACATTCAAAAAATCATTGAAGAGGATTATAAAGCTCTCCAGAAAAACACGTTCATCTTAAAGACGATTATTACCATTGTTTCGAATAAGGACTTTTTCATCAAAATATCGGATCTCGTGGAGGAAGATTATCCCAAGGATCTCGTGGAAGTGTACACTGCTCAAGATGCTCTCAGACCTATCAAGAAACATTATTTGGATTCGTCTCTTCACGGGGAAATCATCATTGCCCTTAAATTCTTCCTGAAAAACCTTGATTCAATAAAAAAGTTTCATGATACTTTTATCTATGATTTTCTTTCAATACCCCAAGATGCGATGAAAAAGTTAGAAATTCTTAAAGAATTTTTTGTCATATTATTGGATTTGCGAGAAAATTTGGAAGCAAATAAATTTTATTCTCAAAACGTGGAAATCGCAGACCACCAAATCTATTTTGCTGTAATTAAATATCTTTACGAACCTTTGTCGGATATTTTTCAAATTATCCTTTCCATCCTGCAACAGAAAGAAGCATCCCTAAAAATCGAATCATTACCACAATATCTCAGTAACGAGAAAAATGAAGAACATTTACGCCAGATTCAAGAAATAGAACATCAGATACGCGATTATCTCGCCAAGGGCTTTACAACTGATTCTGATAAGATCAAATGGTTACACACTTCTCTGGATCACGAAAACATGGATGTTGTCAATTTTCAATTAATCACTCGACTTGTCACGAACGTCACGGAAATTACCACGCTCTTTTCAATGCGACTCGCGTTTAGTAAAACGTTAATGACCTGTTTATTGGCCCTTAAGACGGTCCATCGCAATCTCTCGGCTGCTTTTTCCCATTTTCTCGACAATATTGCGACGTTTGATACTGAAATCGATGGTTTTCTCGAAGAAATTCGCAAGACCAAAGAATTAGGCTATATCCTCCCAAACGAGTTTGAAATTAGAAAACAAAATGCTTCTATGGTTAAAAAACAATTATTCGAATTGAGATCTGATCAAAAATTTCTGGAACAACTTAAAGTACTGCAGGAAATCAATCAAAAGAATATTATGTTTAACTAGTATAACGCTCGTCCACGAGGATGACCGTGATGCCCATCAGCTCTGCCTTGTACCGTAACTGCGCAACGGGGGCGCGGAATGAAAACTGACCGAACGTCTGGTTGGCGCGCCGCCCATTCCTATCCTCCTATACTCTGGTGCAGTTCAAGACGTGCTTTACTTTCGGGGTAGAAAGATCCCTTCTAAACAAAACACGGACAAGGTGGCCTTTTCGGGGCAAGAATCCCCTAGGTCACATTGTGAGCAGAGATTCGAAATGATCGATTCCTCGAGGGTCCGCCGTTCCTTGTGGAGGGTGAATAACAACTTTAGATATTTGCCTTCGGCTATGCGGGGAATGTTATCCCTCTGGTCGAGGCCGAACCACTCGTACAGGTGCTTGCTTCCCTTCCGTGAATTGCACGCCTTGCACACGCGGACTGCATTGTCAGGGGTGTCGGGGCCGTTGCGATGCCGGGGCAAGAGATGTTCCGTGGTCAAATCCGGGGTCGTCTTTTCGCAATAGATACAAATGTTCGGTTTTTCGTGCTCTGCCACCCATTCCCGGATCGAGGAGGATCACTGAAGTTCGCCTGCTTGCAACTTCTTAAATCGACTCATAACAAAGGCATAATTTGACTTTCCCATGCCCGCAGATTGGGCAATAAGTTTCGCATATTGCCAGAAGATCAAGTCCCGGATCGATTTTACACCTTTTGGTGGCATACAACCTCGCCTCCACAGGTAGAGCAGTGTCCTACGTATAATAAGCTCTGCATTCCTTACATCCCCTTGTTTCAGGCGCCGACGCACCTGCAGATTGTCCAAGGGACATTTAATTCGAGATGAAGTAAAATCAGTCCCATCTTCGATTATTTAATTTACGCAATGGCAAAAGTTCCTAGGCGGATCTTGCAAATGGACCCTTCTTTCCGCAGCGAACGGAGAATGTCGACAAGTTGCGCGTGTTCGATGTCGCACCTCGTCTCGATTTTCGCAATTAGCACGCCCCGTTCCGATGAATGACTCTAAGCTTTTCCCTATATATCAGGGGTTGCGTATTCAAATTACATACACTTTTTCTTGCGGTCAAAGTTTGGGTATCTTGCCGTGCCTGCGTTTTTGCCCCATTTGCATTTTATCATTCTGTAATATACTCAAGCGTAATTTTTCCATTACAACTTGGATATGCGGATATTGAAGAGGGTATTCTTCACGTGTAAATATTTTAAGAGCTGCTTCAAAATGATTGATTGCTCGAGTAAAATTAGAAACTGGATTCATAACCTGCCCCATAATTTTATAAGCAATACCAAGGTTATAACAAGCCGTGGCATAATCATAAGGTGTCTTACTACGGGTTAAAATTCTAAGAGCGTCTTTAATAACAGATATAGCCTGTCTGCAATTTGAGATGGTGTCTTCAATTTCTGCAATTAAACAATAGACTGTACCCCGGAAACATTGTAAAGCAGCATAATCCAGTGGAAAATGATCTCGTGTTAATATTTCAATGGCAGAATTGAAAGATTTGTTTGCTAGTCTTAGATTTTCAAGTTGATCTCTAATCCTTGATTGTTCTCGATACGCTATACCGTAAAATTTTTGAATTGTTGCATATTGGTATGGAAAATTTCCACGATTAAAAATTTCAAGCGCATCATCGAAAGCAACCATAGCTAGCAAGCAATTC
>MBAA01000161.1:5799-6435 GCA_001940655.1 Promethearchaeota archaeon CR_4
GATAGAGACGTGAATGCAATGCCTAAGTTTTTTTTAGTTGCAGCATAATTTAGTGGGAAACTAACTTTTGTGTAAACTTTGAGTGCTGCATTAAAGCATTCAATAGCATTGTAGAAATTGATAATAGGATCCTTGAATCCTGCAATCAATATGAATGCAGATCCCAAGTTATTTTGAATCATTGCATATTGGATTGGATACTGATCTAAGGAAAAAATCTGGAGTGCAGTCTTGCTTGCTTCAATAGCGAGCTGGCAATTGGTAATCGGGTCGATATTTTTAGCGAGTGCATTATATACTACACCAAGATTCAGTTGGATTTTAGCGAAGTGGAGGGAAGCACTTTTATTTGTATATACCTTCAAAGCTGCCTCAAATGCCTTAATTGCTTTGTGGCAATTGATGATAGGAGCCTTGAATGTTACCAATGTTAGGTAGGCGTATCCTAGGCTATTTTGAATCATTGAATATCCAATTGAATTGAGATCTAAATCGTAAATTTGGAGTGCGGCCTTGAATGCTTTAATCGCGAGCTGGCAATTGATAATCGGATCTATAATTGTGGCAAGTGTTAAATATGTATAACCAATATTTTTCTGGGTACGAGCATAATCAAGGATAAACCGATCTTTCGAA
>MBAA01000161.1:6450-6979 GCA_001940655.1 Promethearchaeota archaeon CR_4
AGGCGTTACCTAGGTTGAGCTGAATAATGGCAAAATCGAGAGGGTATTGTTCTTTAGTACGAATTTTAAGCGCAGCTAGAAACGATGAGATAGCATTATTACAATTATTTATCGTATCTTGCTCTTCTGCTAAGCATCCAAATACATTCCCCAAGTTGCCCTGAACTAACGCATAATCATCTGGATAAGCCGCGACAGTAAAGACTTCAAGTGCAGCGTTAAAAGCACAAATTGCTTGTTGACAATTATCTAATGAATCCTCCGAATTAGCTAGTAGTAGGAATGCATTTCCAAGATTATTCTGTATCGTTGCATAATCAAAT
Source organism: Promethearchaeota archaeon CR_4 (assembly GCA_001940655.1). Taxonomy (GTDB): domain Archaea; phylum Asgardarchaeota; class Lokiarchaeia; order Sigyniarchaeales; family CR-4; genus CR-4. Next base: position 6,774 of record MBAA01000161.1, read on the forward strand.
GGATAAAGATCAAGTGTATGCACCTGAAGTGCCTTTTTAAATGCTGTAATTGCACTATGACAATTTGTAATTGAATCCTCAACTTCCGCAAGCTTCCTGTGTGTAGATCCAATAAGCTGTTGGGTTTCAGCATAAAGCTGTAGAGTTTCATCCTTATTGTATAACCTAATTGCCGCGTTAAAATATTCAATAGCTTTTTTACAATT
>MBAA01000161.1:7029-7790 GCA_001940655.1 Promethearchaeota archaeon CR_4
GATAATTAAAATGGGATTTAAATTTCGTTTCAGTTTCGGATTTTAATAATTTCTCAGAATCGATTATTATCTTCTGAACAATTAAAACAAAGCGTAAGGTATTATTGTGTTTCTCTGCAAATTCTCTTGCTCTATTTACAAATTTTCCGGCACTATTAATATCCCCAGATTGCCATAGATGCCAGAGTTCTCTGAGAGGATCACGACGCTTAAATATCCGAGTCAGAATTACGTGTTGAACCTTTCTTTCTTCAAAAGACAATATTTGTTCAATTTGTTTCGAAATTTCTCCATGTACCCATAAATTCATATTTTTAATTTGGATAAGACCAAGGTCTTTTAATTCTGTTAACGATTTTTCGTAAAGATGTTTCTTATTAAGTGATATGGATTTGAATAACAAATCTGCATTTACTCCTTGTTCCCCATCGCCTTGAGGTATAGAACATATTACAGCAAGTCTTTTGAATATTTCCTGCGAGTTGGTACTTAGATGTAATAAGGTCTCTTGCACAACCTGATGTAGATTAAAATCAAGAGGAACAGTTTTGATTGCCTGAATGCAAGCATGTAAAAGGATAAAAAGCAAGGGATTCCCATGAGATTTTTCAAATAATTGTTTTTCAACATCTGCTTGTAAATCCCAACCATAAATCAAACATAATTCCCTGATGGACGAGATATTTTGAAAGGGATGCACCTCATAACATACCAATGTCTTTGGTCGCTCTCGCGTAGCTATAATGAGACCTACTTGAGGA
>MBAA01000161.1:7803-9373 GCA_001940655.1 Promethearchaeota archaeon CR_4
TTGAAAGAAGGCGTTGCATAATCTCATTAAGACCAAGATAGTCTGAAAATCTAGCATCGGATTCAATAAGAAGGATATAGGGTACAATGCCCCTTCTAAATTTTTGGGCAAGGATTTCACAAACATAATCTAACCTTGAGCCTCCGATTTTTTCTATTTTTTCAATATCCTGAATTGGAATTTTAGAAAAAATTTCAAATGAAGTTAAAGCAAAATTATCCCCTAACATAACCTCCTCGAAATTAACTAATTCATTTGCTTCCCATTTAATCCAATCTAATAAGGCACTCTTTCCTATTCCAGGTGGACCGTAAAACCAGAGTAATTTTGCACCTTCTGGCATATTATGAGGTACTAATAAATTTGAAAAAAATTCCTTAAAAATACGTTTTTCAGTGTCACGATCTGCTATTTGGATTAATTGTCTCGAATGGGACTCATTTCCCAGTTTATATATTTTAGGATCAGCATATGGGATCCATATTCCGTCAGCAGGCCTCCAAATAAGCACATTTCGTGTTAGAGTTCTATGAATTAGATCAATTTGATAGATTGCGCAATTATTAGCGTATTCATAGTTTTCATAAATCGCTCCAACAATGAAGTGGTGTGCTCTTTGCCCAACTTGAAGGTCTTGACGGATTGATTCGCTATGTGTGTGACCAGAAAGAATAAGGTGGCATCCCATACCAATATGCTCATATGTCGAAGGAAATTTCCCATACCCACTTATCTCGCTAGAATGCAACCATTCTATTGGATGATGAATTAGGGCAACGGTGATCGGTCCATTATCAAAATTTGATTCTGTTATAAGTTGCGATGTCAATTTCATATCCCTGACAATTGGATACCCGATTAACATTTTTCCTCTATTATATTCACCACCTTTTTGTGCAAACCATGCTGAATTAAATATCAGAATACGTAAGCCAGAAGAATGATTGAATGTACCAGATAGGAACTGATAATTTCTATCTTTAAAGAAGGATAAAAACTCCAACTTAAGATCTTCACAGAATTTTGAGAATGCAGTAAAAGGTAGAAAAACATCCTGAATTGCAGGAAATTCAAGGATTTCATCTGCTTTCTCTCTTGGATTAATAGAATCATATTCCGGATGAATTTGATTATTTTTATTTAAAAGATCCTTATCGTGATTACCTGGGCAAATGAAAAAATTGTTAATATTAATCTTCAATTTTTTTTTTAAGTTAAGAATCCATTCTTTAGCATTTTCAAAGTTATCGGAAGTACCAAAAAAACCTATATCACCGGTGATTGCAACAATATTTGGCCTTAAGTCTGGATTCAAAGATTGTAATTTTACTAATAATGAAGATAGAACTTCCCCACGTTGTTCCTTTTGTTTCTCTGTGTATTCTTGTGCAGTTTCAATTCCAAAGTGGAGATCCGATATGTGGAGAATATTTATCCGGTTGGTGGATATATCCAAAAAAAACATGATCTCCAAAAGTAATCTTTTTTTGATCCATGGCTTCAAAACTTGGAGCGCCTAACCTTTAATTGAAACCTATGCGATATTCTACCCATGAACCGGGACTCGTGA
>MBAA01000161.1:9442-12316 GCA_001940655.1 Promethearchaeota archaeon CR_4
GTTACGCTACCGCCGGGCACCGGTATCGCGACTTTGCGGGCGAGGTGAATGAGATCCGGCGCTTGCTCAAGTGTGCCAATCCTGAGTGCCAATTGCACGGAGTTGCCTGTAATCCGACCCTGGGCGAGGTACTCCCGTACAAGGGATTTTCCCTCGCGGTGTGGAAGTGGATTGCCGAAGAGGCCAAGCTGTACAACCAGAACGCCCGCCAAATCCACGACCGGGCCCAGGAGCAATTCGGGTTGTCAATCTCGGAGAACACCATCCGGAATTACGTCGACGAGATAGATGTCTTGTTGGGCAACGAAATTGACGAGAAAACCCGCCGCCTGCTCCTGGTCCAGGGGGTCATCGTCCTGGCGCTCGACGGGCAGAAACCGGACGCCAACGGGAAGGCCCTGTGGATTTTCGTCGACCTCGTCAGCAACCGCGTCCTGAAAGTCGCGATCTTGGAGTCCGCCGATTCCGGGACGCTCCACGAGCTGGTGGAAGCGATCCTCCAGCGGTACCGCGTCAAGATGGTCGGCATGGTGTCGGACAAGCAGAACAACCTGACCAAGCTGCACGACGACTGGTACCCCGCGGTCCATCACCAGTATTGCCAGTATCACTTTTTGCAGAACCTCTGGAACCACGTCGAGGTGAAGGACTGCGGCCTACACCAGCAACTGGCCAAGAGCATCAAGCACCTCTACATCACGAGCGCCTCCAAGGACGCGAAAGTCCAAGTGGAGGGGCGCGGGCAGCTACCCGTCCGGGAGGTGTTCAAGAAGGTCGAGGGGGAGCTCCGGCGGCTGGTGAAGACGCGGAACAAGAAATTCGAGTGCCTGCGGGGGGTGGAGGCGTACGAGGGAGTGCGAGCGTACGTGGACCAAATGGTGGCCACCCTGGCCCTCTCAGACGGGCAGCAGCAGGGCGTTGCCTTGCTCAATGCCACCACTGCCGACTTGCACGACCTGCTCGTGGAAACGCGCGGGGTTTACGAGGAGTGTAAGGAACTGGACGTTCATTTCCAAGAAATTCGCCACTGGCTGGGAAAGGACTGCCCCTCGAAAGGGGCGAAATTGAGCCGCGGGGACCACCTCTTCCAGAAGCTCTGGCAAAGCGTGAAAGGCGCGGGGGGCGCCACGAAGCGGGCAGACCTGCGGACCTTCCTCCCCCACAAAGATACCCCCCTCGCGAAGGTCGAGCAAGAGTTCGTGCGCCTCTACGATTCCTACCGGCCCGGGTTATTCGCGTATTTTGACTTTCCCGCTCCCGTCAAGACCAACAGCGCCATAGAGCAGGGCATTGGTCAAGAGAAGGGACGGTTGCGGCACCGGAATAGCAAGGCTAACGTGGGCATACAGGTCCGGATTCGGGGCGAATTTGAATTGAAGCAGGTGTATGCGGGAAAGGACGAGGTGCGGGCTATCATTAAACGCATGGGCCCCCAGTATTCCCAAGCGGACTTAAAAACCGGGTTGCAACAACTGGCCGCGCGGAGGAATCACGAGACCGGGGAGTGGCGTACGGACAAACTACAGAACGGTCTCCCTGAGATACTGCAATTCCTGAGTGCATATTGGACGAAAGAAGAAGCGGGCCTCGGGAGGTAAAAAGAGATTAGATTTGGAGATTATGTTTTTTTTGGTTCCTATGGTATATTTCTCTCCCACTTGCCATTTGGGAGAGGCATCGTGTCTTTGGATGTGAAAATATTCCGCTCCATCGATAAGGTTCATTTCTATTCCCCGTTTATTGTGTAACTCCGGCTAACGAAGACATCAATCCTTTATCCCGTATTTCAATGTTTTCGATTGTTCGCCCATAGTAATCCTTGATCGAGCACCCAGAGGGGTGGCCCCAAGTGACCAACATACCGACATACGGGGCTCTTCGGGAGGAATGGGACGTGTAAGTGGAGACCAACCCGGTTGTGTTCCTCCTCGACAAGTCGCCAAGAGACCTTACCCACGATCTCATCGTGGCGTGTTATGACAGGGCAATATCTACGTGTGCGCCGTGTGATGGTTGTATGGGTGGCCATTGCGCGGTTTCTAGGAGCAAAGACTGCCGAACCGGAAATGATACCTGCCCGTTCGGCGAGGAAACGCTTGGGGAATGCGTTGTCGCGAAGGACGGTAACTTTTGCAGCAATCTTGGTGATAAATTTGTGAATTTTAGGGGCGCGACCTCTGGTAATTCCTGTTGTTCTTACTTTGGGGATGGGAATGGGGGTTGTTTTCACCATTGGTTTGGGGGCGGGGGTCACAAAGAGGGATTTCAAGAAGGCGGTCGCGTAAATGACGCCGCCAAGCAACGGTTGCAGGCATGGTTGACCCGATATTGCAATGGTAGGTAGGGACTCCTGTTTGACAAGCGTAAGTAACGCCAATGTTAAATATAGGAGGGGATGGACCTGAGGAAACGTGCCTAATTAGGTACAAATCATAAAATCAATTGATTTCACATTTCCGTCTTTCTATAGGAACCTATTAATCATTTTTAAATGAAGAGTCCCTTGGGGCAAGCCGGCGGTCGGAGTTTTAGAAAAAACGGTATATAGGACACGTCCACTCGAATGTATTTGTGTTTTTCGGCAAATTCGAGGGCGAAGACTCCCTCTACTCTTATTAGTATTAACCGTCCTACTAGGGATGTATGAATCGCCTGCCTTTCCAAATCGACTCGTTGTTCAAGAGCATCGCAGCTACATTCCCGCCTGGGCAGGTCAAGCTTGTGGGAGAAGTCATTGACATTCTCAACGGCAAGATCAAGGTCACGGTGGAGGGCGTGGAAGGGACGGGATCCACCGCGGACCACGTGCGGAAAGTCTACAACAAATTCTATAATCTCACCCCAGAAAGCACAGAAGGGAGTCCCCAGAAACCC
>MBAA01000161.1:12482-14421 GCA_001940655.1 Promethearchaeota archaeon CR_4
CATGCGGGAACTGGTGGATCGGGCGAGGCAAAGACTGAATAAATATTACATCGGTTGCGGGAAAAAAAAGGCAATGGGCAGCAATGAAACTCCCCACAGTCCCAAAGGTCTCGTAGTGTTGGTTCGGAGCGTGTTTTTTGAAAAATTGCAGTTCCCGCGGGGTAAGTGAAAGATAATGGTCTTTACAAGACAAGGTTGGGCACGATTTGTAGCGATCCATTTTAGTTCTCTCCGAATTTTTCTCCTTTGAATTTCGGTACTTTTATAATATAAGCTTTCATAATATAATGACCCATTCTTGTATATTTAAGCTTGGCGAGGCAATTCCATGAATTATCTCACTGTTAATACAACCGATGGACAGTAAATTCTGCGTGTGTTACTTATAAGTATTGAATCCTACCCAAAACACCCTTTTTCGGTAGCCTCTCGGATTTATTCATTTGTATATCTCAATGGAATAGAACCCAATTGCTTGAGGGAAACCTTTGCACGAGATATAATAAGGAAAACCTGCTCTTGATCCAATCTATTGGTCAGGGGCCCTAGCTTAACAATTTCCAGAAATTCCTCCTAAATCAGAAAAAAAGGTGGAAAGATCCCTTTAAGACTCATTTCGAAGTAACGAATTCCCCTCGAGGTCTCGCGGATGATAGATAACTCGCGGATAGAATATTGACTAAGAGAAAAGAGGGGGAATACAACTTTATAATTATTCCAAATTATGTGAGGAATCAGGGTTTCTCGATATAATCTACAAATCTTAACCATTCTTTAAGATTTTCTGGTAAAGTCCTAATTCTGTCCTTCTCACGCTGTATTGTTATCTGATATATTTTTTCTGGGTTTGATAACAAATCTGCTTGTTGCCAGATTATGTCAAAATGTTTTGCATAGAGATCATAAGCAGATTCTTCAGTCGAATTTTTCTTCACTACGAAAAACGGGCTACTTCCCCCTGTCTTATTGTTTATTATTGGCGTGACAATGGCTGTAGTAGCATCAATAATCATTGAAAGTGATGGAATAGTATCATAAAAACGGATTTCATAGTTTGAAAGATTTCGGATTTTCCGAAACACTTCCCAAGTATTATTAAGAAATTCCTGTTGGTTTCCGTATATAGGGATTTCTGCCCTACGCTTTGCCATAATAGACCACGGGTTTAAGAGTAATATTTGTATGTGAAAATTTGGTTCATCTTCAATACGATCATTAAGGATGTGAAGGTTTGGTGGAGATAAAACATCATGAGCACTAAAACCGATTATTTTAAGAAAACTTGAGACATTTCTGCAGAGAACGCCAAAGTTTATTGCCGAACGATTCATTTGGGAGAATGTTAGATAAAATTTCAGCATAGTGGTATCACAAAAATACGGCACCGGATTAACCTTAATTTCCTCCTTTTTCCAACCCCGAATCCATAAGAAATGCACATAACCGTTGATCTCATTTGTTTCTGAATCTATGATATACTCATTGAATTGCAGAGGATGAGATGTAAACGCGTAAGCTGCAATTCGCTCTTCTCTTTTTACCGAGATCGAACCTGCGATGAAATTATTATAATTTGCATCAAAATCAAATCCGTGGACATGTCCGGAAAAAATTGCCCGAACATTAACATTTTTTAAATCTGCATCGAACATATGCGGATTTTCGAGTAAATAGAAGGGATGGTGCAACACCAGGAAAACTCTATATCCCGTGAGGGATTGATTAGACAATTGGGGTGTGATTTCTCTGAGTACTTCTTGGAAGTCTGTCATCGGGAATGTCGCGCAATCTAATTTTTTCTGATCTGAGATTCGTTCCCCGCCAGGCGTAGTGCCAACTTGGACGTCCTCGATTGCCTCACATGAATTGAGCGACACGAAAACGCTTTTGATCCCTTCAAAAATATAGTAGCAGACTAAGTTACTTTGAAACTGGGTTG
>MBAA01000161.1:14450-20375 GCA_001940655.1 Promethearchaeota archaeon CR_4
TGTTCAATAATATTGCAGTAATCTACAAATTGGGTATTATTAGGAATGCTGGGACGAACAAGGTCGTGGTTCCCGTTACAAAATAAAATTGGGATATTATAATCTTTAAATATTTTCAGAAAATCAATTAAATCTCTTGAAATTGAATTTTCTCCTCGACTCCCGAAATCCCCCGTCAATAGGACTAAAACTGGTTTTGTTTCTTCCTTCAGTAAGTCTCTGAGATATACCATAAATTTTTCGAAAAAATCCCGATATTCCGTTTTAAACTTGGATTCCGACTCCACACTCCCTTTGCCAATGTGTAAGTCGGAGAAATGCAAGATTCTCGCGTGTTTCGTTCCCGTCGGCATTGTTATCCGCCACTCGATTCCTGGTTAGATGCCATTAGACCAGCAAATTTGACTTAAATTTAGTTGGAATGAACTAGTACTTATTGCTTTACCGTAATGACTTGAAAAAGCAATTTCAGGAAGGATCGGCCGAACTCTCATCATGAGGGCACTCTAAGGGCGCTCTCCATTTTTCTAAGGTTGCGGTTCACGCGGAGGTGACGCTTTTATTCAGGTTCTCCATATGACAAACGCGAAGTAGGAGAAAAAAGTCTTTCCCTCCAAACCCACCACGTTGTGGATTTTTTTACCCCACTGGGGATCCGGCACGATCAATCCCTCGCGTGACCTTTCCCTGCTTTCCCAACATAAATATCCTGTCGAAAATATGTGGCAGGATCCCAAAAATCCTCCCTTTATAGTATATCCTGAATTACTCGTGTTTTCGAATCACCCCACGAGCATTTTTTTGACCAAAACTAGCCGAAAATTAGTTATTTATAAATTTCGGGTCCCCGAGTAATGGCATGCCAACAATTCACATGTATGGTGAGGTCGGCGGTAATTCCTCAGGAGGCAACTTGACGGTGTTCCTCGCGCTCTGCGCCCGCATCGGCGCGAAGGGGTGTTCACCCCGGGGCAAGGTTACCAAGACCACTTTCTCGCCCTTGGCAGCGGCATCCTCCTCGATTATTGCGTAAACTATGAAGGTCTGAGTTTACCCTAAGTGGCGCATCCAAGCCCCCACAAGAAATTTTTTAACGAAGTGTTTCTTATTCATTCCTTAGGCTTGGCTCCGTAGCTTAGCTCGGTAGAGCGATTGATTCGTAAAATTCTTCCCGAATCGGGAGATCTGTAAGATCAATAGGTCGGGGGTTCAAGTCCCCCTGGAGCCTCCATATTCTCGTTTATATCTACGGAGGAACTCGCGATGACTAAGGTTCCCACTTCCCATTTTGACGCGAAAGCAACGCTAGGTGATGTGGGGCAATGGGACTTATTAAAGATTATTCTCCAATTCACCACTCCCGTGTCAAGGAGTCCGCTCGCGAGTATGGATGACATTATGCACCTCCCAATCGTCACAGATACAGCAGGGAAGCAGTTATTCCTTAAAATTGACACTTTCGTTCAATCAACGGATATGCCACCGCAAATGTCCCACTATCAAGTAGGCAAGAAGGCAGTAACCGCGGTCATCAGTGACCTGGGCGCGAAAGGAATTCGACCAGCAGGAATAGGAGCGTCCCTATGTCTTCCTCGCGGATTGTTAGCGAATAATGCCGTGGCAATCGTGCATGGAATCGCAGACGCGTGCCAACATTATGATTGCGGGTATTTTGGCGGGGATTTAAATGAAGGATTAGAAATCGTGATTACACCAGTCGCCGTAGGGATGGCTGATGCAAAAAAAGTGCCCGGTAGGGGGGGTGCTCGCCCGGGAGACGTGCTGTGTGTGAGTGATCGTCTCGGACGGACGGCAGCCGGTTTAGAAATCCTGCTTAAAGGAAATGATTGCCCCCCCAACGTGCGTGAAATTCTAAAAAATGCGGTATTTGCTCCCGAGACCCCTCTCGAACAAGGTGTTGCATTCGTCGAGCATAATTTTGCGACTGCAGCCATCGACTCATCGGACGGCATCGCGTTTTCTATAGGTCAGCTAGCAACCGAGAGTAAACGCGGGGTTGAAGTAGCTGTGGATGCATTACCTATCGCGCCCGAGGTTGCAGAGTATGCCCCCGAGACGGTCCATCAAGTCGAGCTTGCTCTCTACGGCGGGGAAGAGTATTGCTACTTGTGGACGATTCCCAAGAATATGCTTGCTCCGGCTAAAATCCTCTGTAAGGAACACAAATGGCAGTTATTCGAAATTGGAACGATCACACAAGGTAGCGAGATAGTGTTGAAGGATAAGCGAGGGGAGTCGTCTCCATTGAGAACCAGCGGATTCACCCATTTCGCGGGTGACGCTCCATCTTCGTGACTTTGAAGTAGCCCGTGGGTTGAAGGGGGAAGCAAGGGCAAAATCTTAAATTCAAAGCAATACTCTCCATTCTAACCGCGCGGAAGTAGCCAAGCTTGGTCCACGGCGCTGGTTTGAGGTACCAGTCCTTAACAGTTCGCGATTTTCGCGAATTGGGGAACGCGGCGCGCGGGTTCGAATCCCGTCTTCCGCACCATTTTTACCCCATTTTTGAATTGCATTCTGTTATTCGATGATAGTGAAAGTTCCAATTGTATTGGGAATTGGTCCAACCAGTGCCAGTACAATCTTTGTTCATATAACTTTACCATCTTTTGTTAGCTACATCATATTGGATCGCATCACCACGAAATATATTATCCCGCTGTTGGGCGGTCAATAATGCCTGAACGCTTTTATATCAGGGGGGCAGTATCATTTATGTCGGGTTGTACAATAGTTCCCAAGACATTCCTTAAACGATGTCGCGAGTAGAGTGCAGGGCGGGTCTAATACATGTGAAATTCAATTGTATTTCGGAAAACGCAGATTCTGTGCCGAGTTTCAATCTATCTATTAAAGATTTGCTCGTTATTATGTCAAAAACTTTATATTGATACGTTTGGAACGCTTACGCCACGATTAACGCCTTAACAACGGCAATCTTTATATTTCCGGTAACGAATATCATCTCCGACAAAAAGGATTTGTCCGACAAAAACAAGCATTAGGAAAGTGGTTCCAATTTTGGATATTAAGCAATTATTTGCCGATTATTTGACCGGGGTGAAAATCTTCAATGACCGGGATTATCTTAGCCCCCATTTCGTCCCTCAAGAAATCCTTCACAGAGACGAGCAGATTACCCAAATCGCTCACATCCTGTTAATTGCGCTAAAAGGGGGAATACCTTCAAATATTTTGATGTACGGATCAACGGGGACAGGAAAAACTGCGGCAGTGAAATACGTTGCTCGAAAATTGCAGCAACAATGCCAGGAAAATAAAGAAAGAACACCGATTTTTTTGTACCTCAACTGCCAAGAAACAAATACAACATACAGAATCATGGCCCAAATTTGTAATATGCTAAACCCTGACGAGGTGGTACCTTTCACAGGATTACCTACTGATGCATTGCTCGTAAAAGTCACAGATCGATTAGAAAAGGTATGTGCGGGCACCGTCTGTTTCGTAGTCCTTGATGAAATTGACGTCCTCGTCAAGAAAACAGGGGACGAAACGCTCTATCACTTGACTCGGATGAATGCCCAACTACAATCTGCCAAAGTTGCCATCATCGGCATCTCTAACGAACTAAATTTCAAAGACCTCCTCAGTACTCGGGTGCTAAGCAGCCTATCGGAAGAGGAAATTTTGTTTCCGCCATATAATGCAGGCGAACTCTCGGATATTCTCGCGGCGAGGGCAGAGCGGAGCTTTCAAGCAGAGGTTCTAGAGGATGCGGTGGTTCCCTTGTGTGCCGCCCTCGCTGCTAAGGAATACGGAGATGCACGGAAAGCACTCGCTCTTTTACGCCGCGCGGGGGAGTTAGCCGAGCGGAAAGGAAAACAGATGGTGACCGAGGATCTCGTGTATTTGGCCCAAGAAGATATGTCACGGGATTGCGTGGAAGACTTCCTCTCCCGGTCCCCGTTGCAGCTCCGTATCGTCCTCCTCGCAGTGTACCTCCTCCAGAAATATGGGGTGGATCCTATCAAGACGGGCGAAGTTTATGCAACATACTGCGAACTCTACCGATTGGTAGAACGAGATACCCCCCTAACGCTTCGACGGGTGACACAACTCATCAAGGAATTAAATATGATAGGGATTTTAGAGACGAAAACAAAGTCCGATGGGCGTCATGGGAGAAGCACATATATGAAGATACAAATATCTCTCGCACAAATTCAAAAATCATTCGCTAGCGATGCACGTTTGGGAACCCTATTAGATTACGTTCCTCGAGCCGTGCGCAGACCAGATCTAGCTCCAGTTAATGATCATTTCTACAAACGGTTATTGTAACTTAGTTCAAGAATATTGCCACTTGGTTTTTTCTTCCACCATTGACTGGAGTAAGCAAAGGGCCAAGTCCGGAAAATTTTTTTGCAAACTTCGAAATATCGCCCCTAGGTGGGGACAAAATTTCCGAGCACTTTGATACTGGGAGGTCAAGAAATCGCAAGAATGGGAGAGTATTTTCCTTTTCCCATCAATTGTGACTTCTATGGATTTCCCTTCTGTGATAATCGTCCCCCTTACTTGTTCCGAGGCAGGGTCGGGCACATTGAGCTGGATATCCTTGAGCTTAATGAGGAAAGTCTTAGACTTGTATTCTTCGGGCAAAATTTCTCGAAAATAATCGTTGAAGGTCTTAGTAGTCAGAACTTTTTCCTTCCGGGCCTGTTGAACGAGAGTTTGTTGGATTCTTTCTTTCTCCGCTTGTTCCTGTCCTACCTGTCGTGTTTGCAAAGTATCGGAGAGCTGCAAAATATTATTTTTATTCACAATTAAACGATCATGGAGAGCATTTTCTATCAATTCTTGGGCTTTGGACGGGGACATCAATTTCGCTCGAAAACTGAGAAAGAATCTAAGGTCAGGGATGGACGGAGATTCCTTTCCCATACAATGCCAAATATAGAGAATGAAGTCGGGTAAATTTGATGGAGGAACAAACTGGAAGATTGGCATAAAGCGACACGAATGTGGTTTAAATTTCTTGCAGCTCCAACTGCGTTGGTTGGAGATCTGGGGAATATAAACGTACTAGAACCGGTTTTCCGGGTGTGGGGATGATGCCAAGGGATTTCATGTAGTCAGTCTGGGATTCAAAGCAACCGCTACCGACACAAAGTACGTTGCGATACTTTCCCAATCCATTAATATGAATGTGACCGGTGTGGAAAAGGTCTGGAATTTCATCGATGACAAGCCAATCCAAGGGTGCTGGGGCGATCTCAGTTTTCTTACCAAAAACTGGCGCCAAATGGCGACCGCGAAGGCACTCTAACATTGCAGTTTCAGGTTGATTAAATGATACCGTGGGGATGTTCATAGAAAAATCTAGGAAGCTATCTCCGTGAAAAAGTAAGGATTTCACCCCATGAAGCGATACAACTGCAGGATTTCCCAAACACATCACATTATGGTGAGACTGCAAACCTTCAACATATTTCTTTGGGACTGCAGGCATAGGAAGAGCTTTACGAACTGGTTCATGGTTCCCGGGAATGTAGATGATTTGAATGTAATCGGGGATTACTTGGAGCAATTCATCTAGCATTTGGTATTGCTTTTGTATACTATCAAGTTCAAGATCTTCCTCTTGAGAGGGGTAAATCCCTATCCCATCTACGGCATCACCTGCTATTAGAAGATACTTGACCTCTCCTGCCAACTGCCGCTGACGTTCATTGCCCAAGCGTCCATTAAGAAAATCACCCATCCTATCCCAAAGTGGTCGGAGGAATTCTTTGCTTCCCACGTGCATATCAGAAATGCATAACGCACACACACGATCTTCGGCGTGTTTCGGGTGAAAGTTCAATGGTACATCTGGCCAGAAAAATTCGTTGACCATAATCATGCGCGATCGCCCATCCCCGATGCGCAGGAGGCCAC
>MBAA01000058.1:0-457 GCA_001940655.1 Promethearchaeota archaeon CR_4
CGCCCGACGGGCCCGCACCCGAGGACTGCGACCTTCTTCCCCTCCATACCTTGGCCCTTGTCCCGGAAAGCTTGCACCACTTTGACCACCGCCCGACGGGCCCGCACCCGAGGACTGCGACCTTCTTCCCCTCCATACCTTGGCCCTTGTCCCGGAAAGCTTGCACCACTTTGACCACCGCTGCCGCGGCGGTAGTGTACCCACCCCGGGGGTCGGCGAAGACTGGCACGAGGAAGGGCGGGAACATCGCCTTCTGGACCACGCCAAAGATCTTCTCCGCCTCCGGGACGTCAGACCCGCCTATCATGATGGCGGTGAAGTTCGCACCTTCCGGCCCGCGGGAGAAGAAGATGTCCTGGGTCAGTTTCTGGGCGGTACTCGCCTTCACCTTCGGGAGGGGAACCACCACGTCAAATCCGGCATCATACGCCATGTTGATGTCGAACGGGGATGCAAA
>MBAA01000058.1:471-2643 GCA_001940655.1 Promethearchaeota archaeon CR_4
TGAAGTACAGGATGGTCTGCACTTTTTCGGCTGCTTTTTTGGATTTTTTGACGGTTATGTCAATTATGGGGAAACCCGTTTTCACTAGATCCATGTTCAGATCCTCTACCTTGACAAATTTTCGTTCGATGTTGATTTTCTCGTACGTGAACCCTAACTCGTCGAATAACTTCGCAAATCCTTCAAAGTGGGCTGCGTCCGCGATTAAAAAGGCGGTGAATTTCTCGGCTTGCACTTTCTTCACCTGGTCGATGAGGCCCATCGTCATCCATGCTTCACGTACCCGGTACTTGACGTCCTTGAAGACTTCTTCTTCCTGTTGTTTCAGGTACTGGAACCAGCTGAGCAGGTAGTGGAAGTCCGGATCTTTCTTGAACTGGGCGCCAACGGTCGTGAGTTTCTGGTTGATCTCGTCGTTGATCGCTTTCACGAGGTTGGTGACCTGGTTTGTCGACTCGATGTAGTATTTCGCGTTCTCGGAGATTTCCACGGGGACATACGGGATGCCCAAGTTCTGGAATTCTTCCGGCAGGATGTTGTCGAACCGGAACTCTTCTTCGGTCCGTAGGCCGAGTTCCTCGCAGACGAAACTCGGTTTATGGGCTTTTGCTAGGTCGAGGAGAAAATCGCGGTATTTCGTGGATACTGTCGGCATGTACAATTCAGGGGGTAATTTACCCGGCACTGCTTCGATTTTCCAGGGGATCGCGTTCTCGTGCTCGATCAAAACCACGTTGACTTTCTTATCTTCGGGGGCTAATAGTTCGAGGGTTGCCATGTGTTTTGTGCCTCCATATTATGATTTGACTTTCTTGCGAGGATTATGCCAATTTCTGCATAACCCGGACGATCTTGTCTTCGGCGGCGACCACCGCTTTGAGTTCTGTCATCGCCTTCACGAGACCGGTTTTGTGCTCGGGTTTGCCAAAGAACAAAACCTTGACCGCTGGGACTTTGCCGAGGGTGACCGTACAGCACCCGCATTCGACAATTTTCTCGTATACGAATTTGGCAAGCCACTGGGGGATGGTTACGTTCTGGAGTGTTGCTTCTTTCTTTCCGATCTCATCGGCGAGCACCGACACCATAGACTCAAAGTACCCCACCGAGAGCTCGTCGCCCGCGGTTTTCTGGGCCGCGCCGTACTCGGTTAGTTGAGCTCTCATCTCATCAATCTCGTGTTCCAGTGCCGCTAAGACCTCCGGTGGCACGTAAGCGGGTTGCGCTGCCTCGCACGGGGCCGTCCATTCGCCTTCGGGGGCGTTGACCTCTTCGAAAATGAGGGTCGGTCGCACTTTTGCCACCTCTGCGGCGAGTTCCTCGTCGCTCATTTTGCGCTGTGTTTCCACGTCCATCCACACGAAGGAGACCTTCGCGTTAACCTCGGGGATTTCAAGGGTTTTCATAATTTTCACGGTTAGGGTTGTTTTGTTTTGTTTTTTTCACCC
Source organism: Promethearchaeota archaeon CR_4 (assembly GCA_001940655.1). Lineage (GTDB taxonomy): Archaea > Asgardarchaeota > Lokiarchaeia > Sigyniarchaeales > CR-4 > CR-4. Next base: position 1,920 of record MBAA01000058.1, read on the forward strand.
CGGCTTTTTTGGGTCTTAGTGCCGAAATTCCCGGCAGCAGGTGTACCCCGCGCCTTGGCACGACCGTTGGGTCCGGGTGAAATTTTTATTCTCAAGATTAATTATGGTGGCGAAGATACTACAAGACTTGCATTGGAGGCGTTGTCCCAGTTATGACAAGAGGACTTGCTAAAGAACATTTTCTTAACAATTTTCCGTTTCTCGTGGATTCCATCCGGTGGGAGTTAAATAAAACTGCAAGTTATACCCTGGTCATTATATAGGAGCACATCATTTTCTGGACAAAACGCAAAAAAGGTCGGAAAACGACTGAGAAAATCCCGACAAATCGAAAAATTAGCTATAATTTGTCCGAGATAAATCGAAACGATGAGCAGATCCCTGATACTTTGACGCAAAACGATCACTAAATGTCCCAGCAACGAAAAAGTCGGCGGCAATTAGTGTATTCCGGAGGAAAAATCGGGAAGATCACCGAAGGTGGTTCGCGGCCGATTCGGAGGGTTGGTGGAGATCTGACTCGGATGCTAAGTTTGGGTAGGAATCTGGAGGTTTTATGGATGAGGCACTATCCCAAGTAGCGCCCGTGCCCACCTATGACCTCTACCAGTGGTGGGTGGAGGATTTCGAGGACGAACAGTCTCCAGATCCCAAGGAACGAACTTATTGGGAAATAGTCATGGCTTTGACCGGAGAATCCGCCCCCCCCCGCGGTTTTCACGCG
>MBAA01000058.1:2685-5963 GCA_001940655.1 Promethearchaeota archaeon CR_4
GATCGTGCTTTCGGCGTGGGTCTAATATCTGACGGGAACTTCTACCGTTGGTCGAGCAGATCGAGTGGCACCTCCCTGGGAAAAACGTGGGAGGCGTTCAACAATACGAAGATATGGACACTCGAAAGCGGGGCGGGTGTCAAGACCGTGTACTTCAGGGCCCGCAACGGTACTAGTCCGGCGGCGCTCGCAACGGACACCATCACCTACGCGCTCTCGACCAGCGGCGACACGCCTCCAAGTCCCGATGGTGCAGGTATCCCGGGATTTCCGATGGTCATACTCCTAATAGCTGCCAGCTTCGCCACCATCTTCCTCACGAGACGAATGCGGCGGGTTTCGACGTGAAAAGGCGTGAGACCCCCTTTTCCATTTACTTCTCCCTTTTCATTCCATCAAATTTTAAGACTTTGAAATGGCACGAACTACGGATCATTTCTTCTAGACCACCTACCCCTGCATAAAACACTCGTACTGGTTGCCTTCAACTACGGAAGTCACGGGTCTCTTTTTCCCGCATGATGATTTAGGGGTCTTAAGTATGGTTTTAAAAAGAGAAAAATCCAAAGTATAGTTTGCAATCCAAAAATAAATCCCAGCCGAACTTTGGTGGATTCGAAGGGAAACGTTTACCATTAAATAAAAACAACCAATGGAGATTGATTCGTATGATTCATACTAGAAATATGGGGGAAGTAGCGTTGTTCTTCATCCTCATCGGGGCCCTGCTATCGAGCTTTTCCGCGATTGTGAGGGAAGGATCCATAATGGGAGTCAGTAGTTTAATGCTCGGATCGGAACCATCCACGTCCCCCAGTCCCACGTGGGGTGCCAACGGGACTCTCATCTGCAACGCGACAGATTCCCAAGAAAGAGTTCAAGTGGTGAGCGATCTTGCTGGTGGCGTGATTCTTGTTTGGCAAGATACGAGGGGTGGGAGTACTGCTGACATCTACGCCCAACGGATAGACTCCGCCGGGAGCGCCTTATGGGGTGCCAACGGAACCGTCATCTGCAACGAGGCAAATGATCAATATTACCCACAAATCGCGACCGATGAGGTCGGCGGTGCGATTATTACTTGGCAAGATAATAGAAGTGGTAATTGGGACGTCTCCGCCCAACGGATGATCAACCTCGCGCCTGTAGCGAATACCCCCACGGACATTACCACGGCCATTAACGACACCGAGACTATAGGGTGGGTTCTGATTGACGACCAAGGGTCGGGGCAATACCGCGTGCGCGTCACCAACGCATCAGGAGATATAGTGTGGGTGGATTGGACCACGTGGGCGAACAACGTGACCCTGAATGTCCCCATCGCGCGCGTGACAGCCGGCACGTTCAATTACATCCTTGAGTACACCGATGACCAAGGCATGGCAGGGATTTCCGACACCGTGGTCGTGACAATTACCTCACCGGAGGGGGGGTGGATCCCCGGATTTCCTGCCACCGTGTTACTGATGGTTGCCGGTTTCGCCACAATCCTCTTGACCCGGCGAGTACGGCGGATTCTGCCTGCATAAGGGGATCATTTCAGAGTATTTATCTCTCCATCCACTTCTTTTTCTTTTTAGTATCGAGAGCTCGCGTCTATCACAATGGGGTTTTACCACTAAAAAACACTTACCTAGAACGCCAAAACTGAGGTCAGGCTAAACCATTTTACTTACACGTTTATAAAGGGAAATGCCGTGGTTAATTAAGAAATCCAAGAACATTGCCTGATCAGATATTTTCAAGTTCGACAGGGAGATGGTAAACAAGAACCCAGAACGCTGAACGGCAGTGGAATAATTTGATGCGTTTTAAAAAGTTGAGAAAAATTAGCAACCAGGAAAAGAAACCAGCAAACCCATATGAAACTTTACAAATATGATCCGGACGCGCTTGCCACCATCGCATGTGATCGTGATAATACCTTCTTTCAAAAAGTGCCCGGGTAAAACAAGCATCAAAGATTGTTACGTTCCATAATCTGTAAAATACGCCGGTTCCACCACGTGTGACGCAATTAATACGAGTTTAATGATCGGGGAAGAAAAAGTTGTGAGTGACGGAATCTTCTCCTGAATCGGGGAAAGAATTACCCTCCGGAGGAACCCTCTCCAAAATACCAAAAAGAATAAATAATCAAGACTCATACCGAGGGATGAACGTTGTTCAAGGACATCGACTGGTCGAACGAGGATGAATTTTATGATCGTGTCCTCACCGCGTGGAACGAAGCGCATTTAACAGATAAGGAAGCGGACATGTGGTTGTGCAAGTTCGTCATGGACGTCGTGCAGGAAGACCGGCGCCTGAGGAAAAGTAAGCAAAAAACCCTCGCCCGAGTCTTGACGAACGCTCTCATTCTCGCCCTCGCCCTCACGAACAAGAAACCCGCCGACCTCCGGGGGGTAAGTGACATCGCGGAATTACCACCGGCCGAACGAGAAAAGGTTCTCCGCGAAATTGCCGCCCTCATTGAGCAATAACACGGAACCAGACCAAGAATTGGATGATTGCCCGAGGAACGACCTTCAACTCTATTTAACATTCTCTTTGATCTTGAAAACCCCATGTGATGAATTTAATTTTTTCCTCAAACTGCAATCAGGGTCTTCGAGCGATGGGACTCGTTGTTTCAACCAATATGAAAGATTCGAAGAATGATTTATATATAGGGAAGGGGGGAAAGTTCAATGACCATAAAACGGTGAAATTAAAAAAGTGGTGAATGATATGAAGATGCGATTTAATCGTTATAAGGAGAAACATATTGTTATCACGCGCCGCCTACTCGTGGCCGCGAGTTTTTGCGTGGTAGTAGCACTCTGGGCGGCGTGTTGTGTTTTAAATTCTAATCCCGTCAAAATTGCGCGTGTGGCGGCGCCGCAAGAGATGCGAGCAGAACCTCAACTTGCGATGGAATACGTTTCCCGGGATTCCATCTCCACAACGGAAGCAGGACTGGCCGACTTCCCAGGATCGGGGACACCGACTGATCCCTACGTCATTGCAGGTTATAAGATCATTGCGAATTACACTTTCGGGCATTGTATTTCCATTGGGAACTCAGGTAAACACGTCCTCATCACGAACTGTTATTTAATACTTAACGATTCATTGACATCATACATACGAGGGGTCCACCTCTTGAACGCGGGGAATATTAGCGTTGTAAATAACATCTTCGTCGGAAATAGTAGTTACAATGTGGACGGAATTGTGCTCACCAATACGACAGACGTTTTAGTCTGTGGCAACCAGTTTCTGGATTTTCCGTA
>MBAA01000058.1:5988-7333 GCA_001940655.1 Promethearchaeota archaeon CR_4
TACCTGATCACCGAAAATTGTGTAAACGTCATAGAAGTGAACAACACGCAAATTGGGTGGCCGCGGTCTGCGTTTTCTGTCTGGCCAAGCTCCGCAGGTACTACGTCATCTAATTCCACGGTGGCAGATACATTGATGTTTGTTGCAGAGTTTCCCAATGGCACAGCCCCGGTCACTTACCAGTGGAACTTTAGCGACCCGAGTGGAACTACTGTCAATGCTGGGGCGAGTGCGAGTCACAAATTCTCCCAGACGGGACAATATGACGTCACACTCATCGTCACCGATAACGACGGGGATTCGAGCTATTCCCACCTGCTAGTTTACATCACCGCCGAGAGCACGGGCATTGACGGTTTTCCAATCGCATTTTTGTTCGGCGTACTTGGGATTGGTGTTATCATCCTCGCGTGGCGGAGACCTCAGATTAGGAAGCATGTATGGGGGTAATTTTTTCCCTTCCCCTGTTTTTTCTATTTACCCGAAAATCCCGCTCAATTCATCAAACGGGTCGAGATGTAGCAAAATTCTTGGCAAAAACCACCTGACACTCATAAATTTTGCCAGAGCATGGCCCACGTGGTCATGTGGGCCTCCGGAATCTCGCATTTCTCCATCACCTGAAATCCGAGATGTTCGTAGATTCGAACGTTGCTTTCCAAAACAGTTTCTAAGTAACAGGGTTTATTCCTTGGCATAAGGTCGTAGAGCAATGAGCGAATCAGGCGACTCCCGTACCCCTGTCCTTTGAGACTTGGTTGAACCCCGACATTCCACAAGTAAATATGTGGGAAATTAGCGTGCTTAGCCCGCAGGTGCTCGAAATGTTTTGTGACCGACATGAGGCGTTTGAGGAACATGCGACCGACTTTGAGGGGAATTTTGAATGCCCCGCTTTTTAACATGCGTAAACTCGAGACATGTATAGCATCTGCTGGTAGGTACCCCATGACGCCCTCAAGGCGTTCAGACGTAGCAAAGAGTTTCGCATAACGCATCGCGTAGGTAGCCACCACCTCGAAGATTACTTGGAGCAATTCCACGCGATTGCCCGGATCTGGCAAGGTATACGTATATAAAGGATAGTCCGCGAAGGATTCAGCCCAAACACGCGAAACATCTTTCACCTGGTTTCTCCCGGGAATGCAAAGGGGAGGGGGCGTCATCGACATGGAAATCCTCTTGCTACAAGGTATGTCAAGAATCCAGCATAGTTATTTGTTTACCGGGGGATGATGGAATGTTGAAACAGATGGAAGAGACACTACCGCGTGCACCCGCTACCAATGAGGTAAGACGATGAATTCAGACGATTTGTGTTTCCTGCCCGCGTGGCAAATGGCTG
>MBAA01000058.1:7361-7750 GCA_001940655.1 Promethearchaeota archaeon CR_4
CACAGAGATCGTTGCGGCCATCATCGAGCGGATTGAAAAAATTAATCCGAAAATCAACGCCTACGTCACGACCAGCTTTGACTTCGCGCGAGACCTGGCGCAGACTATAGACCAGATCGTCAAGGAAGGCGGGAATACAGAACCTCTTGCAGGGGTTCCCACGAGCATCAAGGATGTTATCATCACAGCGAGCATTCGCACGACCTTTGGAGGTAAGCTCTGGGAATGCTGGGTCCCCAAGAAAGACGAGGTGGTCGTGCAGCGCCTCAAGGCCGCTGGTAGCGTAATCATGGGCAAAACCAACACCCCCGAATTCGGCCACCAAGCGATCACGGACAACCTCATTTTTGGGCACACCAACAACCCGTGGAATCTGGACCGAACGAGCG
>MBAA01000058.1:7802-11387 GCA_001940655.1 Promethearchaeota archaeon CR_4
TGCCCTCGGGAGCGACGGGGGCGGATCCATCCGGATTCCCTCCTCGTTTTGCGGGGTCTTTGGATTCAAACCCAGTTACGGGCGCGTCCCCCAATATCCCCACGGGGGGATGATCTTTCGTGGTTTGAATTGCTATGGCCCCATTACGCGGTTCGTCCAAGATGCCGCGTTAATGCTCGATGCCATGAAGGGGCGTCACCCGCACGACCGGGAGTCATTAGTTGATGATGGTACGAGTTATTTCAAAGCAGTCAGTATGGAAGACAGACCTGCAGGTTTGAAAATTGCTTACCTGCCAACCTTAGGATATGTCCCGCTCGTCGAACCCGAGATCGCGGAGATGGTGGCTACCGCCGCACAGCGATTCAAAGAACTTGGTTGGACCGTGGAAGAGCCCCCCTTTAAGACCAAAAATCCCGAAGAACCTTACGTGTCTTATCTCATGGCAAGCGCCGCCCACTTTTACCGGAACAAGATGGGCACAAGTCGCCACTTGATTAGTCCCAATCTCGTCAAGATGATTGACGTGGGGATGACCATAAATGGGATCACGTTATTGGATGCCATTTACCGCCGGATCACGCTGTACGAGGAGTTCGCCCGATTGTTTAAAACCTACGACCTACTTCTTTCGCCCGCGATGCCATGTACCGCCTTCCCTCACGGGTTTATGTTCCCCCAGATCATTGCCGGAAAAAAGACCACTCCACTGGGGTTCATCTCCTTCACGTACCCGGTTAATATGACGGGACTTCCCGCGGCTGCGGTTCCCATCGGATTGTCCAAGGAAGGTTTGCCGGTCTCGCTGCAAATCATTGGACCTTTGTTAGGGGATCTAGCTGTACTCCAAGCATCCCGCGCTTTCGAGCAGATTGCCCCCTGGCATTCCCGAAAACCCCCCATGGGGTGACGTAACGCCCGCGAAATCAGTATAGCAGATATTTTAAAATATCCGAACAACGGGATGATTGTCATGGAACTCTACAAGATCGTGTTATCGTTCGTTTTAGCAGTTTTGTGCCTCGTTTTGGGGCTCGCGATTTACCTCCGGAAACGCCAGGAATTGTTGAATCGGATCTTCTGTGGCGCGTTCCTTTCCTACACGATTTTTTTTACCTTTGATGCACTCATTGGGTTGTTTTATGCTAATTTGGACTTAACAAATCTCTGGCGGGACATTTCGAGCTTGGCTGCCACCACCGGGCATTGTTTCGTTTTTGGCAGCGCCATTTTCATTTGGAAAGGGAAGGAAATGTTATTCAAACGCTGGTTCTTGATACCCTTCATTTGTATTACAGGAATCATCGGGATCGTCGGACAATTTCATGATGAGGTTAAAGTTGATCTCGGACAGCAGTCGTATACCCTCCAGCACGATTGGATCGGTCTCGCGTTCGCGTATCTGTATGGGGCTGCCCTGATCCTCGTCTGCATCGTGATTTACTTCAAGATTTACGCGCAGAGTCAGAATCCGGAAATTAAGACCCGCTTGATGCGACTCACTACAGGTCTCTTGATCGTGATTGCCGGGCAAGTCTTGCAAGCGGTTCTCATGGCGGCCTTGTCAGAGACCGTGTATTACAGATTGATAGTTCCGGAAGCGATAGTTTACACCTGCTGGGCTATTGGCATCCTCCTGGCCGCACGGGCATTATGGAAGTAAAGCAACAACAATACAGATTATCCCAGACAACAAACACGACTTTTTTCGGTAGGGTTGTGACATAGGTCGCATCATTATTGGAAAAAGATTTGTAGATACTAAGTTTTTTGATCTCTTCAATTGTTAGCAGTTAGCACAAACATTTAAATCACTTGCGTTCTTTTGCTTTTTTGTGGACGTTTGGTTTATAATCCTCTTGCTCTTCTTGATCGGAGCGGGGATTTATGCATTCTGGAGACAAACCAAACGCCTTCAGCGAGAGCTTCGGGTGCAAGCGGCACAAATCCACTCTAAAACGGTAGAAATCCAAACAAAAGATGCTGAATTGCAGGTCAAACAAAGACAACTACTCGCGAAGTCCGCAGAGCTGCAAACCAAGTCCGCAGAGCTGCAAACCAAAGTCCAAGAGCTCCAAACCAAGGAGACGGAGATCCAGATTAAAGATGCAAAACTCCACGAGCAAGCAAAACTCGTCGAGCACGTCAAAGGCGAGAAATCCACGTTAGAAGCGAAATACCTGAAAAAAGTCCGATCTGCCGCGGAAAAAAAGAAGCACCTCGCCAAATATCGGGAAATGAAGAAGGACACGCGGTCGTTAAAACAACAAGTCGAAGACATTGTTGGGAAGGGCCCCAAATGGTTACCCCATTCATGTACCGGCCCGAGCTCTCACCGGGTCGGAAAACCCCCGGGGAGTCGTGGGGCGGGGAGGCCGCGACCGGAGAAGGTCCACGGAAGTATTGACCTCTTCCCAATTACCTGCGTCACGTGCAACACGTCCTTGGAAACCCAGAACGCGTATTTCGTGTATGATGCCGTTGTGACCGAGCTTTCCCGGGAACTTGACGAAGTCGGGGCGTACGATGTCCTGCACCTGAGAAACATTTGCCACCGGGTGCACCGGCGCAAATGTCCCACTTGCGGCCGGTGGGTCTATCCCGACCAAGGGTTGTTCAAAAACGCGCGGTTCGGGGTGGGGTTCATCTGCCACGTGATTAGCCAGCGGATCGCCTTGAATTTAACCTACGCGGACATCTTGCGTGACTTGCGGAAGACCTTCGGGCGGAACGCCATCGTGAGCGAGACTGCAATGATCGACTGGTTTGTGAAGTTCGAGGAACAGGTCCGGGCGGTCTACTCCCAACTCGAAGAACTGGTGCGGGCGGCGGATTTTACCCATGTCGACGAAACGGGGTTACCCATGATGGGCGAGAATTGGTGGCTCTGGGTGGTCTGCACCGCCAATCTCGTCTTATACCACCAGAGCACGGGGCGCGGGCATTCCGACATCAAGGAGGTCCTCAAGGGGTTTGAAGGAACCATCATTGCTGACTTCTTTCGGGCCTACGAGAAATTCGATTCCAACCCCCAGCAGAAGTGCCTGGCGCATTTATTGAGTGCCATCATCGAGTTAATGGTGAAGCTGGAGAAAGAGAACGAACGCGTGGCCATGAAGATTCAGAAACACGGCGAGAAAGTGGCCCGTGATCAAGCAGATGCGGGCGCGGCCCCGGGCACCAAAAAGCGGGGGCGAAAACCCGCCGCCGAAACCCTCACTCCCGCTCAATTTCAACTTCTCGAACAGCGCCACGAAGAAAATCTCAAGACTTTGACGCAAGCGGAAGCGCTCGGCTCCTTTTTCCGGGCGCCCTTTCAAGACACGTGTTTTAGCTGGAAGAAACCTCCCCAAGAGCGAATTAGTCCCGAAGATGCCGAGAACGTGCTGGCTGGGCTCCTTCACTCCATCCGGGCAGAGGGCATCATCGATGGTGACTTGGAAAACCTCGTGAAACGCTGCGAGAAGTTCAAGACCGAATTATTTACCTACTTGCAACAAGAAGGGATGCCGCCCGACAACAACCGGGCGGAACGCAATCTCCGGAAGTTCGCCAAACAACGCAAGGTCTCGGGGGACTTTAAGA
>MBAA01000058.1:11450-11804 GCA_001940655.1 Promethearchaeota archaeon CR_4
GGCGGGATTTTGACCACTTGTTGAAACGGGTCTTATCGGGGGATCCAGTGGATTTGCGGGCATTTCTCTTCCCGGTCCCGTAAGAAGGGGAGGAATCGAACTCGATGTTTGATCAATCGGAGGGATTCCTTCCAGAAAATTCTTAGGCTTCCCGTGATGTATCCACAGACGGAGATAGCTAAGGATCAAAAAACTTAGTATCTACAAAGATTTAAAGTAATTTTTTATGATATATATAGACTATACATAGATCTGTGGCATATCTGTATGACCTCAAAAAATATTTCAATTCGGGATGATCTCTACGAAAAGTTGGGCAAACTCAAACAAAACAACCAGAGTTTCTCCGACGTG
>MBAA01000058.1:11829-13840 GCA_001940655.1 Promethearchaeota archaeon CR_4
CGAAGGGCAGTTTCTCCCGCTTAATGAAATATTTTGGCGTGTGGGGAGATTTGCCTGAAGAATTCCTCGAGAAAATCGAGAAGGTCCGCGCAGAAATGGATACAAATGTACAAGACCGGATAAAGAAACATCTTGCCAGTGATTAATGATGATCTTTCTCGATACAGACGCTATCATCGCGATTTTACGAGGCACCCCCGCAATGGGCGCATTTCTTGCCGCGCATAAAACGGAAATATTTGCGATCCCTATGCCTGCACTTTTTGAGATCTACTATGGATTTTACTATCCCCCTGTCTCGAAAGAATTTCGTGATAACACGCAATTTCTACAACGATTACTGCGGGAGCAACAACGTTTGTTACAATTACTGACTGACATTCAAATCTTCGAGTTATCGCTGGATGCAATCAAAAAAGCGGCAGAAATTAGTGCAAGATTGGATGCGATGGGGACTCCCGTGGGTAAATTCGACATCTTGATTGCAGGAACCCTCCTTGCAGCCGGGTATGACACTATCGTGACAAATAACGTCGGACATTATGAAAAGGTTCCGGAGATAAAAGTTTTGCCAATTTCCACTAAAATCATTTTATAATAAAACGGCAATGCATAGTAATCGTTTTTAACATATTGTTTTCTTTATATTGAAAGAACTAGGGTAATAACTCAAATTTATTTTACGACACGGCAATGTACGGGGTAATCTTGACATCCAGATAGTGAGTTCCCAAACTCCATATTGTCTCGTAAGTATTTTAAAAATGGAAAAGGGACTCTTCTTGAAATTCTCCCAAGAATGGAAGAAAGACAATAACGATGAAAAAATAAGAAAACGGGAAAAAAAAATTAAGGGAATAATTGAGATCTATTTGCGGGGACGTTGCCGCGCTCGACTCGCGAGTATCAACACGGCGAACCTGACGACCGTGAGGAGTAAGGTCACGGGAACTCAGGGGATTCCTTCCCCACTTGGGGGATATAAGTCACGTAAGTGATGTTGTCCGAAACCCGCACCGCCTCGCGCAATCTGGCCATAGAAAAAGGGACAAAAAAATATTATTTCGTGTTTGTATTTTCGGATAACAACTCGTACCGCTTGTTGTTTTTGACGAACGCCCCCTTGACGAATACGAGCAACATAAAGAGGTACGCGACCGTCTTCGGGAGCATAGTCATCCCGAACATCGGTTCCAACCACGCCAGAAACACCGTGAGTGAATACATGGAAAAGGAGAAAATCATCAAGTAGGCCATGTTCCGAGCCATCCGCCGTTCTCGCAGGGAAAAACCCGGCATACTGTCGACTCCGTCTACCTTCGCTTGGATCAAGAGGACGACTATGGTCTGAAAACCCATAATGAAGAAGGGGATGTTGGTAATGATTCGCATCACGTTCAGTGTTTCGGTAGGCGCCCCCCATTCATTCTGCGGGAAGAATTCGAGAACCGTGTGTAAGATTGTCATCACCACGGCATTAATGTCCAGTAGGATCATGCCGCCCGGCGTCTTCCGTTTCTCGCTACCTATACTTGCCGCCCATCGTACCGTGTTGCATTTCCGCCAGTATACGTAAATCAACAGGTAAAAGAGTTGCATGGTGAACGCGGAAGCGGCCAATCCTAATCCGAGGTATGCGATCACTACGGGTTGTCCATAAAATGCCTCCCAGTCCGGGCGGAGCTCGATTCCATTGGCGAGTCCTACGAAATACACGATGATGCGCGCGACCAGGTGGAACGAGTCCCCCAGGAGTAACCCGATGAACGCCACGTAAATCCACCGCGCGGGGCGATTTTCGCGGATGTTCGAGCGCCGCCACAGGTAAAGGAGTGAAAGGGGCAAAATGATGATGTATCCCAGCATGAAGGATACAGAACCGGCATTGTCTATCACTTTGAAATCGCCTCCGGTTGAGATCCCTTGAAGATGCGGTCTAACACGCCGAGGATGGCGAGGACGAGGACTATCGGCCCAACGGTCTTGAAAATAAAACCGATGGGTTCAGCCC
>MBAA01000058.1:14070-14546 GCA_001940655.1 Promethearchaeota archaeon CR_4
CGAACGTTTCAACCTTGCGCTCTAAGGTAGGTTGGTAGACCCGTAGCATTTCGAGGAGAAATTCAATTTCCTCCTTTTTGAGTGTCAGGTTCGCCTTATCCTTGAAGAGTTTAGTCAGGGACTCAAATTTGATCACGCCGGTTTGTTGCTGGATGAAGACCCCCAAAATGTCGAGACGGTTGAATAAATTGTTGATGAAGGTCGTGAAGGAGATTTTCTGAGACACGGCGTCATTGTGGTGCCAAACTTCTTTGACCCAGTCCTGGCCAAGGGTGAATCGATTTTTAATCGGGTCTTGGTTGACCATCTTCAGGTTCAAGTCCGCCACGAGCCCGGGTATGTCCAGTTTGGCGCTGGTGTAATCAAATTCGGGGATGAAGGTTGCATTGCGAAAGTCTGGAAATTTATCTTCGAAAAACGATGTCAGAACCTCGGGAAGCTCGGGAATTGTGCAGATTAAATTGATCGGGGAACGG
>MBAA01000058.1:14657-16689 GCA_001940655.1 Promethearchaeota archaeon CR_4
CTGCGTATTTCGCGTTTTAATTCGAGTTCGAAGTCAACGCGCTGATAACCCCTCACGGCTCCGTTACGGTCGATAAAGATCTGGAAACTATGCTCGCAGACAAAGGCAGAAGGCACGTTCACCGTTGCGAGGCCTTTCTTCCCGGTAAATAGCTCATTTGGAACTTCAATCCCGCCGCGCACACCGCAGGTCGGGCAAACAATAGCAATTTCCATTGCCAAATTCACCACCTCTAGGTCATTTTTTGATTAGGATCGGCACTATCACGCTAAGATCTTGCGAGGGGCCAACTTGACGAGTAAACATTGACAGTCGTTCGGTTTGCAACCTCGGAATGGCGATTTCAAGGATCAAAATGCGAGTCGTAAATACCCCTACAAACTTTCGAGTAATGCCTACTAACCTTGGATACGCTGGGTATATAATGCTTATTATTCTGGCGTGCGATCCCAATACGCAGGAATAAAGCCGCGAATGCGACAAAAAAATCAGCGCATATATGAAAGTTCGTTTTTGTTCCGGGACTGATGGGATTTTCTGCATGTCCTAAAAAAATTCAAGGAGGGGGAGGATGCGCGGAGCTGAACCGGCGAAACCACGACAAAACAAGAGTAATTCTAGGGCGACCTTTATAAAGCTATGTGGACAATAATGAAAAAATCGACTTTGCAGGAAAAGGATCGCTACAGACACCATGGCAAGGGACAAACTCTGCGATTAAATGGCGAACGGACGCAAATCTAGTAGACGGAAATGTGAGAAAAAAAAATGAAAGTTATTTGCGCCTATGTCTCCAGAAATTTGACAGAAATGACGCTCAAGAAAAAAGGACGATTATGCTATCTTCGTTCAAATAATTGCGAAAAATAACAATTTTGAACTAGAATTGCATAAAAAATGTAAGAACGGAGAGATAATTGTTGGAACAGAGTAACCCCTCGTGATATTCACGCGATCCCTTTTTTGTTGACTTTCCGGGTGATCAGCGGGGTTTGCAGCGGCATCTCGAGCATAGGTTTAATCTCGATACCCTCAACCCGTGGAGGAGCATGTTCCAATGCGAGTACGTAGGGGAGCACGAGCGTTCGGAGAGACTCGGAAAGGTAATTTACCGTAATATCCGAAACGTCCGGGTGGGGACGCAGATACGTGTTCACTATGTGGTCAATTTCCTTCATGTTTAAACCTGGAACCAAAAGCATAAAATTGCTGGCACCCGATGTCTTGAAAATGTGGACGAACTGAGGGATGGTATTAAGATAGGGTTTTAATTGCACGGGATGACGCCCAGAGAACGTGACAATACCAAGGACTAAATTGGCTGTCCGAAAATTCACCCCCACCTGATTACTAATTAAATTCTTTTTCTTGAGCTTCTGAATTCGGGCTCCCACTGCGGGTTGGGATCGATTCACGCGAGCGGCTATTTCCTCGTGGGTGATCTCCGGATTTTCTACAAGTAGATGGATGATTTCTCTGTCAATGTCGTCAATATTTAGGTCAACCTCTTCCATAATCACCACGATTTGTTTTTTTAATTTTTTGGATATCCTCAATGTCTGTGTAATAGCGTAATATTATGATATCACGATAATCAGATATATAAAGTTTGGGATAAAATTGTACGTGAAACTGATCATACCAAATGCAAGAGGATTTGAGGAAAAATCGATGGATTTTTCACACTCGACCTTTTTTCTAACTCGAGGATCTTCAGAAAAGAACGCTCGTATGAGGACTCGGAATGACTGCAAGTGAAAAAGATATGCAGGAGCAATGGCACCCCTTGCTGAATGATCCTGACCTGTTTGCCGCAGGGGTCGAGATTGGCGCCCGCGCAACATTTCATAGCACTAAACCTCCCCATCTAGCCATCGTGTTCCGGGTGGCAAACGGCAAGGAGGCCAGCGTGGATTGTGTCCACGTGGCGGTGTACGCAGGCCCCCTCGAGTCACTTCCTCTAGAGACGGAATTGGCTCGATCCTCCGAACAGCGACCTGTAACCCTCGCGCCGGAGGAACATTTCTTTGCC
>MBAA01000058.1:16699-17974 GCA_001940655.1 Promethearchaeota archaeon CR_4
ATGTTGCGGGCATCGCGGAGATTGGCATCGGGACGATGTTTGCCTCGGCCCTGACGGCAGGCGACCAGTCCGTGGGATTTAACGACCTTATGCAGCAACAGGTACTGGTAGCTCTCCTCCGCATCGCCCCCACGGCCGCATTGAACCTCTACTTGTGGGTTCTTGATGATGCCGCCCAAGCCTTGAAGGTCATACAAGGCAAAGAGAGTAATTATTGGAAACCTGTGAATAAAGCAATGGTGAAATTGATCCCCCACGATACGAACTTGCCTATAGAGTTACTCTCGCGCCTCGGCGAAGACGAAGATGTAGGGATACGATGCGTGGCTGCCCAAAACGATTATACGCACCCGAAGACCTTCGCCAGCCTCGCCGAAGACAATGACGAAAATGTGCGTTGCTTGGTTGCTCAGAACCAACATGTGCCTCCAGAGATTTTTGCACGTCTCGCAGGAGATTCTGAAATGGTCGTGCGTACAAGAGTTGCTAAGAATCTGCACGTACCCGCGGAGATCCTCGCGCGTTTAGCATCGGATCAACAAAGGGACGTACGCTTTGCCGTGGCGCGGAACTCGCAAACTTCCTTAGCGACCCTTGCGCAACTTGCAGGGGACGAGAATGAGGGTGTGCGGTGGGCAGTGGCACAGAACGAACTTGCGACCCCGGCAATCCTTGAACGACTCGCAGTAGATGAGAATGCAGGGGTGCGAATAGCAGTGGCACAGAACGAGCACGCGCAACCAGCAATCCTCGAACTACTCGCAAGACATGATAATGCGGGAGTGCGAATAGCGGTGGCAAAGAATCCCTTTACTTCCCCGGAAATCCTGGCGCGTCTCGCGGAAGATTCCTATGAGGGCGTGCGGGAGAGTGTTGCAGAGAATGAACATACCCCCCCGGAGGTTCTGGAGCGGTTCGCGAAGGACAAAGATGCAAGTATGCGGGCAAAGGCGACAACCACCTACAAAAAACACAACAAATCAATAGCAAAAACGTAGAGGTTTGCTCCTTCCCGTGGTATAGTTCACTCCTGACGTTCATAGAGTCCGCTCGAAATGCTTGAAAAAAATCGGAAAAAATAGCCTATGTTCCCGTACTTGGACATTTGTGGGGGGAATTTCTATTTGGTGCCGTATTCGTGATAACGTTGCTCGGTTTGTTTGGCACTAAGATAATGGTAAATGGCGATAGGAATGCCTAACACCACCGAAATTAAGGACAAGATATCGAATGTGTACGTAATCAGACTCAAATCGACTCGAAGAATTATGGGGA
>MBAA01000058.1:18002-18484 GCA_001940655.1 Promethearchaeota archaeon CR_4
CCATTCTTTTAATCTGTCGCCTGAAAGTAAACGAGAATCATAATCATATAGTGACAAAAAAGGAAAGAATCTGGTTTGTGAACCTCGTAGGAATGCGAAATGGTCTTAATAGTGGAGGATAATGTGGCCTTTGGGGGCATTCGGGATGAGGGAAAGATTCCTCTCGAATCTGACGGGCAGGGATTTCCCATCCAGTAGCGTCGCCTGAACGGTAGCGGGTGTGTTCGATTGTGGGATATAAAACCGCAGGGTGCTTTCATAGGCAACTTCGAGGAATACCGCCCGCTCCCCGATTGGTTCCACAGCAGTAATGGCCTTCGTACCGTTGTACACCTCGTCGGCCCCCAAGATAGCAATCCCCCATTGAACTGGCGCGAGCATAAAATATCGCGCACAGAAATTATCCAATGGAAAATTCTCCTTGGTTACGGCATCCATTACGTGGTATTCCCCTGTTTCCCTGTCGTAAAGGATATAAGCTT
>MBAA01000058.1:18566-18808 GCA_001940655.1 Promethearchaeota archaeon CR_4
TTGTCTGAGAAATAAATGGGCCCGCCACTAACTGCGTGGAGGAGGACGAGTACTTGAGTGGGACCATGGGTTTGGAGCATGTCATAGTCTGACCAAGTGAATTGGGTTGAAAAAATGGGATTGAACACGCACTGCTTGACTTGATCCTTCATCGCGGGGATGTTGCCCGGGATAAAATCAGTCGAAACGCGAGCGACGTTGGACTTGGTCCAATAGACCTTGCAATCAGAGGGCATACACAT
>MBAA01000058.1:18817-20625 GCA_001940655.1 Promethearchaeota archaeon CR_4
GATTACCAAATTTGAGGAGTACGCCGCCCCTTGGAGCATGGTATAGATGTTGCAGATGTGTTCACCGATAGCAAATTTTCCCGCGACTAGCGACCCTAGGCTGCACTGGTTGTCTATCTTGAGCAAATCCACGCCCCAGGACCGAATCACGCGGAAAAAATCCGCCCAGAAATAGTACCCGCGTAATTGACTGGGATCAGGAAATCCTGCCCCGTTGGTCGTGACGATGGGGTATTTCTGCCCGAGGGGGGAGTTCGGTTCCACGCCGTCCCAATACCCTGACGCGGTCAGCCAAACACCGACCCAGCGCATTCCGTAATGATCCTTGATGTGATTGACCACTGCGCGGATTCCTCCCGGGAACTTGTAATTCGCCGAGAGCGCCCGCAAACCCCGCTTCGTCTTGCACTCGGAAGGAGGAGGGGGATGTCCTTGTTGCACATCCGTGCCGTTGACGGACTGCCACCCGTCATCAATGACGAGAAACTTGAAGCGGTCGGATCCCGTATCTCGCGTGAAATTATGTGCGGCCAGGTTTCGGATGCCGACTTCGTCCACATCCGTATGAAAGATATTCCACGTGCAGAATCCTAAGTATTCGAAAATTTCGGGATATTCCTTCGTCACGCGGAGGGCGTGCGGGCGTTTCAAAATCTCCATATCCGTCCGGAAAATTCGCGAAGTCACCTCGTAGGGATCCTCTCCGAAAGCAATGAGGCCCCCGGAGAGGTGTTCGTATTTCTGGGCGGGCAGGTAATTCCCTGACACGAATTTGAGGCCGTGGGGAATCATCCCCAAGTGACTCGCACGGAGGATCCCCCGCTGTCCGTAGCGGTTGATGCCTACGCACGCGACCACGCTCCCACCAACTTTGCCCAGCAGGTAAGAGATGGGGAAATGATCATTGTTGACCAAACGGGGCGTGAGGCACGGGTATTGCCACGCGTCTTGGTGAGGAGCGAAGTACGGGATGCCGTTGGATTGCTTGTCTGGTTGGTCAACCAAGGGAGGATTGTCGGGTGCGCCGTGGAAGAGGCGATAAACCTCCACGTTGCAGGGTACACCCACATCCACGAATCCGCCGAGAGTGTCCGATTTTGGAGTATTTCCCTCAATGTCCACGTTCACGTAGAGGAGCGTCCGCTCGAGGAAGATATGAATACGCACAAAACACGTGAACACCTCTGCCCCCGCCCGAACGCGATAATACTTGTCCACGCGGGTACTCCGGCCGAAATGAAAGTCCGTCCGATTTTCGAAACTTTCCAGATCCACGCGTTCGGCCTTTTCGAAGGTGATGGTGGCATTATCCTCCGAGAGCCACTCCCCTGCATAATAAAGGGCGGGCGAGATTTTCCCGAAGATTTCCTGCTCCTGCCAGAAAATGCGCGTTTGACCCGTGGAGTCGTTCGTGGCGACAACCAAGTCCCCGTGGGCAACGTTCACACCAAAGCACCTTGGACGCGTGACTTCCCGATAGAAAACACCAACATGATATAAAATAATAAGATTTCACGTTTAAGCTCCATTGGTTTCAATTAAACAATTTTGTGTGTAAGCGAGTGTAATTAGGTATTTTGAAACACTTAGGTCTTAGGCCAACCTAATCCCGAATCCTTCCAAATCCTCCTGACAATTGGTGGAAAAATCCTTCTGGAAAGTAAAATGCGAAATTTTTGGCTCGCGGAATATTAACACCTGCTGAATCTATTTCAAAATTCACTTAGGATACATGGGTCTATCTCTCGTTCAATGTAATCCAGAAAAAATCACAATTATTTTTTCAGGGTAATGTTCATGAGAATTAA
>MBAA01000058.1:20641-20947 GCA_001940655.1 Promethearchaeota archaeon CR_4
TCCATGCTTTTAATAATGATTGGTTGTTCTGCGATGTTACAACCCCTCACAAGAGATGACGGGTTCGGCAATCAAGGCACAAACGAGAACCCCGGAAAAAACCAAAATCAGATAGAGACTCCTTCATCTGCCGGTGATCCGATGGTTGAACCTCCATGGTGGAACGTTACTTGGCAATACCGCAAGCTCATCGAAATAAACGCCAGTAGCGTTGATCGGGAGAATTCACTCTTTGAGATCTGGATTAATTTCTCGTTGGTGCTCGCGGAGGAGTTAGGGTTTTCCGGAAAAACTTTTGACAATAAC
>MBAA01000058.1:21001-22452 GCA_001940655.1 Promethearchaeota archaeon CR_4
GAAGATTATCAAATATTTGACGATACTGCAAAATATGAGGTGCCATCGAGTCTCTGGTATGGTACCGGATATTCTCCTGACTCCAACGCGTATATAAAAATTTCTTGGGTCTTGAATGGCACCACAAGTCAAAACGTAATTCGTGGATATGCCATCTACTTCGACACCACTGAAACCATACCCAACAAACTTGCTCCTACTTATTGGCAGAACACTATTGGGCAGGTGGACATTCCCCAGGGGGAGAGGGTGACTAGCGCTTCATTCATCACAACATCGCTTCTCACGCTCAATTCTTCGAACGTGGCGGTATTTTTGTCCCACAATTTAACCACGAGCACGCAATACAACGGGCAAGTATTACGAATGTGGTACATCGGCGATCCCACGAATCCCACGATGTCAGCTTACCGGGTAAATGAAACACTCATCAACAACAATTATTTTCAAGCGAGATGGTACAATACTCTTTCAGGAGTATGGACAGGGTTTTCAACGATGACAATTGCGGAAGCAAATATCACGACCCAGGATAATAAAATCATCCTCCAGAACGTTCAGCCGACTGCGCATAATGGTTACTATCGGTTGAACATCACCTACGAAGTGTTCGAGAATTCTCAATTCGTGAAAGTCACGTTTTCGGTTCTACCGCAGTATTATTACTTAGGGCTAGTACAAATCTCCGTCGTGGGAAACTTGAATCCAAATTTTGGCACCACGCTCTCTACTGCAAGTCATCGAAATGCGGAAGGAAGTACAGGGTATGGAACGCCGGCGATGGCCACGACTAAATGGGATTGTTACTGGCACAATAACGCCAATAACAAGGATTTCCAAGGATTCATGGTGCCTGCCGATTCGTGGTTTAATTTTACGGGGAGTGGAGCGACCTATGTCTCACGTGTCAACATAAGTACTTCAGAATCTGGTCTTCCAGTCTACGAGAGTAATTTTTATCAAGTTGCGGCTCCGAAAGGAATTGGACCAGGGGACAGCATCTACTCGCCGTTAGACCGATTGTATAACGACACGTTCACGCCAAAAACTTATACGGTTTACGCCGCCAAGGAAAAGCGAGCATCCATCACGGTCTTAGTGACGGACCAAGACAATCTTCCAGTGAATGGTGCGCTCGTGTGGTTGAACGCGAGTGCGGACTTGTCCACGAAAGAGGACGTGAAGGAAACTAGCGAGAGTGGCCAGTGCAGCTTCACGGACACGGATTTGGGTTATTATAATTTCACGGTGACGATGCAAAATCGCACGGGGTACAATGTCACATTTCTCACGAATCAAACAGGGTATGTCGAAATCCAGAATATCAACAATTACGTGCACCTTAATTCGACCATTTGGACGATTTTATTTGATGTCAGGGACATCGATGATTCCCCCCTTCCGGACGGAGGATGGATATCAGTTAACCTTACAGAAGATGGGAGCAATTA
>MBAA01000058.1:22516-24645 GCA_001940655.1 Promethearchaeota archaeon CR_4
AATTGCACGGTTTTCTATAATGCATCGGGATATAACGAAGGGGATCCAATTCAATTCGACGGAGGTACGCTCGATCCGAGTGTAGATCATGTAAAAAGCATTACCTTGGAAATGGCAACCGTATCCTTTACCGTACTTGATCAAAAAGACGTTCCAGTCTTCGGGGCAATCATCAAAGTTTGTAACAAGACGGAAGCTAGCGGACCGGTAAATCCAGAAACACCACTTGCCAATTTAACTCGGACAGGGGTAGACGGGAAAGCAACCTTTTTCTGGCGCACCCGAGTGGCAGGATCAGACGAAAATTATTCATTTTATATCAATCTTGTAAACCAATATTCAAATCAGAGCTTAAACGTGACGTCAGGAGATGAGTACGGAGCCTCATATCAAAATTTCACGTTAATCAATGGTTTTGAAAAAGTGGTGAGGATCCAACTAAGTACGGATTTGTTTCTTGGAAAGTTGATTGCAGTTAACCAACCTTCTATATCCGTATTTTGGAATGAAACCCTCGTGATTCAGGTTCTTTACAAGCATAGTGCCTTGGGTTCCCCCTATTCTTTAGCAAATCCGACATCAATAATGAGCTCCCTCTGGAATGACCAAGGGACTCGGATCATAGGCCCACAGGCAATGCTATTGACAAACCAAAACGGACGCTATGAATATTCCTATAAGGCGTGTGCACCAACGATGATACCTGGTGGAACCTATACTGTTAGCATCGAAGCAGCAGAGGCAGGATATTCTGCCGTGTTACCCATTTATTACTACATCACGGTGCACACGATTCCAACTGAATTCACTGCCTCTCAAACCCTTTTCGCACCCTATTGGACGGATACTCAGACATTTACAGTGCAATACAAGGCTGCACTTCCTCGAACGATGGACTTTGCGTTACAATTTCTAGGAGGAACTGGAACAAGCTTTACGGATTCAGTTCCCATCATTAAAAATGAGTGGAATTTGACTCAGATCGACCTCAACATCACAAACGTGGTCTCTCACGGTTCTTATTCCATTGTGGTCAAGGATCCAACGAATACCATTGATTTGTTGACAAGCTCGACTCCGATCGTTACCTCCATTACAGGTTCATGGAGCGATGCGAATCTAAATTTCCCAATTGTGGCCTCTGGATATATAGACCACTTTGACGTTTTCGCCACCTGTCATTATTCCCGGGTCGGTACGGCGGTCAATTATACGGTGACTAATATAGATGGGAATGCGGTGGTACGCCTTGCTTCTCCAGGGAATGGATATCGCATCCGAAGTGTCGTACTGGACATCTTTCGCGCTGAACCCAATACACCCACTCCTACACTCTTTAACGTGACAGTGGTTGGGAGCATGTACAGCACTCAACATCCGATCACCTCTTGGCGGCACTCCTCGCTCGCAACCCTCGAAAATTATTACTTAGACCCTGAAGAAGAAACCATCGCGTTTGACTTTAATAGTAACACTGCTTTGAATTTTGACGCCACGTTCTCGATTCTCTTTGAATCTGTCACTATGGACCATTTCTATGCACGTGTTGACTCTCAGGAATACAATTTTACAAACATATCTCCCGGTTCGCATATAGTTGAATTACCTGCAGATAAAGAATGGACAACCACTCAGTATGAACTGATGTTTTCAGAGGTCAGGAATAGCACGGGGGAGCTCGTGATCCCTTCCGAGGTAGGACTCCAACTCACATATAATGGTCAGACCTACGACATCGCGGATTATATCCCGGGTTATTTCTCGGTTGTCGTTACTAATGCGGTGCACTCGGGGACTCTCTCTTTCACCTTCAATTATGCGAATATTATGTCATATCAGCTCGATGTGCTACAAGAGAATCAGTGGACAAACAGGTGGGGCCTTAATGTAGGTGGTGCCATCAGGTATTATGTGATTGGGAATAGCTCCCTGGCGGGAGAGGGAGCGATTTCCCCTGTTGTAGATGGTGAATATGTTCTCACATTTAATACACGGAATACAAACGTGGGAGTAAAAGTATTACAAATCACCGGATCCCTCGCAAATTACACGCCTAATTTCCTAATGGTGTCCATAAATGTCCTGGCCGTGCCCACGCGCCTCATCTTCAATGGAACCTCTATGGCTCC
>MBAA01000058.1:24682-24804 GCA_001940655.1 Promethearchaeota archaeon CR_4
GGCAAAAATTGGACGTTTTACGTGAATGATACTCACAACAACCTGCCCGTTTTCGGTGTCAGTGGAAGTTACACGTGGAGACGCTTAAATTTGACAACGGGTCAAATTGTAGACAATGGCAT
>MBAA01000058.1:24868-25808 GCA_001940655.1 Promethearchaeota archaeon CR_4
CCTGGTCGATACTCGTTCTTCATCCGCCTTGAGAAAGATAACTACGAGACTCGCTTGGCGTTCCTAACAATGGATATTTGGATTCGCCCCGTGCGTATTGTAGGAATCGATTTCACGGCCGGAAGTGTCATTATTCAACCTCAAGGGGAAAAAATCTCTATTGCGATCACTCTCCTAGACGATTCGTTGGGCAACCAGACTCTCTCCGGCGCGAATGTTACCCTCCAAATTCAGAACGACCAGTATGGCACAATCTCCTTCGTCTTAGTTGAAGACCCGGCAAATTCGGGCCGATACGCAGTGGATATTTCGACTCATAATTACGATGCATTCTTTGCTCAAGTCACCTTCTCTGCGGAAATCTTTGTCGTAAAGGGGAACTATTCCTTAACTGAACCATTTACTTTCGCCATCGTCATATCACAACCAGAATGGTTAGGGTGGCCCCAGATTTATTGGATCCTCATAATGACCACTGCGGCCGCAATTATAGGAATATTCACCATCGTCAAAGTGGTTAAAAATGCGCGGATCCCGCGAATCATCAAGGACATTTCCCGAACGCGGGGGCAGATCAGAAAAGACCGAAAATTGGCCGAGATTTTCATTGTACCATCGAAAGAGGAAGTTATTTATGATATGGTAGCGAGTGACTGGAAAGCTGCTGGTGTTCCTCTCAAGACACCCAAGAAAATCGAGAACCTCCGGCCATCTCCCGAGGAGGAGTTGAAGGCGAGCGAATTGACACGCACGGAGGAAATAACCCAACCAAGCAAAGTGAAACCCCCCGAGGAAGAGACCAAGGCCCCCGAAGTGAAACCCCTTGAGGAAGAAACCAAGGCCCCCGAAGTGAAACCCCTTGAGGAGGAGACCAAGGCCCCCGAAGTGAAACCCCCCGAGGAAGAGACCAAGGCCCCCGAAGTGAAACCCCTTGAGGAGG
>MBAA01000098.1:0-488 GCA_001940655.1 Promethearchaeota archaeon CR_4
GGGGATCATATTCGGATATTATCCGCGAGGAAACCTTGGTTCAGATCAGGTTAATTTAAACAACCACAGGAAATTTAGGAATCACGATGAAAATGTTCCCGTGCGAGAATAATTTTGGTTATTCCAACTTTATTTCCGTCTACTCCCAAAATTGAGGCGTTTCTATGGAATTAGAGAACCTCACGAAAAAAGAGATGGTAAAAAGAGCTCTTAATGACGAATCCAATGAAAACTTAAACCAACCTTATGATCCCCCTATAAGGAATTCCGCACGCGGTCGTATCCCTGACGTGTTTGATCATCAGTATGTGGAATATATCTCTGGATTAAAACCCCCATACACAAAGTATGGATTGCTAGGTGAAAAAAAAACCAAAATCAAAGACGAATGAGTAAGGATTCCGAAATCAGGTGATAAAGTTGCATTATTTCATTTAGGCGGTGGTTACCAAAAAATTACTTAAGAAATCGAAAACGGGCGAACAAAT
>MBAA01000098.1:494-809 GCA_001940655.1 Promethearchaeota archaeon CR_4
TGAATCTATTTTTCGATAGTTTTTTCTTTTTTTTTAAGTTTCCATTCAAACTTCACTTAATCACCCCATCTCACTTGTGGATTTTTAATCGAACAACAATTTTTGGGATGATTTTCGCAAATTTTACAATTCAAGTTACTGGAAAATGCGGGGAATACGTGTGGAATTAGAAAAAGAATGACACTATGTTATCGTGTTCCACATTTTCTTGGGAAAAAGTAGTAAAAAATTTTTATTAGGAGGTAGAGCTAAAAAAGAAAAAGGAAACAAAATGCTATTGGGGAATTAATGTACGTGCGATCCTAGCGGAATCGA